>CAYWZS010000144.1:0-10899 GCA_964462905.1 uncultured Anaerolineaceae bacterium
GGTTCATCTGATTTCCGCAAACTTGCTTGTTTGGTCACGAACAAGTTTGCTGATGAACCCCTCTTTTTCCAGTCCACGCTATTCTGTGGTGCTACCAAAAACTGATTTTCAAGGAGATAAAACATTTATGGCAACAATTATGACCGTGGGCGTCCATATTCTGGACGTGTTGGGGCGGCATGTGGAGAGCATCCCGCCGGGCCAGAATATCGACCTGATTAACGAGATTCGGCTGACGGTGGCCGGGACCGCTGCTGGGACCGCCGTTGACCTGGCGAAGCTCGGCGCGGAGGTCGTCACGATGGGTGCGATAGGCCAGGACGAGCCGGGTAACTTTATTGTCGATACGATGCACCGTTACGGCATCAACACCGATAATTTGGTTCGCAAGGACGGCGTACAGACATCCTGTACCATGCTGCCCATTCGCCCCAATGGAGAGCGCCCCGCGCTTCATGTGCTGGGGGCTAATGCGGAGTTCTCGCTAGACGACATCAACTGGGACGCGATTAAGGCGGCGGACTACCTACACTTCGGCGGCACGTACCTGCTGCCCAAGCTCGACGGCGAGCCGATGGCCGAGGTGCTCAAGTTCGCCAAGGAAAACGACACGGTAACCACCCTCGATATTCTGGCCGTTCCACATGATGACATGCTGGCCGTCATCGAGCCGTCGCTGCCGTATATCGACTACTTCCTGCCGGGCATCGAGGAGGCCGGAATGATCGCCGGGATTGGCGAGGATAAGCCAGACGAGATTATCAACTTCTTTCTGGATAAGGGACTGCATTATGCCGTATTCACGATGGGCGGCCAGGGGAGTATCATCGCTTCCCGCAATTTGGACGCGCCCATTCGCATCCCGGCGTTTGAGGTCCCGGTGGTAGACTCTACCGGCTGCGGAGACGCCTACTGCGCCGGGTTCCTCGTCGGGCTGAGTAAAGGCTGGCCCCTGGAACGGTGCGGGTTGTTTGGGGCGGCGGCCTCTGCGTTGGTCATCACCGGGCTAGGCTCGGACGCGGGCATTGTGGACTACGACACCACGCTGGCGTTTATGACCGAAACGCCCAAGCTCCCGATGAACTAACGCTCACGGGTTTGCCGCTGGCAGGCCCATTTCGTTTCACCAACCGCTCACAATAGGGCGTTTTACGTTGCAATATACAACATAACGAATTTCGGGTGGTGCATATTGCAACGTAACTGGCATTATCTTTGTCAATTGAGTTGGTCATCATCAATAATAACCTAATGGTAAAGTTTATTGCTTTCCGCTAAAAAATTAGCCCATTTAAGTCAAAGAGGATATTTTTATGAACAAATTCCCCAAGTCTTCCGCTAGATATTTTGTCGTCGGGCTGGTGGTGATGCTGGCAGCGATGCTGTCCGTCATGCCGGCGGTCGGTCAGGATGAACACCCACTGGCCGGTGAGTCGATTGAAATGTCTATTCTTGGTATTGGCGGCTGGTTGCCGAGTAGCCTCGGCGCGGAGATGGCGAACGACCTGTTCGTGGACTACGCGATGGAGAACTACGGTTACGAGGTGAGCTTCACTTTTACCGAGTCCCCGTTCGAGTCGCTGTTCCAGCGTGCCGCCGCCTCACTCGCCACAGGGTCCGATGAGTTTAACATCATCATCAGCGACAGCCAGTGGTTGGGTGCGTTGGCTACGCCGGGCTGGATTGTGGACATGGACGAGCTGATTGCCAACGGCATCCCAGACATGGACATCGCCCCGCAACCGGGCCTGGACCTGGAGCTATACAGCGACGTAGCCCGCACGACCTATCAAGTATTCCCAGATGGTTCCGATGAGATCTGGGGCTTGCCGCAAGAGGGTGACGTGCAGGTATTGTTTATCCGTACAGACATCGTGAACGACCCGGATGAGATGGTCGCCTTCGAGGAGGAGAATGGGTTTGCTATCCCGATGACTTTCGAGGAGTGGGAGCAACTCACGTTCGAGGAGTTCGAAATGATTACCGCGTTCTTCACCCGCCCGGATGAGAACCTCTACGGTATAGCCATGCAGCACTCGGTTGTCTACGACTTCTACTCCATGCAGCTCTACCCGTTTATGTGGTCACGCGGGGGTGAGCATTGGGATGAGGTCAACCGTACAATGGTCGGCACGCTCGACACCGAGGCAAACGCCGAGGCGCTTGAGTTGAACCGTCGTATGTTGAACTACACGCCTCCCGGCGCGCTTAACATGGGCATTGCCGAGAACGTAGACGCCTTCACCCAGGGAACCGTAGCTACCGCTTTGCAGTGGGCCGCTGTTGGCGCAACGATGATCCCCGAAGGCATGGAGGACTCCGTGATGATTGTGCCGCCCCCGGTCTTTGAAGGGCCAGACGGCGAGCCAAACCGTGTTTACTCGATGGGTGGGCAGCCTTGGGTGCTGAACGCCTTCAACCCGCCGGACAAGATGCGCGTTGCCGTGGACTTCCTCAACTGGTGGTACCTGCCGGAAACACAAATTGAGTTTGCCCGCCGTGGTGGGAACCCGACCGATGCCGCCACGCTAAACGACCCGGCGTTCGATGATATTAACCCCTGGAACCGTGCCTACAAGTTCATGCTGACACCGGAGCGCGCCCGTGACTTCTGGCATGAGCCAAACTACTCCGAGATGCTGGCCTTGCAGCAGCAGGAATTCACTGCCTACGCTGCCGGTGAGTACGAGGATGCGCTCTCCGTGTTGACGTTCGTTGCTTGCGAGCAGCAGCAAATCCTATTCGACAATGGTCGTACCGAGATTGGCCCACCCGCAGACATCTGTGACGACGCGGAACCGGAATAAATCGGTGACTGTGTGCGCTTAGCACGCCTGGGCTGTGTGTGGGGGTTGCCCCCTGCACATGGCCTCATCCCCCCAAGTAGGTACAAGCTAGAAGGTAATAAACTATGCAAGCGGATTCAACAGGTTCGGCTCAGGTAAACCCTGCCCTGCCGCAGACGGGTTCGACGCGTTCATTTCTTGCGCGGATGTCCCACATTCTGGATGATGCTCGTCTTGCCCCCATTGTTCTTATCACGCCCGTACTGCTTTTTTTCCTGATATGGAACCTCGTCCCCGTCTTGTGGATGATAGGGCTGAGTTTTTACAAGTACAATATCACCCTCCCAGATACGCTCCGCTATTTAGCAACCGACAATTATGTAGATATTTTTACCGACCGCAACGTCTGGCGCGGCATGAGCCGCACGTTCGTTTGGGTGTTCTTCACCGTTAGTGTCGAGACTGTGCTGGGGATGTTGCTCGGCTATTTGTTCTGGGGGAGTAAGGACATGCCGGGGCGTCGGGTGGCGCTCACGCTACTGTTCACGCCGATGATTATCACGCCGGTTGCGGCGGGGCTGTTCTTCCGGTTGATCTACGAGCCGACGTTCGGCATTGTCAACTGGTTTACAAAGTCCTTCTTCGGCACGCAAATCCAGTTCTTGCAGGATACATCTATCGCATTCTGGGCCGTGTTATTTGTGGACGTGTGGATGTGGACGCCCTTTATGATTCTCATCACGCTGGCGGCGTTGGGGTCCGTTCCGAAGGCTGAAATTGAGGCGGCGGAGATCGACCGACTACCCTGGTTCGACCGGTTACGCTATATCATCTTGCCACACGGTAAGTTCATCTTGATGTTGGGAATTCTGCTGCGGACGATTGAGTCGTTCAAGACGCTAGACCTGGTTTACCTGATGGCCGTTCCCGGCAGCACGACAGAGCTAATCGCTGTGATATTACGCAAGCAGGCGTTCGAGTCATTGGAGGTCGGGTGGTCGTCGGCATTGGCGATTATCGTGCTGCTGACCGCGATTGCGTTTACCTCAATTTTCCTCTACATCTTGAATTTGAACAGCCAGAAGCAGGAGGTAATAACATGAACCGGATGAAAGGCTGGCGTAAGCACGCCTATCATGCCATGTTGTGGGCTGTGGCGCTGTTGTTTTTTAGCCCCGTTCTATGGATTATGTTGGGCGCGTTTAAGACCACCAACGGTATTTTGTCCGTCCCACCACAGTTTTTCTTTATGCCCACGTTCTCCAATTTTGCGGACCTCGTAGAACGCCAGAACACGCTGCGTTACTTCGGCAACAGCATCGTCATGTCTGGCTCTGCCGTGTTGCTAGCGATTGCGGTGTCCTTCTTGGCCGCCTATGCCTTCTCTCGCTACAACCCACCGGGAACGAACTTCATCATGTTCTTGCTGCTGTCCATTCGGATGGTCCCGGCGGTGGCGGTGGTGATCCCCGTCTCGCTGATGTACGCCGCCTTGCAGTGGAAGGACACGTACTTCGGGATGATTATGTTCTATACGATGTTCAGTATTCCGTTCTCCGTGTGGATTCTGAAGGGCTTCATTGATGGGGTGTCGCCGCGCTTCGATGAAACGGCGCTCGTCAACGGCGGGTCGCGGCTGCACGTTATCACCCGTGTGATCTTGCCGCAGGTGGGGCCGGGGCTAGTGGCGGCTTTTATCTTCAACCTGATTTTCGTGTGGAACGAGTTTCTGTTCAGCCTCATTTTAGGCGGAAGGGACACAACCACTATTCCGGTAGCGTTCTCTACGGACCTGTACTCTGACGGCGGGGTAGACTGGACGTTCGTGGCGTCTATGTCCACCGCTTACATGATCGTGCCGATTCTGGCGATTTTGTTCTTCCAGAAGTATCTGCTCGTCGGGATGACGTTCGGCACGGTGCGGGGTGAGGTGTAGTGATGGCCCACGCAACGCTACAGCGGGAGGGTAGGCTGCCTCAGCAGCCGAAGCCCTTCCTCAGCCAAATCCCGATGTTGTGGATTCAGGTTGTAATTATCGGGGCGGCGCTGCTGTTTTTCGGGGGCACCTACTGGTCGGCTTCCTCTGCGGCTGCCGCCGAAGCCGCCGCCGCTGGAGAGGAATCGTCGTTTGAGGTAGACGACGTGTATACCATATGGTCCTGGATATTTTTGGGGGCAGTGTTGGCGGAGTCGTTCGTATATGGGTTGCGCCGGGGCTGGGCATTTGCGTCAACCATACAAATCACGCTGATTGTGATGCTGACGGCGACGTTTATCCTGATGGCCCAGCAGGTAGACCGGGACTTCTACGAGGTCGGGGTGTTGGCGCTGATTATCCTGACAATCCTTCAGGTTCCGTTCGGGAACATTCCTGCACAGGCAAACTTTCGGAATTCGATGCTGGGCCTGTTTGTCGGCCTGGTGATTATCGCAGCGGTCGTCGCCTTCAGTATCTGGCTTGTCCCTTACCTAATCAGGCTTGGTTAGCAAGGATAAGGAACCTATCAATTATGTATGCTGTTGAGTTCAAACAGGTTACCAAGAAATACCGGCAGCACGTCCCCGCCAACCGCCTTAACCTGAAGGTCCGTGATGGGTCGTTTTCGGTGGTGTTCGGCGCGCCGGGTTCCGGTAAGTCTACGTTGCTACGGCTGATTACCGGCCTAGAACAGCCGGACAGCGGGCAGATTTGCCTGCGCGGGGAGGATGTCACCCACACACCGCCGGGGGATCGCAATATTGGCTATGTGCCGCAGTCGTTCGCACTGTACCCCCACTACAGCGTCTTCGACAACATCGCCTATCCGTTAAAGCTGATGGGCATCGCCAAAGCGGAGTACACACCAATTGTGCAGCAGACGGCGGAGCAGTTGCAAATTGCCCCGCTGTTGCAAAAGCGACCGGACCAGTGCAGCGGCGGCGAGAAACAGCGTGTCGCTATCGCGCGCGGCATCGTCAAAAATACCAAAATTTTCATTTTGGACGATCCCCTCACCGGGCTAGACTTTAAGCTGCGCGAGCGCCTGTTTGACGACCTCCGCGAGATGAAAGAGGACCTCGCCGCCACCTTTATCTATACCACCTCGGACCCGCTAGAGGCGCTGATGCTGGCCGAGGACGTTCATATTTTTGACGGCGGGCAGGTTGTTGAGGTCGGCCCTTTAGATGAGGTTTACAACAACCCGCGCCATGTCCGCACTGCGGAGCTACTCGGCTTCCCTAATACGAACATGCTGGCCGGGAAGTTGACCGGGGGCGGTGGGTACTGCGAGACGGACATCTTCTCGTTTCCGATACAGGCCGCCAACTCGGTGGGGGAGGTCGCCGTTTGGGTTGCCATTCGCCCGCAAGACATCGTGCTGAACCCGGAGCCAAACGCCGGGCTGGTGACATCCCCGGCAGACATTACGCTCGTGGAGGACCTCGGCGGCGAGCTGCACATCTACTTACGGGCCGGCGATGTGGAGCTAGAGACGGTGGTGCCGCACGGCAGCGGGCAGGTGATCCCCACCGAGGGCACGGCGACCATCGGCGTAGACCCGTCCCGGTTCCGTTTGTACGGGGCGCAAGATAGTGAGCTTATCAGCGTGGGAGGGAGCTAACATGGCAACCGAAATACGTGTGGAGAACCTGACCTGCGACTTCGGAACGGTCATCGCTGCGGACAACATTACCACCACCTTCCCGGCGGAGTCCGTCACCTGCCTGTTGGGGCCGAGTGGCTCCGGTAAGACAACGCTCATGCGGATGCTGGCTGGCTTGCAGGAGCCGACCTCCGGCGAGATCTACTTTGGGGATCAACGGGTAACCGACCTAACGCCCAGCCAGCGTAATATCGGCATGGTGTTTCAGTACCCGGTGGTTTACCGGGGGACAACGCTCTACCGCAGTGTCGAGCTACCGCTGATGAGCGAGCGCGGTGTCTCTAAGAAAGAGCGCCATCGCCGGGTAGACGCCGTGCTGGACTCGCTCGACCTAACGCTCTACGCCAAGGCCGATGTAAGCCTGTTAGACAACGCCACCCGCCAGAAGGCGGCAGTTGCGCGGGCGGTGGCTCGCCAGCCGCAGATCATCCTGTTCGACGAGCCGATTACCAATGTTGACATAGAGGCGAAGGTCACGCTCAAGCGGGCGCTCAAGCGCCTCGTCCAGCAGCACTCGCAGACAATCATCTACGTCACGCACGACCAGACGGAGGCGATGACGCTGGCCGACGAAATCGCGCTGATGAACGCCGGGCGCATCATCCAACGGGGGACGCCGCGCGAGTTGTACAACAACCCGAACAACCGCTTCGGCGGGTGGTTCCTCGGCAACCCCGGCATGAACTTTGTCGAATACACCGTTGACCATCAGGATGGGCGGGCGTTGCTGGGCGCGCCGCTGTTCAAACAGCCGTTGGTCGCCCATGGGCTAAACGGTAGCACGTCGGTTGTTCTCGGTATCCGCCCGGAGCGCCTTCAGATCGGTCAGCAGACGCCTACTTCAGTGGAGGGGCGGGTCATCCGAACGTCAATTGTCGTTGGCGGGCAGCACCTCGTTACGCTCAAGGTCGGTAATGAGCAGCTGAAGGCCAAAGTGAGCCACCTGGATATTCCAGAGCCAGGGGCAGTCGTCTCGGTTCACTGCCCGCCGGAGCAAGTGAGCCTGTTCTCACCGGACGGCGATTTGCTTAAGACAACCCTGGCAACTGCCTAGCGGCCTTACGCTGTGATGAGCATACTTAATGCAAAGGAATTTCATCAATGAAAAAAATCATCAATGCGGTTGATGACGTTATCGTAGAGCAGTTGGCAGGGATGGCTGCTGCCCACCCGGAACTGAAGGTCACGCTGGAGCCGAAGTACATTATACGCGCAGACGCGCCGCTGGCGGGCAAGGTCGCGGTGATCTCCGGCGGGGGCAGCGGCCACGAGCCGCTTCACGGCGGGTACGTTGGGCCGGGGATGCTCACAGCGGCCTGCCCCGGCGAGGTCTTTACGTCCCCCACGCCAGATCAGATGTACGAGGCGGCGATGGCAGCAACCAGTGACGCTGGGGTGCTGTTCATCGTCAAGAACTACACCGGCGACGTGCTGAACTTCGAGACGGCGGCGGAGATGGTCCACGCGGAGGGTGTGCCCGTACAGAGCATTATTGTGGATGACGATGTGGCTGTAAAGGATAGCACCTACACCGCCGGGCGGCGGGGCGTTGGCACGACCGTTATCATGGAGAAAGTCGTCGGCGCGGCGTCTGAGGCCGGTTATAGCCTGGACAAATGCACTGATCTGGCGCGTAAGGTCAACAGCTATGGCCGGTCGATGGGTATGGCGCTCACGTCTTGCGTGGTCCCAGCGGCGGGTAAGCCGACCTTTGAGCTAAGGGACAACGAGGTAGAGATCGGCATTGGTATCCACGGCGAGCCGGGCCAGTACCGCGCCGACCTACAGCCCGCCGACCAGATCACCGAGACGCTTGTCGCGGGTATTTTGGACGACCCGACCTACAGCCGTACCCTGCGCGAGTGGGACCGCGAGAACGGAACGTGGATTGAGCGCGAGCTGGTCGATGAGCCGTTCGCCAGCGGCGACAGGGTGATTGCGCTGGTCAACAGCATGGGCGGCACACCGCTGTCTGAGCTGTACACCGTCTATCGCAAGCTATCGGAGATCTGCGAGGGGCGGTCAGTACACATCGCCCGGCATCTCATCGGCCCGTACATTACCTCCCTGGAGATGCAGGGCTTTTCGATCACGCTGGTAAAGGCCGACGACGAAATCCTCAAGTTGTGGGATGCCTCCGTGAATACCCCCGCCCTGCGTTGGGGTGTTTAGATGATTACCAAGGCACAGGTTGTTGCCTGGATGGAAAACAGCGTGGAGGTCTTGCAGGAGCGTAAGGCCCACTTGACTGAGCTGGATTCGCCTATCGGGGACGCCGACCACGGGATCAACATGGCACGCGGATTCAAAAAAGTGCAGGAGAAGCTGCCAGCGGTGGTCGATACCGACATTGGCAACATCCTCAAGACGTGCGGCATGGCGCTAATCTCTAGCGTGGGTGGGGCCAGCGGCCCGCTTTACGGTACGTTTTTGATGCGCGCTGGCGGGGCGGTGCAGTCTAAGGAGGAACTCGACGGGGCAGACCTGCTGCGCTTGATTGAAGTTGGGGTAGAGGGCGTGGTGCAGCGCGGGCGGGCGGAGGTGGGTGAAAAGACCATGCTCGACGCGCTTATCCCAGCGACGGACGCGCTACGCGCCCGGCTGGATGCCGGGGACGACATCCCGGACGCGCTGGCGGCGGCGGTCGAAGCTGCTGAGCAGGGCGTTAAAGACACCATTCCGATGATCGCCAAGAAGGGGCGTGCCAGCTACCTGGGCGAACGCAGCATTGGGCATCAAGACCCCGGTGCAACATCGTCCTACTACTTGCTGGCGACGCTGTTAGACGTAATCAAAACCGCCGATTCCTAACGACCAGAGGGGTGTGCATATGATTGGCTTAGTACTAGTTTCGCACAGCGCCTCGCTAGCGGCGGGCGTCCGGGAGCTGGCGGAGCAGATGACCGGGAGCAACGTTCCGATTGCGGTGGCCGGGGGCATTGACGACCCGGAGAACCCCATCGGTACGGACCCCATGCGCGTGCTAGCGGCCATTGAGTCCGTTTACAGCGACGACGGGGTGGTGGTGCTGATGGACCTCGGCAGCGCGCTGATGAGCGCCGAAGTTGCGCTCGAATTCCTCGACGCGGTCCGCCAGCCGAACGTTCACCTGTGCGAAGCGTCTTTCGTGGAGGGCGCGCTGGCTGCTGCCGTCCAGATCGGCGCGGGCAGCCTCGTCGCCGATGTGCTGGCGGAGGCCCGCACCGCGCTCACGGCCAAGCAGCAGCACCTCGCCCCGCAAAGCGCCGAGGTCGCCCCTCCAACAACTCCCCCTCAAAGCCTCCCCGATGACAGCGCACACCAGCTTACGGTCATTGTACCGAACGCGCTCGGCCTGCACGCCCGGCCCGCTGCGCGGCTCGTCGGGCTGGCGGGGGCGTATAACGCCCGCCTTGCCGTGAAAAAGGGTGAGCACCTCGTCAATGCACGTAATATGAACCAGATTACGCTGCTAGATGTTCGTCACGGCGATAAACTCGTGTTCTACGCGGACGGCGATGAGGCCGAGGCGCTACTGGGCGCGGTTCAGCAACTTGTAGACGATAACTTTGGCGACAGCAACACCGGTTCCCCCGATAAACCGGGCCGCGCCGCGCCGGCCAGCACACCGGACGGCGTGCTGGCCGGCGTTGGGGCAGCACGTGGGCTGGCCGTCGGGACGGTGTTTCTGCTCAATGAGGCCCAGCCGGACCTGCCAACCCACACCGTAGACGACACCACAGCGGAGGCCAAGCGCCTGCGCGCCGCTGTTCACGCGGCCTTAGAGGACATACAGGCCCTCTCGGAAAAGTCCACAAAGCGCCTGGGACGCGAAAATGCCGCCATCTTTGAGGCGCACCGCATGATTCTCTCCGACGAGACACTGCATCAGGCGGCGGTGGCAGCGGTCACCGATGACCGTCGCCCGGCAGAGGCCGCCTGGTGGGGGGTAGTCCAGGCCACAGCGGACCAATACCGCCGCACTGCCAACCCGTACATCCAGGCCCGTACCGCCGATGTGTTGGACGTGGGTAAGCGCGTGCTGCGGAAACTCTCCCCGGCATACGAGGCCACACCGGACGTACCAAACGGCAGTATTCTCGTCGCAGCGGACCTCTCCCCGTCGGACACCGCCCAGCTAGACCCGGCGCATGTGCGCGGCATCGTGACCCGCTACGGCGGCGCAACCTCGCACACCGCGATCATCGCACGCGGTTTGGGTATCCCGGCGGTGGTGGGCGTTGATATTGGTCACACGCTGCTCGCCAACGGGCAACAAATCGCTATCGACGGCGAATGGGGTTGGGTTCACCTGGCCCCCACCCCCCGCCAACTGCGAGACTTTGAGGCGCAAATTGCAGAGCGCCGCGCCGAACAGCAACGGCTGTTGCACGCCAGCCAACAGCAGGCTGTCACCGCCGATGGTCACCGGATAGAGGTCGCTGCCAACATTGGGGGCGTGCCAGACACAGCCGGGCTGAGGCGCGTTG
>CAYWZS010000145.1:0-10614 GCA_964462905.1 uncultured Anaerolineaceae bacterium
TATTATGACTGATGGCAGTAGGGTGTAAATGAATCGCAAGCGGTTGAACGCGCTGTTGCGGGTGGGCGTGTCCGTGTTGGGGATTGTGGTGCTGTTGCAGATCATCGACGTGCGGGAGGCCGCCGCCGCGCTTGTTCAGATTGATACCTGGGGTTTCTGGGGGGCACTGGCGTTGTTTCAGGTCGGGCTGGTGGTGCGGGCGGCACGCTGGTGGGTGTTGTTGCGCCCCCACACGCAGGCACTCCCGCTTTGGAAGTTGATTCGGCTCTACTACTTCGGGATGTTTTTCAATTTGTTTCTGCCGACGGGGTTCGGTGGTGATGTGGTGCGGGCGGCGGAGTTGGGGACGGAGGTCCCGCCTGCGGTGAGTGCGGCAACGGTTGTGCTGGATCGTATGATTGGTTTGATGGCACTGTTCGGAATTGCGGTGGTGGCGTTGCCGTTCTCGGTTGGTGTAGTGCCGAATTATCTTCTGTTGTTGGCGGGTGGGGTGGCGCTCGTGGGGTTGGTTGGTGGGGTGTTGGTGTTGCAGGGCCGTACCTTCGAGGCCATTCTGGTATGGCTGACGGCACGGATGGGGGCGGTTCGGTTTGTGGGCAAGGTGTTGGGGGCGCTGACCAAATTTAATGATGCGGTGGCGCTGGTTGGGCATCATCGGGGCGCTTTGCTAGGGGCGTTTGGATATTCGACAGTGTTCAACATCATTCTCGTTGGGATGCACGTTGTGTTATCGGCGGCGTTAGGGTTGGATGTCCCGGTGGCGGCTTACATTCTGATTGTGCCGCTGACCTCGGTGCTGTTGTTGATTCCGTCGATTCAGGGGCTGGGCGTGCGTGATCTGTCGTTGGTAGCGTTGGTAGGCGTGTTCACGACAGAGACGGATGCAGTGGCGGCGCTGTCAGCGGCGGTTATCCTACAAAACCTGGTAAGTGGGATGATCGGGTTGGTGTTATATGGCGCATACACGGTTGGACGTTCGCAGCAACGAGCAACAGACCCTATACAACCGGAGAATCAAGATTCAACCGCATAAAGTGGGAATGAGCGTTGATGTGATTCCGATGCGTTTGTGATATGATTGTGGTGTGTGGGTTGCATCACAAATCACGTCATGCTGTCCACGCAAGATTCCACTAACAACCTTCGCAACTTTCGACACAAAACTCAGGTTTTTATGACACATATCCTCCTCATTCGGCACGCAGTGAATGATTTTGTGAAAACGGGTAAACTGGCTGGCCGCACGCCAGGGGTTCACCTGAATGACGACGGCAAGGCGCAGGCCGAGGCACTTGGTGCGCGGTTGGCCGACATGAAACTCCACCAGATTATCTCTAGCCCGTTAGACCGCACACAGGAAACGGCGCAGGCGGTTCACCAGTATCACCCGCACCTCGAAATCCAGACCAACGAGGAAATTGGCGAGGTGGACTATGGCGATTGGCAAGGCGCAAAAATCTCCAGCTTGCGGCACCGTAAGATGTGGGAGGTGATTCAGGAGTACCCCACACGCGCATATTTCCCCAACGGTGAAGCGATGCGAGATGTACAGGTACGAGCGGTCAACGAGATTGAGCGACTGGCACGGGAGTATCCACGCGACACGATTGCAATTTTTTCCCACGCGGACCTGATTAAGATGGTGGTCGCACATTATTTGGGGATGCACCTGGATGTTTTCCAGCGGATTGTGATTAGTCCGGCGTCAATCACAGGGATTCAACTGGGGCATAGTCGCCCATTTATCACAGTGGTGAACGATACGGCGCACGTCCAGGAGTTAGAACGCCAGCGAAAAAAAGCCGAGGCCAACGGCACGGAAAAAGCCAACTGATGCAGATGCTCCGCGAACTTTTTAGGAGGAGGTAGACATATGGCTCGCACAGAAGTAGAGATGAACCCGGTTGATTTCGTAACGATTGGGACAATTGGGCCGAAGGGGAAGCGTATCTTCCATCTGCAAGCCGGGCGCGAGACGCGTATTGTCTCGCTGATTATCGAGAAGGAGCAGGCGTGGGCGCTTAGTGAAGCGATAAACGACCTTGTAAGCGACCTGGCGGAACGGGCGCAGCCGGTTGTGGATGAGGGGCAGGACATCGAAACGATGGATATGGACCTGCGTGAGCCGATTCGCCCGATGTTCCGGGTGGCACAGATGGGCATTGGTTATGATGAGGCCAGCCAGATGATTGTGTTAGTAGCGCAAGAGATGCCGCAGTTGGGTGAGGATGATGATCCAGGGTTGGTACGCCTGTGGTGTAGCCGTGACCAGGTGCGGGCGTTGAGTGCCCATGCGATGCACACAGTAGACCAGGGCCGGGCGGACCCGAAGCAAAACGGGCGACTGGTGTACTACTGGACGTAGGCGAGAGGCTGTCGGCTTTTTGGCTGTGAGCTAGAGGCCGGGCCACTGTGATTAATTACGTGGTGCTAAGCTAATCACTATCCATTTGTTTTCAGTAAACCGCGAAGAAATACGCCCATCCCCGTTTTTGAGTGAGTTTTAGAGGCTGTGATCCCATGCAAGAGCCGAACGTTCCGAAGGAAAACCCGCAGGACGACGACAAGCCCGTTGTTGAGCTGACGACCGATGAGATTCTGGCGGTAATAGGGGAAGGGGAGATGGAAACGACGCATGGGCTGATGCGCTACAGCTCTAATTACACGTTCTTGGTAACGATGAAGCAGGGTGAGGTGTGTATCCCGGCGATCTACAAACCGCGCAAGGGAGAGCGCCCACTGTGGGATTTCCCGGAGGGGACGTTGTACAAGCGGGAGTTGGCGTCCTATTTGACTTCGGCTGCGCTGGGTTGGGAGATTGTGCCGCCCACAGTAGCGCGGGGCGGTGATCATGGGGTGGGGTCGGTACAGATGTTCATAGACCATGACCCGGATGTGACGTATTTCACGTTCGATGAACGTCATCGACCGCAGTTGGAGCGTCTTTGCCTGTTTGACGTGTTGGTCAACAACGCAGATCGTAAGGGGGGACACTGCCTGATGGATGGCGAGGGACATATTTGGGGAATTGACCACGGCATTACGTTCAACGCAGAACACAAGCTCCGCACGGTGATTTGGGATTATGCTGGTGAGCCTGTGCCGCAGCCTTTGCTGGAAGGGGTCAAGACGTTGTGTGTGGTGTTACAGGACACGAGCAGTCGTTATAGCCAGCGGATGAATGACCTGCTGAATCCCCGCGAGGTCGAGGCTTTCCAACGTCGGATTGATAAGGTGCTGACGACGGGTAAGTACCCGGTGCCGGGGCCAGGGCCAAACTACCCGTGGCCTGCGGTGTAGGCTCCAAACTGCATCACAACCGGAGAGGATTTGCGGAGTAGGACGCTGAGTGCGTCCTACTTTTGTTTGCGTGCGGGCGAAACGGGGATAAAATGAACCGTGTCTGTGACATTATCTCACATCTTTTTGGCATTCCTGCAAGCAGGTTGAGGGCATTATTGTGGCGGAACAATCGGCATCAGAACTGTTTCGACAGGCGGTTAACGCAGCCCAGGCGCGTGATATTCCCAGAGCACGGCAACTGATTCAGGCGTCGATTCGCAAGGATCCGACGAATCATATGGCATGGTTGATCCTGGCGAGTGTGGCGGAGACGAAGCGCAACCAGCTCATCAGCTTGAAGAAGGTGTTGGAATTAGACCCCAGTAATAAACAGGCGTTAAAGATGGTACGGGATTTGGGGGTGGACCCGACGCAGCTAATGGGTGCAACGCCGACAGATAGCGGGCGACTCCGGCAGCCGGAGGAACGGACGACACCTGAGCCAGAACCGGAACAGCCCCAGGATAAACCAACTGTCTCCGAAGCAGTGACGGAGGAACCGGGGGGTGAGGTGGTTGGCGCTCCGGCGTTTGCAGGCGTTCCCGTTAAGGAAGAGGTGCCGCTGGCCCCGCAAGACGTGCCGATCCCGGAGCCGGAGCCACGCCCAAAGACCTTCGAAGATCGTGTGGTGCTGTATGCGACGCAGTCGCGTGATCTTGCGGATGAGGCAATGAAGATTCCGCCGCCGCCGGATGGGGTGCAATGGGTAAAGAAGTCGGAGAACCGGGCGGGTGAAAATGAGATTTTGCTGGTGCGGTCGGCGGCGGCCACGGCGATTATTACGGGGGTGATTGTACCGCTAATTATCATTGGGGGGGTGTTGTGGAATGTCCCGGCGGTACGGGTGTTGGTCTTGCGCCCGACGCCGACGCGCTTCCTCAGCTTGCAGGAGCCGACCGGGACACCGACGCCACTAACGACGCCGACGATTACACCGGGCTTCACGCCGACGGCATCGGCAACGCCGGATACTGAGGTGGCGGTTGATGTGACGCCAACAATCACACCGACGCAGCCATTCCCGCCGGGGGACCCATATCGCTTTGAGCCAACGGACATATTCTTACCGGGGAGTTCTGGGGGACGAGCGGAGGAGGATGCAGCGCAGTTGATCGCGCAGGGGGTGTATGCGCCGGCGATTGAGACGGTGCAGGCTGAGCGGGCGAACCTAGGTGAGCAGGCATTTAACGCGAATCTCTACCATCAGGAGGCGCGGGCGTTAATCGCGCAGGGGGAGGCACAGGCTGCGTTGGACCTTATGGAGGAGGCGGAGGACCGACGGCAGGCGCTGGCACCGAACAACCCATCGTTTATTGCGGCGTTGTCCGCAGGGCGGGCTGAGGCGAATTTGGCTTTAGGGCGGGCGGCGCTGGAAAACGGGAATCCGGGTGGGGCTTCGCAGTTCTTCTCGCGGGTACAGACTGAGGCAAATGAGGCGATACGTAACGAACCGGACTGGGCCGAGCCGTATCTGATGTTGATTGAGCGGTATATTCTGGGGCAGCAGTATCAGCAGGCGTTGGGCGTGATTGCGGATGCCTTGGCACAGCCGAGTTTGACCGATGACTTGCGATTCTACTTGCTAGAGGCGGAAGTGGATTACGCTCAGGGGCGTTTGGATGAGGCACTGACAGGGGCAGAGACGGTGCTGTTTGCGGACCCGGCAAGTGCGCGTGCCCACGACCTGCGGACACAGATTGCGATTGACCAAGAAAATTACTCACTGGCGTCGTTGTATGTGCAGGCGTATCTTAACTTCCACCCGCGAACTCTGGATGCGTGGGTGGCCTTCGGAAACATTCGGTTGGCAGAGGGGAATCCGTCGCTGGCGATTGAGGCGTTCACACGGGCGATTGAGGTCGGCGAGAACACGGACCTGACGGTGCCGATTGAGGCGTATCTAGCGCGGGCGGATATCTACGAGGCACGGGGGCAGGCGGGGTTGGCGTTGGGGGATGTGCGGGCGGCGGCGGACCTCACCCCGGAGGATGAAGTTGCAGACTTGCGAGAACGTGAGATGGAACTGGCCTACCAAGCCGGGGATTACGAACGGGCGCGGGTGTTGTTGGGTGCGCTGCGCGAAAATGGGGGGACTGCTACGGGTATCACGAACTACATGGAGGCGCGGTTGATTCTCACGCAGGAGGCCTTGATTCAGGAGGACTGGGAGCAGGTTACCACGCTGATTGACGGGGGGATTGGCGGGATCCCACAGGCGGCGCAGGCAGATGCTAATGCGATCCGGGCGCGGGGATACTATGAGCTGGGCAATTACGATGTGGCGTTGAATTTCATCAACAGTGCGCTACAGCAGGAACAACGCCTGTCTTGGTATCTGCTACGGGCGGATGTTTACGAGGGACAGGCATCGTTTGAGGCGGCTGTTTTGGAGTATAAGCGGGTACTGGCGTTGGCTGCTGTGTTGCCTGCGGACACACCAGACCTGGTAACGGAGGCACAGGCGGGTATCACACGTAACCGTGACAATATGCTGGTGGCCTCCGCAACAGCAACCGCAGAGGCTGCACAGTAGGCGTTGGTTATTGTGCTAACGCGTTGAAGTCTGCGCTGGAGCCTTCCATCCCTTGCAGAAGTTGTGGGAGGTACCAGACATCGAGAATGTTGACCAACTCGCCCTCTTCGGCAAGGAGTGTGCCGTCCTGTAGCTGAAGCGGCCCCTGCCATAGTGGCAGGCTGGAGGGAACGAGGTCGTTATTATTGTAGACGTTGAGTTCGGCGCGGAAGCGTTCCAAGTCCGCATTGAGGGTGGTGTCGAATGCGCCGCCGATTTCAAAGCGGACGATAGACGGGGTGGTGTAGAGGGATGTGGGTTTGCGCCACTCCCAGCCCGGTACCCAGTTTCCCTCCCGTACAGCCCTGACGATCTCTGCGTAGGTTGGCCCCCACTCAAAGTAGGCAGTTCCTAGACAAACATCTTCATAGCGTTCGCAAGCCTCTTCAGAGTTGTAGCTGAGGGCGAACACGCGGCGGTCCTGTTGGTGGAAGCGACGGGCGACCGTGAGTGCTTCCTGGGTGTCGATCCCGGAGATAACCACATCGATGCCACTTTCGTACATGTTGTAGGTGATGGTGGTGGGGTTTTGTGTGACTTGGTCAATATTATACCAGAAGCCGATCCACTCCACACGGAAAGTGAGTTCGTTGGTTGCATCTTCACGATAGGTGTCATAACAGTGGCGTGCCCCGAGATAGGTGGATGCGGCGAGGCGGCGTGTTTCTGTATTGACGAGGGGGCCTAGATAGCCGATGTTCCCGGTCTCGGTGACGAGGGCAGCGGCGCAACCGTCAAGGAATTTGGCCCATTCCATTTGTGCCATGAGGTTGCCGAGGTTTGCTGGGGCGGTCCCGGTGAGGACGCTGTCGCCAGCGATGTGTAGGAACATGATGTCTGGGTGGAGCGGGGCAATTTCTTCAGCATCTTGTTGAAAGGAGGAAGAGCTTAGGATAATCAACTTAGCCCCCTGTTCGATAAAGCGCTCCACGACTTCTGACATAGGTTGCTCGGCGGCGGTGAGTGCGTGGTTTTCGTGCAACAGCATTTGGGCATTGTGGCGAATTTCGACATAACGGCCTGCTTCAAAGTGGGCCTGGCTCCATCCCTGGTCGTCCCTGGGGCCGACGAGCACCATGCCAAAAATGAAGGGGGCTTCTTCCTCGGATGTTTGGGCGAAGGTGGGGATGGTCAAAATGCTGATAAACAGCATGAGCATAAGACGGCGCACAGGGTTGCTCCCAATGATAGCTTGCAGATTAGGGTTCAGTTTAGCCTAGTCTGTGGAATTTGCACCCACCCACTCTAAAACGTAGCGGCCACGGGTGTTCATTGAAGTGGCAGTGTACATGATGGTTTGGTCGTCCACGATAAGCAGGTCGGCGTGGCCGACACCGAAATTCGGGGATAGGGGTAAGAGTGCTGGATTGCCGGGCCACTTTTCCCAAGGGCCGTCGATTTCTGGGCCTACACTACGCGCAAAGCCGAGGGCAAACTGCGTGTCCCAGCCACGGTTGAGGACATCGGGGCCGCGAATGCCCTCGTAGGCCATGTAGTAACGGTCGCCGACTTTGAGGAGGTCGGCAGAACTCACATAGCGAAAGTCGAAGTAGGGGTTGGCGTCTGCGCCGCGAGCGTCAATGGGGCCGTAGGTGGCTGCACCAGCGAAGAGGGGGTCATGGTCGCATGGTTGTAGGGTGATGGGGTCTTGGGCTGCGGCGTGACGGTCGCCCTTGTAGCAGCGCATATGGCCGGGGGCACTCCCGGCGGCGACAAAGATAAAGAGAGTGTCATCCTCGATGTAGATGCCGGGTGGGGCACCGACGAGACAACCGTCGGCTTGGCCCTCAATGTTGGGGTGTGTGCCGATGCGCTCGATGGTGGGGCAATCCTGGAAGGTGGCCGGCCAGGTGCCAGAGGGAAAGCGGATGGCGCGGCCTGGGGACCAGTGAACGCCATCTGCTGAGGTGCGGAGGCGGGTTTGGGCGTGCCACTCGTAGACCATGTAGGCGGTTTCTATGTCGCCATTGGCGTCTGTGGCGACGGCAACACGGGGATACTGCTGGGCGGTGATGTGGTCGCGTTCGTCAGTACAGGGGCAAGAGCCGCACGGCACAAGACAGACGGGCGCAGCTAGGGCGAAGGTCGTGCCTGTGTCCTGGCTTTGCCAGAGGGTCGTGCAACCGGGAAAGCTGACAGGAGCACCACAGCTATCGACGATGCCAGCGGAGGCGTCACTGGCGTGTAGATAGGACCAGTAGACGGTGTTGCTGAGTTGGATGGTGTCGCTTTCGCCAACAGGTAGGCCGACATCTTGCGTTTGCAGCACCCAATCTGCCTGTCCATCCCAGTAGTCACTAAGGGTTGGGGGTTGGCTTTGGGTTAGGGTTGTCCAGACCAGTGGTAAGAGTAGCACGAGATAACGCATAAAGTGCCTCGGAAACTTGCGGGGAAGGGGAGCTACAGTTAAAGTTGGAGGTGATGACCTGAATTTCTGTACCCTGTGACCTGTGCTATAATTAGCGGCGGGAAAAGGGCAACTTGGAAAGACGCATAACTATGGCGGTAATCATCAGCCTCAAAGAGTACCACAATAACCTAGAGAAGTTGTTGCGGCAGAACGTGACGGATCGCGTGATCGTCCACTGCCAACACATTCTACAGGCGTACCCACGCAATGGGGAGACTTACCGCCTTTTGGGGCGGGCATTGGCTGTAAGTGGGCAGTGGGACCAGGCGGCGGATGTGTTGCGGCGGGTTCTTGCGGTGTATCCTGATGATTTCACGGTACACGAGGCATTGGCTACGGTCTATGGGCGGTTGAACCAGCCGGACGACGCGATTTGGCATTTGGAGCGTGCGTTGGAGGTAGAGCCGAATAACGCGGAACTGCTCAATACGTTGCGTCGTCTGTACCGTGACCACCGAGGGGTTGACCTGGATAAAATCCCGATCACGTCTAGTGCAGCGGCTCACCAATACCGCCGTAGTGGGATGCACAACAAGACGGTTGCTGCGACATTGCGGGCGCTTGAGCGTGACCCGAAGCGGGTAGACTTGCGTTTGTTGCTGGCGCTGACCTATTGGGAGCATGGTCAGATGCTAGAGGCTGCGGAAACCGCACTTCAGGTTTTAGATACACTGCCCTTCTGTTTTGAAGCAAATCGTATCCTGGCAGCGTTGTGGTTGCGTGAGGGGCGTCCGACGGACGCGACCCCGTACCTGAATATTATGGAGCAGATCGACCCGTACATCGCACTGAGGTTGGTGCAGGATGACCCGGTTCCAGATGACACCTTCACCATCGAAGAGTTAAACTTCCAGCGGCTTGCCCAACAGGAATTGGTGGCAAGCGGGGTGAACCTGTTTGGGGACCTGGAGCTAGAGGATGATGACGAAATCGCCGCAGCGGTGGGGGGGGATACCCCGGTTGGTGCTGACGATTTCTTCACAACTGAGGTGCCTTCCGACTGGGAAGGTGACGGGGACGATCCGCTGGCGTGGATGGGCGAGGGGGGTAGCGGCCTGACAGGGATGTTGGGTGAGGCGGCGTCGCCCAGTCCTACCGACGAGGACGATCCACTGGCGTGGATGGACGAGGGGGGTAGTGGCCTGACGGGGATGTTGGCGGATGAAGCGCCGACTGCCAGCGACGAGGATGATCCGCTGGCGTGGTTAGACCAGGGGGGTAGCGGCCTGACGGGGATGTTGGAAGATCCGAATGACGATCCGTTGGCCCCAGGGGGAAATCCGAATGCGTGGACGGGGCAACAGCAGGCGGACGATCCGCTGGCGTGGTTGACCAACGCAGGGGGTGAGCTGGCCGATGAGGGCGAAGGTAGTGAAGTCTACAACGAGGGTGAGGCCCTACTGGCGGATACGGAGCAAGAGTTTACCGGCACGTTGTCCTCGGACCCGATGGCGTGGTTAGGGGAAGATTTTAAGGACCCAGAGGCCGCGAGTACTGATGAGCCAGACGATGATCTGCTGGCGTGGATGAGCGAGGACAACACGGAGTTTGTGGAGACAGGGCCGCTGGCGGAGACGCCTGTGGGGAATGTCCCGGACGAAGATGAGCTTCTCGACTGGATGCAGGACGACGATGCGCTGTTGGATGAGATGATTAACATGGAGGCCCTGGCGACCGACAGTAGCAGTGTCACGGGGGGGCTATCGGATTTGTTTGGGACGGCGGATACAGACGATGATGGTGACGACGATGATCTGTCCAACTTGTTTGCGACGGTGGATGACAGTGAAGACGATGATGTGCTTCAGTTTGCGGAACGCGTAGACGCAGAGGATGCAGACGCGGACCTAGAGGATTTGTCTGAATTGTTCGCGCAGGCAGAGGGGGATGTGCCTGAAGATGACGCGCCCGCCAGTGAATTTGACAGCCTGTTCGGTGAGGATGGTAGTGATTTCTTCGGGTCGGACGAGGTGGCGAATGATGACGAGGATTTTTCTGATCTTTTTGGGGATGAAGAGGGTGGAGATGACCTCGACTGGATGGGAGAGCTTGGTGGGGATAGTCCGCTTGACGATGATGAGGAACCGGATTGGATGGCAAGTGAGGGAGACACGTCCGGTTTTGGAACAGCGGCAGTCAGTACGGATGAGTTAGAGGCCGAAGCTGATGCGTTGGATTGGATGACAACCTTTGACGAGGCTGACGGCGATGTGTTCGGCTCGGATATGGCGGCGACGGATCCTGTGGAAGAACCACGGGCTGATGAGGCAGATCCGATGGGATGGTTAGT
>CAYWZS010000146.1:0-10335 GCA_964462905.1 uncultured Anaerolineaceae bacterium
CAATGGCAAACGCGCTCAACGGGGAGATCATCGGCGCGGACAGTCGTCAGATTTACCGGGGTATGGACACCGGCACCGCCAAACCTACACCAGCGGAACAGGCGGCTGCCGTCCACCACCTGATTGACCTGGTAAACCCGGACGAAACACTCTCACTGGCACAGTATCAACGCATGGCCTACGCAAAAATCAACGCACTACACGAACGTGAGGTGTTACCGCTTCTCGTTGGCGGTACCGGACAGTACATTACCGCCGTGGTTGAGGGCTGGTCGATCCCAGAGGTGCCGCCTAACGACAAACTCCGCGCCGAGCTAGAGGCCTACGCCGCCGCGCACGGTCCCGCCGCCCTTCACGAGCGACTGCGTGGGCACGACCCAGAGGCTGCTGGTAACATACACCCCAACAACGTGCGTCGGGTCGTGCGGGCGCTGGAAGTCTGCATCGAAACAGACACACCGATGACCGAACTACAGCGCAAGCAACCACCGCCCTACACAATTCGACAAATCGGCCTCCAGATGGACCGCGATACCCTCTATGATCGAGCGGACCGGCGGGTGGATACGATGCTTGCTGCCGGGTGGTTAGCTGAGGTGCGCGGCCTGTTAGAAGCAGGCTATCACGCCAAACTCCCCGCCATGAGCGGGATTGGCTATCGGCAACTGGCGGCCTACCTCAACGGCGACACGTCCTTCGAACAAGCAGTTGAGGACACCAAAAACCTGACCCACGACTTTATCCGCCGCCAGCAGACATGGTTCAGGGGCCACGACAACGGCATCCTGTGGCACAATAGTATGGGCTTAGACGAGGCCGCCGTAATTGATAAAACGCAAGACTGGATTGATAGACCGCGCTTATGAACAGCCTCCGCGAACGTTTCAACACCAACACGATTATCGGCGTCTTACTATTGGTCGCCCTGTTTTCCCTAGCCGGGGATGAGGTTATCACGTTGATTGCCAACCAGGTGCCGGGGCAAGTCGTGACAGAGGCGTTCCCCTGTTCGTGGTTGCCAACACCCGAAGACCTGGGCAACCATCAATCGCTAATCGCCCGCCGTGCCATCGCCGACGGCACCTCACTCGACTTGATGACACGCGCCAGCACAGTCCCCACCACCCCAGACGGCGTCCTCACAATCCGCATCCTGGTGATAAACAGCACGCTCGGTACGGTTCCCTTCATCTACAACCCGGACACCGTCATCGTCGGGGACAACAACACCAGCGGCCTTGGCATCATCTTCGACCCCCCCAGTAATATCGTCTTGCCGGGGATCAACCTCCGTGCGGACCCCGCCACCTACCCCGAAAACGCGATTCGCGTCCTGGGGCCACAGCAGCGTTGCATTCATACGTTGGAGTTCACACAGGCCCAGCTAGACAACAACATCCAAAGCGGCAACAGCACCGTACAGGCTTACTACCGAGGCGTGAGTGCGGGGGCGGTGCCCCCAGCCAATCCCACCCCCATCTACCCAGACCAGGGACTCCCCACCGGGCTAACCGTGTCGAATCCCGTGGCGGTCCTGCGCCCCCCCGGATAATTCAGGTATAATGCAGGCTGTATCATTTGGAACCTTTTTGACGTTGCCCCGTCTTACAGGTTGCAGCGCACCATAATGAGAGGCAGGCCAACATGACCGAAAACCCACAAGAACGCCCAATGCTCACCGAACTGCGCGACAACAACCAACCCGGCGCGCAGTGGACGCTCGACTTCGACGACATCACCATCGGGCGCGGCGAGGAAAGCACAATTCAGATTCCCAAGCGGCAAATCTCCCGCGAGCACATTCGCATCTACAAGGATGGAGATCACTTTCACATTGAGGACCTGCACAGCCGCAACGGGACATGGGTTAACGGACAAATTCTTGAGGGTAGCCGCCACCTCAACGATGGGGACGAAATACGACTGGCAATGGTCATTCGGCTACAGTTTGTGGCGTCCGGCGAAACCGCACCTATCCCATTCACACCCCCCGCTACGATTGGCGGACGCCTTCGCCTGGAACGCGAATCAAGACGGGTATTTGTGGGGAATATCGAGGTGGACCCACCCCTCAGCCCACCGCAATACCATTTGCTAGAACTGCTCTACATCAACTCCGGCAATATCTGTACCCGCGAGGCCGTCGTGGATACCGTCTGGCCGGACACAGGCGGTGAGGGCGTCAGCGAACAGGCAATTGACGCGCTGGTACGCCGCCTACGGGATCGCCTCAACGACCTGGACCCGGAACACCAGTACATCGTCACCATGCGCGGCCACGGCTTCCGCCTAAACAACCCACCAAGCTAGTCCAGGCGCACAGGGATGTTCGTCCGTCCACTTTCATACGCCGCTTCAATTACCCGCAACCCCTGGAGGCCATCGCGTCCGGTAATTAACGGCGGGCGTTCCTCCCGAATACTAGCGAGGAACTCATCCACCATGCCCTGGTTCGGGTCGCTACCCCAGAAGTACCACAACAGACGTTGCGCCGCCCCCTCGTAAACCTGTAACTTCTGGTTAAAATAGTTCGCCCGCAAAACGCCCCGCTCACACACGAGTTCAATCTTGACGTTGCCCCATGTCGGGTAAAACTGCGGACGGCTCCAACTGGCATCCAACGAAATGAATGTCCCATCATCAAACGTAATCATCACCAGCCCGGCAGTGTCCGTCTCGACCTTCCCCTTACCAAACAGGTTATCCACCTCAGCATACACCTCAACAGGCTCCGCCCCGGTGTACCAGCGCATTAGGTCCACCACATGCACGGTATGGTCCATGATCGCACCGCCCCCCGCCTGTTCAGGGTCACTGAACCACGTCCGGTGATAGTCTGGGTTTTCGCCCTGGTTGGTGGTATTCGCACAACGCAACACGCCCAAATCGCCACGATCTAGCATCGCTTTCACCTGTTGCGCCGCCGCACTAAAGCGCATTGGTAGCGCGATCATCAGGTTAACCCCCGCTGTCTCGCACACCGCGACAATTGCCTCGGCATCGGCAGTTGTCGTCGCGATGGGCTTCTCGCACAACACATGCGCCCCACTCTCCGCCGCCATGATCGTAAGTTCCCGATGACGATTGTTCTCGCTGCACACAATCACCCCATCCGGCGCTTCCGCGAGTAGCGCCTCGTAGCTCTCGAACAGCGGCGACTCAAACTGGTCTGCGTAGTGTTTGCCCCGGTCCGCGTCGTGGTCCGCCATGCCGATGTACTCCACCCCCGGCGCAAACCGCAAATTCCCAATGTACCCCTCCGCGTGCAGGTGGGCAAAGCTCATAATGCCAATGCGTAACGGTTTCATACCTCGTTGACCTTTATCGCTTCTAGCTTCACAGGATGTCCGGTGTCTGCGGACTGCTTCGCTGCCAGCGCAATCTGTAGACCGCGCAACGCATCCAGCGGTTCCACCCGGAACGGTGTATCGTTCACCAGCGCCTCGTAGAAGTGCCCCACCTCCGCTACCCACGGGTCCACCGCCAACGGACTAAGCGGCAACGCCACATCTCCGGCACCATCCCCCGCAGTCTGGTGCATGTACAGTTGAATCGGGGCCGTTTCATCACTGTCCCACTCAATCAGGCCGTTGTCCCCCGCGACCTCCGCCCGCACACTGAACATCGGCGCGGGATAGGCCCAACTACCCTCGATGTGTGCCATTGCGCCGTTGTCGTAGCGCAGCATCACTAGCGCGTGATCCGTGTCGGCGTCTGGATTTTCGTTCCGCATGGACTTCGCAAACACCCGAACAACCTCGCCGCCCGTGAGCCACCGCGACATCTCAAAATCGTGAATCATGAGGTCGATCATCATTCCGCCGGACTTCGCCTCGTCCATAAACCAATTGTCTAACGCCTTACGCGGACGATAGGAGGCCCGTGTCATTCGTACCACCTGCGGCACACCAACCGCACCATTGGCAATCGCCGCCTTCATCGAGACGTACTCCGGGAAGAAGTGCAACACCATCCCCACAAACAGCCTTACCCCGGCTCGCTCACACGCCGCGATCATCTCCAATCCGTCCTCAATCGTCAGCGCAATCGGCTTCTCGCAGAAAATGTGTACGCCTGCCGCCGCCGCCCCGATCACATAGTCCCGGTGTAAATGCGTTGGGATGCACAGGTCCACCACATCCACATCCGCGAGTAACGCCCCATAGTCCTTGTAAACCGTCGCACCAAGCTGTTTCGCGAGGTGGTCCGCGCTGTAGGCATCTTTCGACACCACGCCGACAATCTCCGCGCCCGTGGCGAGCCAGCCGGGGGCGTGCGCCTGTCCCATCGACCCCGCACCTACAATGCCAACTTTCATGTATTTGCCTCCTGCCTGCTTCGATGCCAACCCACCATTTCATCCGTCGTGAGCGCCCGCCGATACACGGCCAACGCGCACAACGTCCCGTGAAAAAAATTGCCCGGTTCTCCACTGCGGCTCACCGCGCCCACAGTAAAATCCGCCCCATCTGCCCCCCCGTCGTATAACCCATCGGCATACGCAAACGGATTACGCCCCTCGCGCTCATCTAAAACACCGTCCAGGTACGCCCGCGCCGCCTGGCCGTCATACGTAAAACCGACCGAGTGCCATTGCTCAAAGCCAATTTTCGTCTCTCCAATGGCCGCGTCCATGCAGTATTTGTAGCCGGGGGTTGGCCCACCATACGCCGACACATGCCCACCTACCTGATCACCGCTGTCCCAGATTGGCAGGTCGAGAAACAAACAATACTGCCTTTTCTTGCAAGATTCATCCCACACCCCGGCAATCGTCTCGCAGTCGTGGGTCTCTGGCTGCGGTTGCCGTTGCAGGTAGGCCACAACCGTCACCTGTGCGCCCTTGCCATGGATGTTCAGCGCAGGGCATTCCGCCCGTCGTAGCCGCATCCACTGCCCACGCGCTAAATACAGGCCACGGGGCGTTTGCTGGATCGGGCCGTTCACCGCCTCCAGCAAATACGGCTCACCCGCAACCGCTTGTAGCGGGTCTACCGAGCGAAAGTCCCAGCTTGTTATAAGACTATCAGGCAAATTTAACAAATAGACCCCACATTTTTCACATAATCGTAAATGGACTAGACCAATTTATTGCCGATCCTATCATATTTCGGTACTATAGGCGAAATTTCCCTTAATGGGGGATAAATTAGTGTACGTTCTTCAAGGAGTTTGTAGGATGCACAAGTTCTTTCGTGCCATGATGGTCATGGCCTTGCTGGTACCTGCTATATCATTCGTCGCCGCTCAGGATGATGTCGTCGAACTGACGATGGGTAGCTGGCGTACTGAGGACATCGAGCAGTGGGATGCGATTATCGCCGCCTTCAACGAGGAGTTCCCGAACATTCAGGTTTCGTTCGAGCCAACCCTCAATACCGAGTACGACCAGTCCTTGCTCGCACAGATGGACGCTGGCGGCGGCCCGGACCTCGTCACCTGCCGTCCGTTCGACGTGAGCCTCGCGCTGTTTGAGCGTGGCTACCTCGCCGATGTGACCGATATTGTGGACGCTGCCGTCACCGAAGCCGGTGAGGCTGCCTTCGGCCCAGTTGCCCGTAGTGGTTGGGTCGCCGGCGACGGCTCCAGCATGTACTGTATCCCGATGGCCTCCGTGCTACATGGCTTCTTCTATAATGAAGTGCTGTTCGAGGAGAACGGCTGGGCCGTCCCAGAGACAACCGAAGAGTTTATGGCCCTGCTCGCAGAGATTGATGCCGCTGGTGTCACCCCGCTAGCTATGGGTACCTCCGATGGCTGGACCAACTGGACAATGGGCTTCCACAACAACGCCCCCAACTGGTACGGCGGCGAAGAAGGCCGTAACGCCCTGATCGCGGGTGACGTTGCTCTAACGGACCCGCAGTTCACCGAGCCGATGGAGTTCGTACTCGGCTGGGAGCCATTCCTGCCGGAAGGCTACGAGGCCATTGGCTACGCCGACACACAACAACTGTTCCCGCTGGGGGATGCTGCGATCTTCCCCGCTGGCTCGTGGGATATTCCGCTGTTCCAGACCCAGGAAGAAGACGACTTCTTCAAGCTGGCCGCCTTTAAGCCGCCCGTACCCGAAGCAGGCCAAACCTGCTATGTCACCGACCATGTGGACATCGGCCTGGGCATGAACGCCAACAGTAGCGAAGAGAAGCAAGCAGCCGCCCGTACCTTCCTAGAGTGGATCGCCGGGCCAGAGTTCGCAGGCCTCTACACCAACCTGCAACCGGGCTTCTTCTCCCTCAGCGGCTACCCGATCTCCATCGACAACCCCGTCGCCGCCGCCATGAACGACTGGAAGAGCGAGTGCGAAACCACCATCCGCCTAGAGGCACAATTCCTCTCCCGTGGCGAGATCTCCCCACGCCTGGAAGCCTGGCGTCTATTCCCGGCTGCCTTCGCTGGTGAGGTAACAGTCGAGGAGATGGCTGCCGAGCTTCAGAGCTACCTGTTCTACGGGGAAGCAGAATAGCCCCATCATGATGTGCTGAGGTGGCCCTCATACCACCTCAGCAACCGAACCCAACCAGGGCGACCCGGCTAAACTCCGTGTCGCCCTTTTTGACAACTGGCTGATGGGTGTATCACATGCAGTCCACAATAGGTAAAAAAGCGTTTCCCTTCCATATCGTTATTTTTATTCTTCCCGCCTTCCTCTGTTACAGTATTTTCATGGCGTTTCCGTTGTTGGACTCGCTCCGCCTGAGCCTACTTTCCTTTGCCAACGACGGCAGCGCGACTTACGTCGGCCTTGCCAATTTTGAGCGGTTGTTCACCGACGAATTCTGGTCCTTCCGTTTTTGGAACGCACTTCAAAATAACCTCATCTTCTTTGGAATTCACCTCGTCGTACAAAACCCGATTGCGCTGCTACTCGCGGTCATCCTCACGCGGCGTGGATTGCGCGGGGTGCCTGTGTTCCGCACGATTCTCTTCGCGCCGACCACCCTCTCCTATGTGATTGTCGGCTTTGCGTGGCAGTTGATGCTTAACCCCACCTGGGGCATCCTCGACGGCCCGTTACAGGCGCTCGGCCTACCGAACGCGCTCTTAGGTCGCACAGAAACGGCTCTGGTCACGGTGTCGCTCGTGTCTGTCTGGCAGTTTATTGGCCTGCCCATGATGCTGTTTGTGGCCTCACTGCTGGCGATCAACGAAGAACTAATTGACGCGGCAATGGTGGACGGCGCGAATGCCTGGAACACCTTCTGGCAGATCAAGTTCCCGTTGATCCTACCCACCATCGGCATCGTCACCGTGCTAACATTTGTCGGCAACTTCAACGCCTTTGCGCTCGTCTATGTGATGCAGGGTAGCCAGGGCGACCCGAACCTCTCCACGGACATTCTCGGAACGTTCTTCTTCCGCACGGCATTCGGCGCAGGCGGTGCTGCCGTCCCCAACTTCGGCATGGGCACCGCCATTGCCACCATGATGTTCATGATTATCTTGCTCGGCGTGGCGCTTTACCTGTTCGGCGTCCAACGTCGGCTGGTCCGCACGTAAGGGAGGCTTCAGATGGCACAAAACACACAACAAAAACAACAGGTTGCCCCTGCCCAACGTGTCGAGGGCCGTAGTGTCACCGGCAAGTTCTTCTCGGTAGACGGCATCATGAACGTGGGCGGCTACGTCATCCTCATCCTCTACTCCATGCTGGCGCTCTACCCGATCATCGTGGTGATCTCCAACTCATTTAAGAACCGTCGCGGCATCTTCCGCGAGCCATATGCCCTCCCCGGCCCGACCACCATCGAGGTCTTTGAGAACACACTCATGATGCCTGCGGTGTTCGACGGCTACGAGACAGTACTGCTCCGCACCAGCTTCCTACAGTACTACTGGAACAGCTTTATCATCACGATTTTGGTGTTGGTCTTGGTCCTGTTCTTCGGGGCGATGGCCGCTTTTGCGCTGAGTGAATATCGCTTTCGGGGGAACGGCCTGCTCGGGCTGTACTTCGCGCTGGGAATCATGATTCCGATCCGCCTCGGTACCGTCAGCATCATCCGCATTATGGACACCATCGGCCTTCAGGGGACCATCTGGTCGCTAGTCATCTTGTACACCGCCTGGGGCATCCCCATCACCGTGTTCATCCTGACGGAGTTCATCCGCGACATTCCCCGCGACCTCAAAGACGCCGCCCGTGTGGACGGGGCCAGCGAGTATCGCATCTTCTTCCAGGTGGTTGTGCCGATTGTCCGCCCCGCGCTGGCGACAGTCGCCGTGTTCCACATGATCCCCGTCTGGAATGACTTATGGTGGCCGTTGGTACTCGCCAACAGTGAGAAAACCCGCACGATTATGCTTGGCGTGTCGGAGTTCGTCGGTCAGTTCCGTACAGACTACGGCGCACTACTCGCCGCGCTGACGGTAGCGATGGTCCCCATTCTGATCATGTACGCCATCTTCTCACGCCAACTGATTCGCGGCATCTCTGCCGGGGCAGTCAAGAGCTAATGGCCGACATCCTAGAACAGTTTCACACAACAGTAGTCGAACAACTACAGGCCATCATTGACAGCGAGGGCGACGCCATTCGTTCAGCAGCACACGTCGTCGCTGGCGCGGTTGCAGCCGACAAAGACTTTATGGCCTTCGGCAGTGGGCACTCAGAACTCGTTGCGCGTGAGATCATGTGGCGTGCCGGGGGGCTTGCACCCGCACTTGCGGTCCACGACCACACAAGCGGCGATGCCGAACGCATGGAGGGAATCGCAAAGCTCATCCTGGGCCACTATACCCTGCGCGAAGGGGGGGTGATGGTGGTCATATCGAACAGTGGCATCAACCCCGTTCCAGTGGAGGCCGCCCAGATTGCGAAATCAGCAAGGATGACAGTGGTTGCCATCACCGCGCTCCAGCACAGCAAAGCCGTTCCCGCCCGCCATAGCAGCGGCCAGAAGCTCTACGAGGTCGCGGACATCGTTATCGACACACACGTCCCACGCGGCGACACCGCCCTTACCTTGCCCAACAGCGGGCTACAAACAGGGCCCACCTCAACCCTCGCTGGCGTTTTCATCATGGACACGTTAGTCGCACAGGCCGCCGCCCTGCTGGATGAACGTGGGGTTACACCGCCTTTGCTCGTCAGCGCCAATGTACCCGAGGGTGACACGCACAACCTCGCGCTAAAGCAGCGATACATGCCGCGCATGTCACGCTTCCCTGTAGACACAGCCGACCTTACGGACACGGACACATGACCCCCTTCACTGACCTCGACACACTGCTAAACACCGCCATCAACCAGGATCTAACTGGAGCCGCCGCCCTCGTCCTACACGACGGCCAACCTGTTCATCACCGTGCTTACGGCGACGCGACAACCAACTCACTATTTGACCTCGCCTCGTTGACCAAACTTTTCACCACGACGGCATTTCTGACATTCGTCAGTGAGGGAACAGTCTACCTAGACTCGCCCCTAATCGAGATCATCCCCGAATTCGGCGCGACGGGTCCGCGTTCGATTGACGGCGGCATGAACCCCCACACCAAGCAACCCCAACCCACACCACCAGCACTCGCGGCACTAACTGTTGAACCCGCCAACGTGACCTTCTGGCACCTGCTCACGCACACCTCCGGGCTGGCCCCCTGGCGCGATGTATTCAACGCCGCTGGCCCAGCACCCCTCCCCCCTATCGAATCGGACCCAGTCCCCCGCGCTGACCGTTGGGCAAGAGGGCTGGATTTCATCTGTCAGTCAAATTTTGTGGATCGTGTCGGCGTATCGCTGCGCTATAGTGACCTCGGACTGATGTTGCTCGGCGAGTCCGTTGCTCGCCTGGGAAACGCCACACTCGACCAGGTGATACGTGACCGCGTGTTATCACCACTCGGCTTAAACCACATCACCTATCGCCCACTGGATAACGGCTATACCCGCGAACAGACGATCCCGACCGAGAAGGACCCCACTTGGCGCGGACGCCGTGTGTGGGGCGAAGTTCATGACGAGAACGCCTGCGGTGTGGGCGGGGTCGCAGGTCACGCCGGGTTATTCGGCACGGCGTTGGATGTTGCCCACTTCGCGGAGGCATGGCACGTCAATGATTCCCGTCTTGGGATCAACAAAACACTGATGACGGACGCCCACCGCGTTCAGTTCACGGGTGATGGTACCCGCTACGGCCTCGGCTGGCGTTGCTACGACGACGGCATCTACGGCCACACCGGGTTCACTGGAACATCCGTCCGCATGATGCCGGAACAGAAACTCGTCGTCGTGTTGCTGACGAACCGCGTCTACTTCGGGCGTGAGTCCAACGCCATCACCCACCTCCGCCTAGAAACCTACCGCATCGCAGGGGAGGCGACCGCTCATGCTCG
>CAYWZS010000147.1:0-4476 GCA_964462905.1 uncultured Anaerolineaceae bacterium
TATGTGATGAACGCTGATGGGTCCAATCCCGTTCGACTTACGGACAACAGCGCGGTCGATATTCAACCAATGGCAAAGCCATAGTTAAAAGATGATGTACCCTGGCTAAATCCACTACGCCCGCTGTATTCTGCAAGGGATGCAGCGGTTTCATTTGAGGGAGTGTTATGCGCTTATACCCTATGATGTGGTTGGTGGTTTTGCTCATCGTTGGATGTGCAACGACACCAGGAGCGACTGACTTGGTGGTCACTGTGCGTGCGGATGGGCGCGAGAGAATATTTACCTACGAAACGCCTGTCACGGTTGGTGAATTCCTGCGTGATGCAGATGTCGAACTTCAAGATTTGGATCGTGTGAATCCACAGTCTTTCACGCAGATCACAGACGGTATGATCGTCACGGTAGTACGTGTTACCGAAGAGACACGATGTGAAGAAGCCGAAATCGCCTATCGCCAGCGCACCGTGCTAAACGAAGGCTTAGCGCCGGGCGAAGAACGAATTGGGCAGGCGGGGCGCAACGGTTTTGAGCGCATCTGTAATCGTGTTCGTGTAGAAAATGGAAACCCACAGGATCCGATTGAGATTAGCCGAGTGATAATTGAACCTGCTGTGGATGAAGTTGTGTATGTTGGTCCAACCGGAGAAATTGACCCAGTTACTATTCAAGGAACACTGGCTTACTTGAGTAACCAAAACGCCTGGGTTATTCGTGGGAGCAGTACAACCAAACGCCCGGCGACCACTGTCAGCGATTTGGATGGATTCGTCTTTGAACTTTCCGAAAATGGAAATAGATTGCTTTTTACGCGTGACCCTATTGATGGACGCGAGGGCGCTTTCGCCAATGGATTGTGGTTCATTAACGATCTCAACAACGAAAACCCGGAAGCGCTTCAACTCGTACCACAAGATGTGCTTCAAGCTCACTGGATCCCAGACTTGGATAGCACCATTAGCTACTCTACAGGAGAGAGCAGTGAGACGGCACCAGGTTGGCGAGCCTTCAACGATTTATGGGCAATGCGAATTGATCCAATTACAGGAGAGGCCTTGCGCGTTGAACAGGTTGTCGAGGCGTCATCTTTCGGACTTTATAGTTGGTGGGGAACAGAGTTTTACTGGTCGCCAAATGGAGAGAATCTGGGCTGGGTTCGTGCTGATTCTGCCGGGCTGGTGGACATCAACACTGGCGAATTCAACACACTGATAGAATATCCTGTGTTTAATACACGGCAGTCATGGTCATGGCGGGCGACCTTGTCATGGTCCCCTGCGAATGATCTGATGGCAACGACGATTCATGTACCTATTGGAAACTATCCTCCAGAAACCAGCCCGGCCTTTAGCGCCGCAGTTGTTGCATTGGACGGCACCTTCGATACGCCTGTCGCGGAAAACTCTGGTATTTGGACGACGCCCAAATACTCCGGCGATCCTATCGACCCACAATTAGCGTATATGCGTGCGCGTGATCCGTTTAACAGCATCAATGGAGAGTATGATCTTGTTGTGGCAGATCGAGATGGTAGCAATGCTCGTGTCATTTTTCCGCCGGAGGGGCAGGTTGGCCTGCGAACTCAGGAATACACATGGAGTCCTAGTGGACGTCAGATTGCGTTGATCTATCAGGGTGATTTGTGGATGGTGGATGTCGAGACAAATGCAACGCACCAATTGACACTTGATGGCGGTGCATCCCAACCGAAGTGGCAGTAATATGCGCGAGTGGGTAATTTTTGTTCTGTCTTGTGTCGCTTTAGCTGGCGGTATTATCGCAGCCTTGGCGACAGCCGGAGCACGCGATTTTCAGCTTCGTGGTTACGTGGACCCGATAGAAGACAGTAATTTACCCTATCGGGTGCCGCGATTAGGGGTAAATGCGTCTTTAGAACAGTATATCCCGCATGAGCTTGATGAACAGCTTGCCCTGATGACGGCTGCGAATATCGTGTGGGTTCGCCAGGAAATTTCCTGGGCTGTGGTTGAGGCGGAACAAGATAATTTTGATTGGTCTCGCTATGACGCAATAATCACAGCTTTGGCACAATATCCAAATCTACGTCCTATTTTGGTGCTCAGGGACGCCCCACCCTGGGCACGCGACGAACAGGCTAAAAATCATCCCACTGCCCCGCCAACAGAAATTGAAGCATTTGCAATGTTTGTAGAGGCTGTTGCAGCCCGCTATGGCAACACTGTTGACCATTATCAAATCTGGGATGAGCCGAACCTTCGCGATGCATGGGGCGGCCTCGATCCCCGTCCAGCTAATTACGCTGCAATTCTGAGTTTAGCTTACACAACAATTCATTCTACAGACCCCCATGCAGTTGTAATCATGGCAGCGTTGGCACCAACAACCGAGACGGGGCCACATAACTTGAATGAATGGGTGTTTCTCGAACAACTTTATCAGCTTGGTGTATCTGATAGCTTCGATGCTGTTGGCGCGAAACCTTATGGGTTCGACACCGCGCCCAACGACCGCAGTGTACGACTCGACACACTTAACGTCTCGCGAATCGTGCGCTTACGTGAAATCATGGTCGAATATGGCGATGGTCATAAGGCAATCTGGGCGAGCAATTGGGGTTGGAACAGCTTACCGGATAGCTGGAGTGGCAAGCCATCCATTTGGGGCGAGGTAGAACCAGATACACGGAATCGCTATACACTGGAGATGCTTACCCGTGCTGAACGCGAGTGGCCGTGGTTGGCAGGGATGACACTTCAACATTGGCAACCGATTGCACCAAACGATGATCCGATTTGGGGTTTTGCGCTTGTGTGGCAGGACGGGCAACCCACATCGTTGCTTACAGATTTAGCGGAGCAAGCGATTCCGACCCGTGCGGCAACCAATGGCCTGTACCCAGCAGATACGCCCCACGCAACCTACCAGGGCGTCTGGACTTTCGGCGATTTAGGGGCAGATATTGGTTGGCTAAACGACAGTCGTTTTATGTTTCGTTTTTCTGGTGAACGTGTAGGACTGGTAGTTCGTGAGGGCGACTATGTTGCCTATTTGTACCCGAAGGTGAATGATGCGGCTCCCTCGTTACTGCCTCGAGATAAACAGGGCAACGCCTATATTGTCCTGACATCACCGCGACGCACACCTAGCCTGACGACCATTCCCATTGCTGATGAATTAAACGACGGCACACACACCCTCACTGCGACCGCTGACAGAGGCTGGGACCGTTGGGTTTTGGCCGGATATGTGGTGAGTGACCGTAACCTGACAACCCCCTACCAGCGGCAAACTATGCTGGCATGGTTTACCAGTGCCCTTGCTACCGTTGCTGTTGTGGTGAGCGCTCGTCAAATCGCATGGCGGTCTGTGTTCACCCCACTATACAAATTGGGTCATTCGTTGCGATGGGGTGTCAACTTTACGCTTGGGCTACTTACGTCTGTTGTGCTATTGGCGGCGATGATGTTGATGTGGGGTTGGGGTGAAGCATCGTTACTGCGACGAGATAGTGTTTCACTTGGCCTGTCGTTACTCTCGGCGGGACTACTCTATGTTAATCCGGCGCTGGTACTGGCTGCCGTTGCCGCCCTGGTATTGTTTTGGCTTTTCTATCATCGTGTGGAAATTGGATTGCTGCTCACCCTCATGTGGTCGCCGTTTTTCCTGTTCCCGGTTCAGCTTTATCTTTATGTTTTTCCCATGGCGGAGTTGCTATTACTCATCACAATTGGTGCTTGGGTGTTGCGAGGTATGGTTCACGTCGCGAAACGTTACCGTGCTGGAAGAGTGCCCCTACCAAGCATATCACTGTCAGCGATGGATTATGGCATGGCAGCCTTTACATTGTCCGCATTGTTAACTTTGACATGGACAACCTATATGGACCCAGCCATCACGGAACTGCGTGTGATGATTGTTGAACCCCTGCTGTTCTATGCGATGCTCCGCACCAAGATTCAGGATCAGACCAAACTGCGGTGGTTCGCTGATGGCTTGCTCGTGTCTGGGATTGTTGTCGCAGGTATCGGATTGGGCATGTACGCATTCGGTGCAGGAATTATCACTGCGGAGGGCGGCGCACGAAGGCTCGCAGGTGTTTACGGTTCCCCAAATAACACCGCTCTCTGGATGGGGCGAACAATGCCGATGGCACTCGCGTATTTGCTGCTCGTGCCGGGGCGCTATCGCCGTGGCCTCGGCCTGTCACTTATGCTGGTTGGTGGTACTGCTTTGGCACTCACACAAAGTGCTGGGGGCTTGTTTATCGGGGTACCTGTTGCCCTAGCAGTGGTTCTTATACTCGTTTTACAACGTCGCGCGATTTTACCGTTAGCCGGGCTTGTTTTGGTTGGTGGCATTGGCGGCATTTATCTGTTGCGCTTTCCGCGTTTTGCCCAACTGCTTGACTTCACAAGTGGCACAAATTTCTTCCGGCTACGTGTTTGGGAGAGTGCAATCAATGTAATATGCGACTACCCCATCACAGGTCTGGGG
>CAYWZS010000147.1:4576-9923 GCA_964462905.1 uncultured Anaerolineaceae bacterium
ATGTAATATGCGACTACCCCATCACAGGTCTGGGGCTAGACCAATTTCTGTATTTTTTCCGAGGAACCTATATCTTGCCCGATGCATGGCAAGAGCCTGACCTGAGCCATCCACACAACTTCCTGCTGGATTTCTGGACTCGGCTCGGCTTGGCGGGCGTATTTGTCTTTGCGTGGTTGCAAGTGGCTTTTTGGGGACGGGTGCGCCTTCTATACGGGATTGTGCGCGAAAACAAACGTCATTTCGCTGTGCTTGTCGGCATTGTTGGTGCAATGGCGAACCTGTTGGCACATGGCCTTGTGGATAACAGTGTATTCGTGAATGATTTGGCACTGTTGTTCGTATTTTTGCTAGCGGCTGTGCAAGTATCTACTGTGGCTGAAACACCAAACCATGAGGCGCTCAACAGTGCAGCAGATTAATCTTCGTCAACCCATCACTATCACCGCGCAAATCGCAGTAGCCGTAGTTGTAGGCGTTTTAGTTGCGCTTCTTCCGTTCACATTGACTGTTGGCATACTTGGACTCGTTATTCTAGGGTTACTCGCGCTGTTCACACCTTTGGTGCTTCTGGTATTTATGGTGGCTCTGGCACCATTACGTGTCTTGATCGCGACAGAGGCTCCGGGAACAATGCCAGTAGACCTGGGACAATTGTTGCTTGGTGCGTTATTGATTGCCTGGATCGTGCGGACTGTGACTGACCGTAGACAGTTATTGTCCCTAAGCCCATCGCCTGTGCTTGGATTTGTTGGCGCGTTCGTGATCGCCAGCGGCCTATCTGGTTGGGTTGCGCTCTCCCAGACAGCATGGCTTAGTGAGTGGCTCAAGTGGGTTCAGGTCATATTTTTAGTGCTACTGGTAATGGATTTGGGGCAGGGCCGGACTTGGTACTGGATATTGCTGGCCGTTGGGTTGGCTGCTGCTGGCAATGCCATCATTGGGCTGTATCAGTATTTCGGGGGGAGCGGTGCGCTCCATTTGCTCATCAACGAGCATAATTTCCGAGCATTTGGCACATTTGGTCAGCCCAATCCATTTGGCGGCTTTATGGGCTTGTCGGCTCCAATTGTGGTGATGGTCACTGTGGGGTATGCGGTTCGTTTGTGGGATGACTGGCGCGTATCGAGGCGGCTATCATGGTGTTGTCTCGCTGGGTTTGCTCTGTTTAGTATCTTGTCGGGCCTCACAGCCGCCGGAGTATATATATCATATAGCCGCGGTGCATGGTTGGGCTTTACAGCCTCGCTTGCTGTTTTGGTCGTCGCTTATCCGCGTCGGTTGTGGCAGAGTGCAACGCTGCTGATTGTCGGTGTTAGTGCTGCGGGCGGGCTATGGTTCGCGGGATTTGTTCCTACATCCATTGAGGCACGCTTGTTGAGTATTACAGCGGAGATTTTCAACGTCACGGATGTACGCGGCGTAGACATCACGCCAGCCAACTATGCGATTGTGGAACGATTGGCCCATTGGCAGGCCGCAATCCGTATGGTGGAAGCGAATCCGTGGTTGGGGGTTGGCGCAGGAAACTACGAAGTCGCCTACGCGCAATATCGCTTAATGAATTGGGGTGAGGCGTTAGGTCATGCTCATAACTACTACTTGAATGTTCTGGCGGAGACTGGCATAGTTGGTGCCCTGATGTACTTAGCGATGTGGGTGGGTATTTTTGTTGTCACATGGCAAGCACGCGCTCATCCAGATACCCTAGCGCGTAGTGTTGTTGTCGGCTTGTTGGGCACATGGACATATTTGATGGTTCACAGCTTAACGGATAATTTGTACGTTAATAACTTATTTTTACACATTGGTATTTTTCTGGGGCTGCTGGCCCTGCTGCATCGGCAGCAAGCTCGTTACCTTAGCCTGGAGTCGTTCACATGAGCCAATCCAAAACGGTTTCCCCAACCACTACAACAGCACAATCCCCTTTCTTACCGTGGCGGTTGCTAAACAGCTCCATTGCCTACGTTTCGAGCAAATTCGGGAGCAAGGCCAAAGAAGTCGAACGCTTCATGAAGTTTGTGGTAGTTGGGGTGATGGGGGCCATTGTAGACTTCGGAACATTGCTTATCTTACAAGCGACTATTCTTGTTCCGATTGAACCCTACAAAAATGAGAAGGTCATTCTGGCAACGACGGTTGCGTTCCTCGCTGCGGTGACAAGCAATTTTATATGGAATCGATATTGGACCTACCCAGACTCCCGTTCCCGCTCTATTCGTAGACAAATGGTACAGTTTACCTCTGTAAATGGCATTGGTTGGACGTTACGAACACTGTGGATTCGCTTCACGTTCCTGCCTATCGGTGTGGCCGTCACCCCACTCTTCGTTGATTTCATGACAAATATTCAACCTGGCTATGTAGAATCGCCAGAGACAGTTGGCAAAATCGGCACAGTTACTGCACAGTTTATCGCGCTATGGGTGGTGATGTTGTGGAATTTCTTCGCAAACCGTTATTGGACCTACAACGACGTAGATTAACTTGACCACAATTGGAATCGACTACACTGCGGCCTACGAGCAAGGGGGTGGTATTGGACGTTATGTCCGTGAGTTAACCGCCGCCCTGTTTCAACTTCCCCAGACTGAACGTGAATATCGATTGTTCGTAGCAGGTGCCTCATCCCCACCAGGACATCTACAGAGCGTGCCAACTGTTGTTGATTATCAGTGGAAAGCTACTCCCCTATCGACCAAGTGGTTAGCACGCATCTGGCACCGTGCGCAGTTGCCTGTTCCTGTCGAGATTTTCACCGGTCCACTTGACTTATACCACTCAACAGATTTTGTGCTTCCGCCCACACACCCCCAAACACGAACGGTTCTAACAGTCCATGATCTGTCATTTCTGCGTGCGCCGGAAACCGCCTCACCTCGCTTGCAGCGTTATCTCTCGCGGGTTGTGCCACACTCGGTAGAAAGGGCAGATCATATTCTTGCCGATAGTGTTGCGACGCGCGATGACTTAATTGCGCTTTACAACACCCCACTCGATAAGATCACGGTGTTGTTGAGTGGGGTCCATCAAGGGTTTCGGCGTGTGGAAAGTGTTGCACAACACGCAGCTATCCGAGCAAAGTATGGTATTGATGAGCGTCCTTACATTTTCTCAATTGGCACAGTTCAACCGCGTAAAAATTATGGTCGTTTGGTTGAGGCTACTGCCGCCTTGCGCCGCGAGGGTTATGATGTCCAGGTGGTCATTGCAGGTGGGCGCGGGTGGTTAGAGGATGCTATCTACCAAGCGCTCGACACATTCAACATGCGTGACCATGTGCGGTTCATTGGCTATGTGGACGATGCGGACTTACCCGCGCTTTATAGTGCCGCCACATGTACATCTTTCGTTTCGCTGTATGAGGGCTTCGGCCTCCCCATCCTGGAATCAATGGCTTGTGGTACACCTGTCGTGACCTCAAATGTATCCTCGTTGCCAGAAGTGGCTGGGGGTGCGGCACTCATGGTAGACCCTACCAATGTCCCGGAACTCGTAGCTGCGCTCTGTGAAGTTATTGAGAACAACACAACCCGTAGTACACTACAAATGCGTGGCTACGATCAAGTGAAGCAATTCACCTGGGAGCAAGCTGCGAAACAGCTCGTGACAACTTATGATCGTGTACTGGAATGGTAGCCAAACATGACAACTGGAAAACGTATTGTAGACTCACGTTTCACCCTTAGTTCCTTGATGAACCCGGAGAATGCCAATCCATTCGGCAATGTTCACGGTGGGGTCATTATGAAGCTAGTAGATGAGGCGGGCGGAATTGTTGCGATGCGCCATGCAGGTAATCCCGTGGTGACTGTCGCTGTGGATTCTATGCACTTCATCAAACCAATCTTGGTTGGGAACTTGGTACAGTGTACCGGGGAGATCACCTATGTAGGGCGCACATCAATGGAAGTACAGGTCATCGTTACGGCTGAGAACCCATACACGGGGGAGTTTTCGCGGACAAACACGGCCTATCTTGTTTACGTAGCACTCGGCGAAACGGGTGCTCCAACACCCGTACCCCCATTGATTTTCGACACTGAGCAAGAACGCGAGCGAGCGAATATGGCGGTCGAGCGTCAAAAGTTCCGCAAACGCCAGCAATCCCAGGTGTCGGTTTATGCTTCATCTAGCGAGGGAGAAATTTCATGAGTGAGGATAACTTTCTACCCAGCTTAGATAATGAGCGACAGTCATCTGTGTTGCTACGTTTGCTTAATCAGGCAGGCGCACGTGGCGTACTGGCAGCAAAATCCACGGATGCAGGCCTAGCCGAACACGCTCCATATCCTTTCCTTGCGATTGTGGGTCAGTTTGAGATGCGGATTGCACTGATGTTGTCAGTCATTAACCCGGCTATCGGCGGCGTGTTACTTATTGGGCCACGTGGGACAGGTAAAACCACAGCTGTTCGCAGTTTGGCGGATGTATTGCCGGATGTTGAGGTAAGCGATTGCGAGGACGGTGCATTACCCGAAGACCTGGCATATGGGGGGGCCGAACTGCTCTACCCAGACTGCTACGAGCGTTATATGCGCGGTGAGTCAATTTCACATTATGAACGGGTTCGACTTGTCGAGCTACCACTGAATGCGACCCTTGATGATGTTGTCGGTGGCGTCAATCAGCGGGTGGCTGTGCAGCAAAACCGTGTTCGCCTGGAGCGTGGCATCTTGGCACGGGCGGACAAAAATCTACTTTATGTTGATGAGGTCAATCTGTTGGATGACAATATTGTGGATGCAATTTTAGATGCGGCGGCGATGGGCAGCTACACCGTTAGGCGTGGTGCAATGGCGGGCACATATCGTTCACGTTTTGTACTAATTGGTTCAATGAACCCAGAAGAAGGCCGCCTTCGTCCACAGATCATGGATCGGTTCGGGTTACGAGTGAATGTGCGTGGTTTAACAACGAACGCCGAGCGGTTAGCTGTATATCGACGTGTACGCGCCTTCCGCCGTAATCCGTTACAGTTTATACAGGAGTGGAAGATGGCAACAGAAGCCGCCATCCGCGAAATCATCGAGGCGCAGGATTTGTTGCGCGATACAGAACTCAATAATGAGGCTGCCGAAATCGGCCTACAACTGGTCAATAACCTACAGATTGATAGTCACCGCGCCGAATATACACTGTTCGAGGCGGCTCGTGCTCACGCAGCAGCAGATGGGCGTGTAGAAGCAAATGTGGACGATATAAGACTTGTTGCCCCAATGGCACTACGTCAACGGCGTAGCGTTTTCATGATGAACTACTTTGAGCAAGCCACACAAGAAGATGATGAGATCCGGGCGCAGGTTGATGGCTACTCCCCCTAGCACAACAACACGAACATCAG
>CAYWZS010000148.1:0-2711 GCA_964462905.1 uncultured Anaerolineaceae bacterium
CCACCGCCACCATTCTCCCAACTGTCGCCCCAGGCGCGACCGAAACCGAGGAGTTCGTACCGGGCCGCGTCCAGTTACCAACCGGTACCCGCGCCATCGTTCGCGGTATCGACCGCATCAACGTTCGCGCCAACCCAACGCGCTTCACCCAGGTCGTGACCATTCTCAACGGTCGCGAACAAGTGGACGCCCTCACCATCAGCGCGGACGGACGCTGGTTACAGATTCGCCGTTCATCCGGCGAGGTCGGCTGGGTGTCCCGTCCGTTGCTGGCGGTTTCCCTGCCAACCACCGTCACACCGTTCCAGGGGGAACCCGCAGGTACCGTTGAACCGCGTGCAACGGCTATCCCACCAACAGCCACCCCAACGACAACCAACACCCCCACCCCGACAGCGACAATCCCCCCCACGGTGACACCGTCGCCCACGGTAGACCCCTTCGCAGACTCCAAAGCACCGCATCGGCGCGTGTTCTTCAGCCGCAACGCCGCACCAGACCTGCGCTACCGCCAGCAAGAAAACACCGGGACTATTGCTGAGGACGGTGTCGTGCAGGTCCGCGAGGGAGCCGGGCTGTTCTTCGAGAGCTTGGCAACCGCCGCCCCTGGGGAACCCGTCACGATCCTTGGCACCTCCGACGATGAAGCCTGGGTGCAAGTCCGCCTCTCGGACGGCACCGAAGGCTTTGTCCAGGTCGGTCAGGTCGAGCAGGGCGACGCCACCGCCCCAGGCACCACCCCCCAGCCGGGAACCGCCACGGTCATCGCGACTATTACCCAGGCCCTTAGCGCCCCCAATATCTCTGCGGATGTCGTGCAGCCGCTGGCAGCGGGGGACACCGTACTCATCAGCGCGGTGATCGGTGACTACGCCGAAGTCACCCTGAACAACGCACCCGCCTTCGTCCTGACCAACACACTAGATATTGCCACCTTCCCCGCCTCCGATGGCGAGCTTGGTGCTGCGACCGTCTTTGTAGACGCCGATGTCAACCTCCAGGCCGCGCCAAATACAGATTCAACGGTCGTCGGCACGACCACCGTCGGCGCAGAAGTAGCCGTCCTGGGCCTGGAAACCGTAGACGATACCGACTGGGCGCAGATCCGCCTCGAAGATACGACCCAGGGGTTTGTCCTGGCGGCCCAACTGCGTATCACCGACTTCGCCTTCCAGACGGAACCAACCGCCGAAACCGACCTTGCGCGTGTCACAGCCGCCGGAACCGTCAACATCCGTAGCGGCCCTAGCCTCGCCTTTGGGGTAGTCGGTGAGGCCGAACCGGGCGCAGAGTTGCCCGTCGTGGATGTCACCACCACCGAGGACGAGGGCGAATGGGTTCAGGTTGAACTCGCCGACGGCACCCTGGGCTTCCTCCAGGCAACTACCGTCGAGATCAACCCAGCGGCTCCTACCACTGTCGCCATATCGCCCCCTGATGTCGAAGCAGAACCCGCAGCTAGCGATGTGGTGGAGGGCAGTGGGATTATCGTTGCTGGCGACACCGTCAACCTGCGATCTATCCCTAGCTTAGATGGCGAGGTCGTTGGCGACCTCGCCAGTGGGGAAACGATTCCCGTACTCGCCATCGAAGAAACCGTTGACGAGGGTAACTGGGTTCAGGTACGCCTGGAGGACGGCACCGTCGGTTTTATCCAGGCAGATACCATCAGCATCACCGACTTCTCGTTCTTCGTGCTAGAAGAACCTGAACCCACCGCGCTTCAAGTTGCAGACGGTGTCGGCGTTGGTACGATCATTGCGGACAACGCCGTTAACGTCCGCGCTGGCCCCGGTGCTACCTTTAGCGTTGTTGCCGGGGCAGACCCCAATACCGTGATCGAGATCACCGAGCAGGTTTCTACCGAGGACGAGGGCGACTGGCTTCGCATCCGCCTGCCAAACAACACGGAGGGCTGGGTTGCCGCCTTCCTCGTAGACGTACAACAGCCCCCCGGTGAACCAACAGCCATTGCCCAGGCCCCCACCAACACCCCCGCCCCAACAGAGCCAACCGCCACCGACACACCAGCGGAAACCGTCACTCGTACCGGGTCCGGTGATGTGCTGTCAACATCGCCGGCCAATGTGCGCTCCGGCCCAGGGCTAGACCAGGATGTCGTCGGCAGCGCAGAACCAAGCGCGACCATTGACTTACTGGCCTTCGCGTCCGGCGAAGACGGTGAAGCCTGGTTGCGTGTTCGCCTGCCAGACGGTACCGAGGGCTTCGTCCAGGCAGAGCAGATCAACATCACCGTCTTCCCGCCCTTCAGCGTGGATGGCGCAGACGAAACAGAGACCGAAATCGCCGCCGTACCCACGGAGACACCCACCGCAACCACCGAGCCAAACGCCGTCGCCCAGGCCCCCACCGCAGCCCCAGCTACCCAAACCGGGGCCGGCGATGTGATCGCCACCGGGACTGTGAACGTCCGTAGCGGCCCCAGCCTCGGCTTTGACGCAGTCGGCGGCATTGCCCCCGGCGACACCGTAGACGTGCTGGCCTTTGCCGAGGGCGACGACAGCGAACAGTGGTTACGTATCCGCCTCTCAGACGGTACCGAGGGCTTCGTCCAGGCAGAGCAGATCAACATCACCGTCCTGCCGCCCCTTAATCTAGGTGAGAACGATGATCCCACCCCGACGGCAACAACCACCGTAACACCAACCGTTACCGCGGTTGCCACTGAAGAAGCGACCGAGGAACCCACC
>CAYWZS010000148.1:2811-9571 GCA_964462905.1 uncultured Anaerolineaceae bacterium
CCACCCCGGTTGGCGGGACAGCAGTCGCCCTTGCGCCAGACGCCCGGAGCCAGGTGTTCGGGCCATTCTACTCGCAACGGGCAGGCGAGGCTCAACTCACCGCCGAACGCCGCGAACTGGCCGTGCGGGTCGGGCTAATCGTCTCCGCGCTGCTGATTGCGTTGGGCAACCTGTTCTATGCGCTGGCCCGGCGCGAGAAATAGACTGGAGCCGCGAACCGAAATGAGGATGCAACTATGGCAGTAACCGAACTTGGGCTGACGGCGGCGGTAGTGCTCACGCTGCTCGTCTACAGCTATCTAATCGCGGACACCCCCCTCTACCGGGCAGCAGTCTACATCTTTGCCGGGCTAACGGCGGGTTTTGTAGCCGTCGTCACCTGGCAGAGCTTCCTCACCCCCTGGCTGACGGACCTCCAGGACGTTCAGAGTACGCCGGAACTCATTGTGGACGCAATCCCCGTGTTTCTTGTCCTGTTCCTGGCAATTCGCCCCGTCCCCGTGATGCGCGCCTTCACCAGTCCCCTCCGCCGGATTGTCCTCGCGTTTCTTATCGGCGCGGGCGCGGCGATTGCCGTCGTCGGGGCCGTCACCGGGACGCTGATCCCTTTCGCCATCCAAACCGGGCGCAGCGCCGGGGAAGGGTGGCTCGTCGGCACCCTAACGGTTGTCGGCGTGGTTAGCGTGCTCGGCTACTTCCAATACAGCGCCCGGCGGCGCGACGACGGCGTGACCGTGCAAAACCCGCTCGTCCGTGGGGTGCGTGCGGTCGGGGCCGTCGTCCTGGCAATCACCTTCGGCTCGCTTTATGCCGCCGCGATTGCCACCGCCCTAGAGGTATTTACCGAACGCATAGGCTTTTTGATTGCCCAGATCGCACAACTGCTGGGTGGCTAATGCAACCAGCGACGAACCACAAAGGCGGTTAACGTATGAGCGAATCCAATTCTATCCTCACGGCAGACTTCGGCAGCGTCTACACCCGCGTGCTGCTAATCGCCCCTGTAGACGGCGTCTATCAAGTCGTCGCCCGGGCCATCACCCGCAGCACCAACGGCTTCCCCATCAACGATGTCGCCCTCGGCCTCCAACAGGCCATTAAACAGATCGAGGCTGTCACCGGGCGCAAACTCCTCACGGACGAGGGCACCATCATCCGCCCAGAGGGCCGCGATCGCCGAGGTGTAGACCACTTTCTCGCCACCTCCAGCAGTGGGCGCTCCCTACGCACCATCCTCATCGGCCTCATGCCAGATGTCAGCCTAGAAAGCGGGCGCAATGCCGTAGAAGGCAACTATATCGACATCTTAGACACCCTGAGCCTCCGTGACAACCGCGACGAGGAAGACCAACTCAACGCCGTTATCCTCAACGACCCCGACCTCCTCTTTATCACAGGTGGCACGGATGGCGGCGCGGTTGATCCGCTGTGGCGCGTGCTCAATGTTGTCAAGTTGGCTGTCGCCTCCATGGACGAAAACAAACGCCCCATCGTCATCTACGCCGGGAACAACCGCGCCATACAAAGCGTCCAGGACAACTTCGAACCCCTCACACGCGTTTTCATTGCGGACAACGTGCGCCCTACCCTCAAAGAGGAATTTCTCCGTAGCGCCCAACTGCGGATTAACCAGGCCTTCGACACCTACAAAGAGGGCCAGGAACACGGCTTCCGTAAAATCAGCAGCATGTCCTCAATTGGCTTGCTCCCCACCGCCCAAAGCTACCGCACCATTTCCCGCTACCTCGGCACCATAGACAAATCCGTCGATACGCTCGTCGTGTTGGATGTCGGCAGCGCCAGTTCCGTGCTCTCCACCTTCCAACAGAATGTAGCCGAGGAAAGCAAAAGCCAGATTCGCACCGAGATCGGCATCGGCCAAAGCGCCCCCGCCCTCGTTGATGGGGTTGACATCGACCGCTTCCGTCGCTGGATTCCCTTCGCCATCGCCCGTGCCGACCTTGTAAACTACGCGCTTAACAAGCGGCTACGCCCTGGCACACTCCCCAGCAACCACGAGGACCTCTATCTGGAACACGCCCTGTTGCGCGTCGGCGTGGAAACCATGCTGGAGGACCAACGCCCAGATTGGCGAACCAACCCACCACAGATCGACCGCATTATCGGCGCAGGTAGTACCATCGCCGAGGTCGGCACCCCCGCGTTAGCCGCCATGCTTCTTCTGGATGCCCTCCAACCCCACGGCATCACCGAACTCTACACAGACCCCAACGGCCTCGTTGCCGCAATGGGTGCCCTCACCTACATCGTGCCAGAGGCCGTCGTTCAACTGGCCGAAGGGGATAGCCTGGACTACCTGGGGACCGCCTTCTCACTCGAAGGCTTACCCCGCTACGGCGAGAAAGTCGGCAAGTACCAAATCGAATACAAAAATGGCGAAAAAGTCGAGGGGGTCATCACAGGTGGGGCAATCTACGTCATCCCCCTGGCACTCGGGCGCACTGCTACCATTCGGATCAGTGGCCTGCGCCGTGGGGTGCGGCTCGCCGGGCGTAGCGGCGCTCGCCGTAAGGTCCGTGGTGGGGCGGCTGGCCTCATCATCGACGCCCGTGGCAGGCCCATCCCGTTAGAACTCGAACTGGCCGACCGTGCCCGCTACATCACCGCCTGGTATGAGTTCGTCTCTGGGGTAGAACACCCCACCCCCGACGAAGCCGCCCTCGAACCCGTCTTAGAACGCTACCCCCCAGATGACTTTGTGATTGGTGGGGGAGCGCCCACAGACGAAGATGAGGCTCCCGCCCGTCGTGGGCTATTTGGGCGGCGCAAGACCAAGCTAGATCAAGAGGAGAGCGCAATAGAAGCCGCGCTCGATGAGCTACTAGACGACGATGACGACCTCGACTTGAACCTGAGATAAGGGGAGATATACACATGGCCTTCAACTCATTGTTCCCAGCACAACGCTATATCATCCCCAAAACTACCCTACAACGGGAGGTCCTGCTTCCCCCAGACGTTCAGGGCGTTATCACAGCAGTCCCCGGCCAACGCGTTGACGGCAACACCGTCGTCGCACGCGGCTATCCCCCCGCCCACCACCACATTATCTACGCCAAGGAAGACCTGCGCCTGCGTCGCCGTCAGTCCCTGGAGGACTACCTGCTGGTCGAAATCGGCGATGCTGTGGCGCAGGACCAGGCCCTCGCCAGCCTTCGCCACGACCCCGAACGCGGACGACGCATCTTCTCCCCCGCTAACGGGGTCGTTGCCGGGATTCAAGATGGCCGCATCGTCATCCGCGAGACCAACGACCAAATCGAACTAATCGCAGGCATGGCCGGTAGCGTGACCAGAGTCATCCCTGGGCGCGGCATTATCGTTGAAACCGTCGGTGGTGTCGTCCAGGGAACCTGGGGCAACGGCAAACGCACAGTCGGGGCACTCAAACTTGAACCCGAAGACGGCATGGAGTTCATCGAAGGCGGCAGCATCAACCTGGACTGGCGTGGGTCCATCGTTGTCACCCGCCGCCGCCTTACCACCACCAACATCGTCATCATAGAGGAACAGGACATCGCCGGGGTGATCGCCCCCAGCATCGACGCCACCCTCATCGACATCGTTAACCAGATGGACCGCGCTGTGATGATTACCGAGGGCTTTGGCGACGCCACCATGAGCAATGCCATCTACACCCTGTTCGAGGAACTGCTGGACGCCAACTTTAACCTGCGTGCGACCCTGGACGCCGCCACCCCCAGCCCCTTTACCGCCCGCCGCCCAGAGGTCGTCATGAGCATCCCCCCGCGTGAAGGCGAAGCCCCACAATTGCTCGAACCTGCCGAGCGCCTGCGCCGGGGCGCTCGCGTTCGCATTACCCGTTCCCCCCACGCCGGGCAAACCGGGATCGTCCGCGAGCTACCAAACGTCCCCCAACCCCTTGGCAACGGCCTCCGTGTCCCTGTTGCCAACGTGGAACTCTCCGGCGGCGAGGTCGCCCCGGTGCCGCTCGTCAACCTAGAGCTATACCGCGTCTAACACCCCCAGCCTGTGTTATAAACCACACGCTGAAAATCACAGCGGTGCTTAACGGGCTTCTAGCCAGAGGCCCCTTTCCTCTTACTCATACAACACCTCATACTTAAACACATAGTGCGACCCATTGTTGTAAATCACTGCCTCCTGCTCCCCCTGGCCCGCCTGCGCCGGGGATAGCGTTACACTCCCCAGGAAGTCATCCCCACCCCGCAAGAAGTTATCCTCCTCCCACAAATCCAGCTTCAGCGGCCCTGTCAGCCCTGTGATCCGAAAATCCTCCGGCGTGTACTCCCCCGTCGTCTGCCACCCATCGCGCCCCAGCATCTTACACTCACGGAAGTCGAACACGCTCACCTCATTGGCCCGGTGGGGCTTGTGGTGCATCTTACGCCCGGCCTCCTCAATCGCCCAGATCGTCTGTCCGTCCAAACGGATGAAAACCTCATCGCCGTTGCGTTCCTGCGAGTGAACACACGTCAGCGTCCCAAACTGCAACACATACCGCCCAGAAATCGCCGCCGCTACCCGTTTGCGGTTCATCTGCTCTGTGTTGGCAAGCTCATTTGAACGGTCCATCACCCCATAGATCGCAATTTCGCCCGCCAACGTCCCCGTCACCAACATGTCGCTCTCTGCGGCAAAGGCCACTGCCGTAATCTCCTCGCCATGCCGCAGCCGCATGAACACCTGCCCCCCCTGTACCGACGCCAACTTCAGGTCTTTCGACTGCGCCATCGCCAATAAATCCTGCTTCGGGCTGTACTGCACAATATACGCGGTCGGCAACTCCTTAACCCGCACCCCGGTCGCCACGTCCCACCCGCGCACTCGCGCTGCGTAGTCCGTCGCCACCACCACATTGCCATCCGGCGAGAAACATAACCGCTGCGCCCAATCATCAAAATCATTAATCTCCTGCAATAGTTCCCCCGTGTCCACATTCCACAGCCGCACCTTGCGGTCCATCAGGGCCGTCTCGCTACCGTGCGCGGTTGCCACCAACGCCCCCGTGTTGTTGAGCGCCATATCGTTAATCGTGGATGGCGTCTTGATCTTCCGGACAATTTTCCCGTCAGCCCGGTTCCACACCAACACGATCCCGTCCGTCTCCGCAGACACCAACTGCTCCCCTCGCGGGCCAAACGCCACCGCCACCACCCGTGACCCATGCCCGTTAAACACCATCTGTTGCGTGTTTTCATCTACGTCCCACAGCCGCACGGTGTTGTCCTCCGTGTTGTTATAATACCCACTGCTAGACGCCAACGTCTTGCCGTCCGGCGAGAATGCCAACCCGGTAATGTCCGCCTTATGCTCTTTCAACACCGCCGCCGTGCCACCTGTCTCCATATTCCACAGCACAATCTCATCGTCCTCCCCCGCGCTCGCCAACATGTTGTTATCCGGCGAAAAGACCAGGGCACGTACCGGCTTCTCATGGCCGTAAAGCACCGTTACCTTGCGGATGTTATACGTCTCCGCCGCCACAATATCCACCGGGGCGATCACCCTAGACAACACCCCCCCCGGTGACTGCCGCTCATCCCACAACAACGCCGACTTGCTGTAGAGCGCATAGTTGTTCCCGCCGATAAACCCGTTCCCCAACGGACTAAACCCTATCGGGCTACTTCCGCGCAGCGTCCGCAGCACGCGCCCGTTTTGTGCATCATAGATGCGCAGCGGCCCGCCTTTCTCCGTCGTGCTGACCACCACCAACGACCCGTCCACGTTGAAGGCCACATCATTGACAAACGTGATCTCAAACGGCCCCGCTAGCGTCTCACCGCTCTCAATGCTGAACACCATCACCCGGTCGCCCACGTCCTCCACGACCGCCAACTTGGTCCCGTCTGTGCTAAACGCCGTCTGCATCACCCCGCGCAGGCCTGTTTGGATGGTATGCACCGTCCCCCCGCCGATTTGCGTGCTTCGCACCTTTACACTACCGTCATCGTGCCCCACAGCCACCAGCGTGCCGCTTCGGTTAAACCGAGCGTTCGGATTGTTGTCGTTGCCAGACCGAAACGCGCTCAACATGCTCTTGTCATCACCATACATCAAGTACAGCCGATGGTCACTCACGTGGTCTTTGGAGGCACACGCCACCACTGGCCGCCCCTCCGCAGTGTACGACACATCCAACAGCAGTTGATCCGCCAAGTCAATCTCATGTTCCCCTTGGAGCGTCCCCTCAGCCACATCCAGCCGAAACGACCGTACCCGCTCCCGCTCCGCCGTCACCGTGAACACATACACCCCATCAACCATTGGCCCAAAGCATAAGCGCGTCACTGCGGAAGGAAACGCACGCTGCATCTGGACTTGTGCACCGCGTTCTGTATCCCAAATGCGAATGAACCCTTGAATGTCCGCTGTAATCAGCACCTTCGCATCTGCGCTGTAGCCGAGCGCCGTCAAGAACGTGTCATGTGGCCCGTAAAGACGTGTCGGCGTCATGTTATCCACCGTCGCACGGGTAATTATTTCCGGTATATCGGCGGTCATCATCGTGGCTCCTGTCAACTGGTCCTATTACGCCACATTATAGCGATGCGGCGGCATTTCGGCACGCCTCACTCACCCCACCCGTAGCCCATCCATATCAAACAACAACACATCACCCGGCGCGACCATACACCGCACTTGCTCCTTTACCCGCAACGGCACTTCCGGCGGCGCGTGCATCAACCACGACTCGCCGTTACCGCGCACCTCCACCAACTGATACTGCTCTGCGAAATACGGCGTCACACTG
>CAYWZS010000149.1:0-9486 GCA_964462905.1 uncultured Anaerolineaceae bacterium
CAATAAATGCATATCCCCCTCTGTAACTCTCTCTTGTGCCGAGTCAAATGAATTGTTTGGGTTAGGATTCGCGAAATCAGGTTCTGAAAGTGAAATCCTGATAGGATTAAAGACTGCGAGGTTCAAACGGCGGAGACGATGGACTTTCTCATTTCGTGCATTCTGTCGTGACGAACTCGCTGCGCCTACGCGGGTCGCAGGTCGTGGAGCCAAAAGCTGTCACAGTCGGGCAGGGGCCAACTTGATGACGGGCCATAGGAATTGCACCCGTCACCTACCCATCACTAGGTCGATACATTCATAGTGGCAATTGCAAACGGATACACGGCTCTCGCGCCGGATCGCTGGAGCAAATCACCGAGAACCGTCAACGTCCAACCAGAATCAACAACATCGTCCACCAGCAAAATCGATAGGCCTTGCACATCTCTCATAACACTAAACTGGCCCAGCACATTATCCGCCTGTTGAAAACTGTTCAGAAATTCGGCCTGTGGCGGATGTTGCTCATGATGTTCCAGGGCACCTACTACCGGGAGATTCAATATCTGCCCTAGACGTTGTGCGAACTGCGGCACTAACTGAGGGCGGCGCAAGGATGGCACAGGCACAATCACACCAAGTTGGTTCGCGGTTGTCTGCCAATATGCCTCGATTGCGCGGACGGAGGCACGCACCAGTGCATCCGGGAACGGCTCGCCCTCCTCACGGGCGGCCCGCACCTGTGCGCCGTAGCCGCCGTCGTAAAAGTTACAGAGCGCGATGCCATCTTGATTGGCAAGCAGGTCGGTTGTCTTTTGGACGCCTGGCAGCCCTTTGATCCATCGCTTGCGTGGTGAGATAACAAGGGCCTGGCCGTGCCGTAAGAAGGCTTGTGCCCTAACGACGTGATCTGGGTTCGGTTGAAACTTACTTTCGACACCGGTGCAGTTCTTGCAACGACCACACCGCTTGGGGTTTGGATCGTCTAGCTCCCGTGCGATGTACTGCATAAGACAACCATCCTCACGCACATAGGCCTGCATACGACGTAATTCCATATAACGTAACGATGTAACCTCACGCCAACGTACATAGTCCGGCTGTGCATTCGGATTGATAAGTTCGTATTTTGAGCCGTTTTTCTGGACAATGCCCTCGACTTCTAAGTGTGTGAGAATCTTCTCCAATGTCGAGTAGCGTACATTCACATCTCGCTGAAGGTCACTGCGAGACTTTGCGCCGCCTCCCAATGCGCCGATCACAGCACTGACTTGACTCGGTGTTGGGAAGGCGGAGTCGATAAAATACTTCAAAATGTCCTCATCGCCAGCACCATGCATTAGGATGATGTGTGCTTTGTCGATCCCACGGCCTGCACGCCCGATCTGCTGGTAATAGCCAATGATATTGCTCGGCAATTGATAGTGAATCACAAAGTATAAATCGCTTTTGTCAAACCCCATACCGAGCGCCACGCTCGACACCAAAGCCTTGACCTCATTGTTCATCAGTTGATTTTCTAAAGTCGGGCGGTCCTCATAACCCGCCTCCTCCACCCTCGCATAGTAGGGTTTGACGTTATGCCCCTCCTCACGCAGCCACTGCGCGACCCGCTTGCAATCATGGGTGGTGGTGCAATAGATGATGCCGCTCCCTGGAATGCGCTGCATCAGGTGCGATAACAGCGTTAAACGTGTTGGATGGTCCATCGCATCAGGATAGACATACAACGAGAGGCTTTCACGAGTTAGTGGCCCTCGTTGTATGTTGAGATTCGCCCCTAAAATCTCGGCAACATCCCCCACAACGCGGTCGTTCGCCGTTGCTGTCGTACCGATGATTGGCGTCTGCGGTGGCAGCTCGCCCAAAATACGCATGATACGTCGGTAATTCGGACGAAAATCATGGCCCCAGTCGGATATACAGTGGGCCTCATCAACAACCAGCATCCCCACTTGATGCCGCAACCGTGACCAAACATCGCGCTGAAACCGATCATTGGCAAGGCGCTCCGGCGAGATCAAAAGAAGATCAATCTCATTATCGAGAAGGGCTTGTTCAATCTCGCCATGCTGGTCGTAATTGGTGCTGTTGATCGACAGAGCGGTGAGGCCCCACTGCTCTGCCGCCTCAATCTGATTACGTATCAACGAAAGCAACGGACTAATCAATATTGTGACACCTGCCCGCTGCTGACGTAACAGGCGGGTAGCCATGAAATAGACTAAACTTTTACCCCAGCCCGTTCTTTGTACCACGAGGACACGTTGCCGTTTGACGGCTAGCGCTTCGATAGCCTCCCATTGCCCACGACGGAACACAGCATGATTTCCTAGCGTTTGTTTCAGCCATTGTTCGGCCCGTTGGCGATGATTCATCATAAAAGCCTAATTAAATTGCCAAGTGTGCGCCCCATATAGTACAACCTGATCCCGTTATCACAGGTACAAGCGGGGTTTGCCCGTTATGCAGGGTCAGCGACCTGTAGCGGCCTCATCGTAGTCCAGCGAGAGCAAGCCATCGTACTTCTGTGGGATCGCCTCGTCTTGCACAACGCCGCGAGCATCCGCCAGCACATACATCAACGCCGCCTGCATCCCCCGCAGGTAGACCTTCTGCAACGGGCTTTCGTCCGCCTTCTGGCCGCGCCGTTCCACATCGGCCAGTAGCCGCTCCCAGCGCTTGAGCTTGTCCCCCAGTTGTAGCTCCACCATGTTGACGGCCAGCACCGCCTGTGCGTCCTGGGGCGTCGGCTCCTCCGCCAGCTCCCCGTGAAAACGCTTCGCCAGCGCCACAAACGCCGCGTGCATATCACGGGCCGCATCGTAACTAGGCCGCCGCACCTGTTTCATCACCGCCAACATCCGATCCGTCAGCTCCTCCAGGATTTCAAACGGGCGCAGCGCATGGTACTGCTGCATCCGCAACCGTGAAACCTCGTGTGAGCTATCCCCCTCACGCTGAACGGCTGCGCTGATACGCTGGTTAAAGTCGTTGCGGATACGGGTTTCGGCGGCGTCCAACTCATCGCGCAGGCGCATGAACTGGTCACGATAGTCGATCAGATGACGTTTCACCCGCTTGGACTCGTCCACATCAATAACACCGTCCGCCGCCATTTCCTCTAGCGTCTCGCGGAATGTGTCGCTCAGTCGTTGAATTCGGTTGAAATGTTGTGCTACGATGTCGTTCAACATAGCGTTGTCCCTCCCATTCATCCCTGTCACTATTCCTATTCTACGGGAAAACGGATGGGCGTGGGGCAAAACCCCCACGAATTCGAGCGTCCTGACCTACCCGTCCCCCACCCCCACACGCGGACACACGTCCCGCAAAAAACACGTCTCGCACTTCGGCCCCCGCGCCTTACACACCTCCCGCCCAAACATCACCATCAGCGCGTTCCAATCACCGTACATCTCCGGCGGGAGCACAGCCTCCAGCGCCCGCCCGACCTTCTCCGTCCCCTTGACCGTCGGCGCAATGATGCCCAACCGCTTGCCGATGCGGTCCACATGCGTGTCTACCGTGATGTGGTCCGTGTGCCCAAATGCCACATAGCGCACCAGTACCGCCACCTTGTAGCCGATCCCCGGCAACGCCATCAGCGCGTCTAAGTCCTCCGGGACGCTCCCGTTATGCTGGGTGATGAGGATATGCGCGATGTTCATAATGTATTGCGTCTTGTTGTTGTAGAACGACACCGGACGAATCGCCTCGCGCACGGCATCCTCGCCTACCTTCAGCACCTTCGCCGGGCTATCCGCAATCGCAAATAACGCCTCAGCTGCCGCTGCCGTCTGTTCCTCCCGCGTCTGCGTAGAGAGCATCGCGGCGATCAACGCCTGAAACGGCTGCCCGTTGTAGGGGTGCATACTCGTCTCGTCCCAGCCAACAGAAGCAGCTTGCAAACGCTCGAAAATAATGTGTAGACGTTCCGTTTCGGGCATGTTGGCCCTCTCCACATATCACGATCAAAGCCAACATTATGCCAGGGAGGACATTCACAAACCCTTAACATAACCTTGGAAAACCCTTGCTTGTATTCCCCAAAACACGTCGTACACTGACAGCCTGTTTGCAGAACACGATCGCAGCCGAGGTAAAAAGTGACCATGCACCATAAGTCCATCGAAGACCATAACTTCATCCATCTCACCTGGGACATCGTCTGGTTCGGTATCGCCTGGGTGACTGTCACGCGCTTCCTCAGCGTCTACGCGATCCGTGTGGGGGCCACCCCCACCGAACTCGGCTGGCTGACGGCTGGCCCACCCCTGGGTATGCTCATCGCATCCGTCATCAGTGTGTGGTGGCGTGCCCGCTTCCCAGACAGTATCCGGGCCATCTTATTACCCTCACTGCTGTTCCGGTTTAGCTTTCTGCTACTGGCGCTCACACCGCTGTTTCCAACCGCTTACCAACCCCTATGGTTGATCATCGCCGTGACCTTGCCCTCGTTGCCGCAGGGTATCTCGAACATCATGTTTATGGGGCTGCTCAAGGAAACAACGCCGCAGTCCCGCATGACGCTACTCTTTGGGCGGCGAACCCTGGCCGTGAATATTGCGCTGGGGGCGGGGGCACTGGGCTTTGGCTTGATGCTAGAACAGATCCCCTACCCCTGGAACTACGTGGCAATGTTCGGTTTTGCCTTCCTGGCCGCCATGTTGAGCCAATGGCACCTCACAAACCTGAGGCCGCTCCCAGAAGAGGCCACGCCAGCGCCTCCGCCAACAACACAACACCAGGTGCAACCCTGGCGGGAACCTCGCTTTCGCACGCTAACGATTGTCAGTGTGGTGAGCCATATCGCGTTTTTCGCCGTTGCCCCGGTGATGGCGCTGCGCTTAGTGGAGGGGCTGGGCGCGGGCGAGGGCTTCATGGCGATCTTCAGCGTGGTAGAACTGGCCGCCGCTGCGGGTGTCGCGGTCTTTATCACCCGCATCGTCTCCCGCGTCGGCAACCGGGCGATGGTCGGCGCGGCCATGTTGGTGACGGTTGCCGGGGCGCTGGTCGCTGGGACCGCATCCACACTCACGGGTGCGCTGTTAGCCGCAGCTTTTACCGGGGGCGGTTGGTCCACGGCAGAAATCGGCTTAGTCGGCTACTTCACCGAAACAATCCCAACAAAAGATGCTGCCCGCTACACGCGTGCCTACTCACAGGCGGTATGGTTGGCAATCTTCTGCGCACCGTTTATCGGGTCCACGCTGGCCGAACTCGGCGTGCCACTCGGCTCAACACTCGTGTTGGGCGCTTTACTGCGCTTGGGCGCTGGGCTGTTCGTGCTGGACCTCGTACCCGTCCGCCGACGGGTGCGCTGGGTCGCCCGTTAGCAGATACTCAGGGGATGTTGGCCGCGTTCACGGGCGTTGCTCATGTGTGGGGCGCACAGTGAAAGACATACTGTACACGATATCAAGGACTCCCCCACCCATGCCGGACTACACTGCTCGTTTCGTTGCCAGCCTCTCCGGTCTGTTTCTGTTGATTGCGGCCCTGTGGGGCGGCGCAGACCAAGACGAAACCACCCCCCCAGAGCCATCCACCGACGCATGACAGAGTACAACCTCGTTTGCGATATGCTATTCTGAAAACCGAACGCCGCACCTAGCGGCGTTTTCTGTTGGTAGGCGGAGGCCCGGTTTCACAAGCGGCAGCCGCACATAAAACGTCGTGCCCACGCCCACCGTTGATTCCACCTCAATCGTCCCACCGTGTTTGTCAATCACCTTATAGGCAATAGCAAGCCCCATCCCGTTGCTACCCCCCGTCGTATTGCGGGTATCATCTCCACGGTAGAACCGCTCGAAGATATGGGGCAGGTCATCCGCCGGGATGCCGGTCCCTGTGTCCCGTATCATGATCTCGGCATAGTCCGCCACAAAGATCGTCTCAAGTGTCACAGTCCCACCAGCAGGCGTGTACTTGATCGCATTGGTGATGATATTCTCCAACGCACGGGTGAGGTATTCGGTGTCCACATAAACGAGAAAATTAGGGTCGAGAGTGGGGGCATACACCAACGAAACACGTTGCTCATCGGCGACACTCTGATTCGCCTGCACAATAGTCTCTAACAGCGAATTGAGGGCGACTAGGTCCATGTCAAAGGTGGCGTTTTGGTCCAACTTGTTCATCTGCAACATACTGTCAATCATGCGCTCCATCCGGGCCAGCGCGTCTTGTACCCGTTGAATGTAATGGTGTTGGTCGGCGTCTTGGGTGTGCCGCCCAAGCAGATACAGCGACGTACCCGCCTGGGTGAGTGGTGTCCGTAGATCATGCGATATATCGCCGATGAACTCGTGCAGCAAACGCACGCGCTCTTTTTCCAGCGCCAGTTGCAGCGCATTTTCTTCACCCCGTTTGCGCTCAGTGATGTCCAGAATAATCGCAACAAATACAGATTTTCCGCCAATCTCGCTCAAGTGTAGATGAACCTCAACCGGGTAAAAGGTCCCGTCCTTGCGGCAGTGGGTTGTCTCAAACGTAATCTGCTCACAACAGCCGCCCTGCAAGGGAGCCACCAAGTCCTCAAAGCTACGGGGGGTGAACTCCTTCTTCAAGTCCAGTGGGGTGAGTGTGCGTAACTCGTCCATCGAATACCCCAGGTTCTCGCGTGCCCCCCGGTTCACCTCCAGAAAACGCAGTGTATCGGCGGAAAACATGTAAATCTCGTTGAGAGAATCCTCAAATAACTCGGTGTAGTCAATATGGTGCACGGCAACACACTCCTCTCTCAAGTCTCTCTGTCACCCTACCATACTTCACAGGAACTTGCATGAATTAAGGTACGAGAGATATTTTTGAATGATGCGTCTGCACGTTTCTATAAAAAACCAATCCAGTACAGGGGGATTATGATTTCTCGGCGAAAGTGCGGTTTCATGTACGAAACCACACCAGCCGAGAGCAACGGGATACATTCTGGGCGCTTGCCCGCCCCCTAAAACAGGAAAAATGCCGCAATCATCGACAGAGCAACCAGGCCCAACCCGTACACTGTCGCGACCGTCTCGCTGTGTTCGCGTTGCGCCACATGGATCACCCGTAACGGATTCCCCAGGTAGTCCAAAGCAGGCTTCACCACGAGTTCCGGCGCGAGCAAGAAACCGAGTAGCGCCCCACCCACGAGGCCGCCAAGGTGAGCCGTGTTGTCAATATTCGGGACCGCCAACCCAAAACCAAGATTAATCAACAGCAGGAAGCCGTACTGTTGTAGCGCGTTCCGCGCATAAGCGCCTAACTCCTTGCGATACCGCCAGAAGTAGAGCACCTGTGCCCCCAACAACGCAAACACCGCACCAGACGCCCCCACGCCGAACTGTTGCGGCCCCGTCAGGTTAAGCGCGGCGGACGCAATCGACCCCGTTAAGCCACCCAACAGGTAGATCACCAGAAAACGCCAACGCCCGTACATCTGCTCAATAGACATCCCCAAGATGTAGAGCGCGTACATATTGAAGAAGATGTGCGCCGCGCTACCGTGCAAGAACATCGCCGTTAACAGGCGGTAGTATTCGCCGTCCGCGAACACCCAGTTGCCGTTGATCGCGCCCAGCTCCCACAGCCGCACCGTGCTGTCCGTGAATAACCCGAACACGAACACCAACACATTTATCGCAATCAGGATGTAGGTGACGATGGGCACCACCCGGTCCATGTTGATCGTGATCTGCATCTGTGGCTCGCGGGACTGCTGCGGACGCCCCTCCGCTGGCTCATAGCCCCCCTCTAACGGGTGACGGCGGCGCGGCGGTGGGGGGGTGCCCGGCTTATAACCGCCCTCTAGCGGGGGACGCTCCCCAGGGCGCGGGTCCTCATCGTTTGGATAGTTCATGGTCTACCTTTAGTCATCTCAGAAATGGGCGGGAGCCATGCTCACGTTATCGTTTTTCCACCCAATGTCATCATACGCGACTTGCATCAGTAGAACGTTAACCCGATGTTGACATCCTCCCCACGGCTAAAGCCGGGGAATGCCAACTTCAAGCAGGGATGCGAGGTTGCGGTTGTGCACGGTCTCGTCTGGTGTCCCAACCCGTTTGGTATTCAGTGCTGCATGATCGTCACTGATATACTTCCACTAGATTCACGGCCACCACCACCACCAACAACACCAGCCCCATAAATCCACTCACCGCAACCCCGTTCGCCGCCAACGGATTCACGTCCTCCGCCAGCAGCGCGTTCGGGTCGTCGGGATGCTGGCGCGGCAGCATAAACGGGCTGACGAACGCCGCCAACACCGCCCCGCCAATGCACGCCGCCAGCGTCCCCACAAAGTCCACGCGGCCACTCAACGCGCTGAGAACGAGGTTCAGCGTCACCAACACGCCGAGAAACGCCTGCCGCCGGGGGACCATCGCCCGGTACAGCCGCCGGTGCTTGTACAGGTACACGACCTGCGCCCCCGCCATCGCCAACACACCCCCCGTCGCTGTCGCCAGCGCCGCCTCCCGCGAGTACAGCCCAAGCGCCGCCAGCAACAGCGTCACGCTGCCGCCGAACATCCCACCCAAACTGTAGACCAACAACGTGCGCGGCGTCCCCCACAGCGCCTCCATCTCCATGCCAACGCTGTACAGCGTGTACAGCGCCACCACCGCCGCCACAATCCCCAGCAGATAGCCGAGTACGGTCGTTGTCGCCGGGGTCGGCACCAACAACAACGCCGACACTAGCCGGAAATACTGCAACCCCTCCAGCACCGCCGCCGCCTGTAGCCCCAACTGCGCCTGAATCCCGTCAACCTCCGGGGCCGTTGTAACGTGCGCCACCGCGATCATCAACAGTACGAACATCAACAGATACGTAAAGACCGCTCGCCCGGACGGGATGCGGAGCGCGACCCGCCCCTCGGCGCTGTTCTTCGGCTTGTCTGGCTGCATCGGGTGGCCCCCTCTTTAGGTGATATGTACACCTAACGATACCACAGCTTATTGCCCCGCGTCCCGGTGACGGTAGATCGTGCCCGGACCGTTGAACGGCACCCGCTCAAAATCCGTCACCGGGACGTACTCCGCCGCCACATAAGCCAACAACGGCTCGATATTCTGACGCGGATTCACAAGTTCGGGAAACATCACAATCCACGTCGGCGGGTTCGCGTCCCAGTCCGCCAACAGCCGCTCCGTAAGGCCAGGCGAACACAACATACAGTCGTGCGTCGTGGTCCACACACCGTCGGGCGGCATCAGCCCCGTTTGAATGTGCAGTTGCGGGTTGCCATCCAGCGCAGGCAGGACAATCAACGTGTCCCCCGGCTCCGTCAGATCATCCAGCACCGCCGCCAACGGTAGGAACTCGTCATAGGCCAGCGTCGCCCCCCGCCCGACCGCCGTCGGGACCGCCGTCAACAGCCCGGCCCACAACCACCCGCCGAGAACCGCCATACCCACACCCGCCAGTCCCAGCGCCACCGGGGACGCCTCGCGTAACCACAGGCGCGGCCCGGCCAATGGCCCCGGCCAAAGGTCCGCGACAGCCCAGCCACTC
>CAYWZS010000150.1:0-9468 GCA_964462905.1 uncultured Anaerolineaceae bacterium
CATCATGGGATTCAGCCCACTTTTGTCAATCTCATTTCACATCAGACGTTTTATGCTATGCGGCCTGAAATGGATAAAGACGAGTTCGGGAGGCTACGCAAATTGTAAAACCACAAGCGACCATACAGCGCCTGTGCTGTGCGTGGGTTATGACGTGCCAGCGCGACCAACGGCGCGGCAAAGTGGAAAAAACGCCCAAATCGATAAAGCTGGTGGATAACGTGCGATCCTGGGGTCAATTTACTGGAAACAGCCGGGCTAATCGCCACCAGCCGCGTGACCCGCTCCGGCGCAAATTTCCCCGCGATCCCCAACGCAATCTGCCCGCCCATGCTATGCCCCACCAGCGTAAACTGCGTTAACCCCAGCATATCTGCCAGCGCCAGCACCCGCCGCCCCTGCGCGGTAATGCTGTAATCGCCGTTGTGCGGCTTGGCGCTCATGCCGTGCCCCAGCAAATCCAGCGCCACGACATAGTGCGTTTTCGCCAGCAGCGGCAGTGTGTTCTCCCACACACCCATGAACGAGGTCCACCCGTGGACTAGCAGCACCGGGGGATTCGCTGGGTTGCCTGCGGTGATAAAGGCCAGGCGCTCGCCGTTTGCCGTGACGAAATGGCGGGCTTGCGTTGTGTCGATGTGGGTCGGCTGCGCCATCGGCGGTTCTCTTCCTGTGGTACGCGCTAGGATGTGTCGCTATCATCCGCAAACACACAGCCCAGCGGCGTCTCTAGCCCGTCGATGCTGTGGCTGTTCTTCTGGCGGTGGTAGGCCGGCAACACCCCCTCGCCCTTGGCCTCCCAGTATTTGAGGAGCGTCTGCCGTTCCTCAAAAAATTCCTATTCCCTCTGACGATACCACCGTACCGTGCGGGCCAAGCCATCCGCAAATGCCACTTGTGGCTCATAACCTAGCAGTTGCTTGGCCTTGGTCACATCCGCCCGTGAGTGTTGAATATCACCCGGACGCGGGGCCAGAAACACGGGCGCGAGATTCGTCCCCAGTAACTCGTTGAGCGCGTCCACCAGTTCAATTAGCGTAATCCGCCCCGCCGTGGCGAGGTTTACTGTGTGACCAGACGCCTCCGGCGCGTCCCCCGCCAGCATCAACCCGTGAATCACATTGTCGATATAGGTGAAATCACGCGACTGCGTGCCGTCCCCGTAGATGGTCGGCGGTTGTCCGCCTAGCAACAGCCGCGTGAACTTCGGAATCACGGCGGCATAGTGGCTGTTCGGGTCCTGGCGCGGGCCAAACACATTGAAAAAGCGCGTGCACACCGTCTCCAACCCATAAGACGCTGTAAACGCATGACAGTAGTATTCCCCGGCCAGCTTCGCCACCCCATACGGTGATAGTGGCCCCGGCGTGATCGTCTCCACCTTATAGTCCACATCCACATCCCCATAGGCACTCGACGACGCCGCGTAGACCACCCGCCCCACACCCGCGTCCCGTGCAGCCACCAACACATTGAGCGTCCCGTCGATGTTGTGATGGTTGCTCTCCAGGGGGTTCGCGACACTGCGCGGCACACTCGGCAACGCCCCAATATGATACACCAGTTCCGCCCCGTCAAAAATCGGACGAATCGCGTCCAAGTCCGTAAAACTGACCGCGTGCAACGTCAAATCGCCCGTGAAACCGTCCAGATTCGCCCGTTTGCCCGTGCTGAGGTTGTCAACAACACGCACGCTGGCCCCCTCCGCCAGCAAACGCTCCACCACATGCGAGCCGATAAATCCCGCGCCGCCCGTCACCACGACTGTTCGTTTTCCCATGACTATTGCCCCTTCCCATTGTTTTGATAGCGTCGCCGTACCCACATCATCCCGACGAAACACACGATCATCACACCAATCCCCAACGCGCCCAACCGTCCAGCAATTTCTGGTGGTGTTTGGCTCATGAGGAAGCCAATGGTCCCCAGCAACACGCAGAACATATACAGGATCAACAGCACCACTCGCGGCGGAAAACCCATGCTCCGCAGACGGTGTGAGGTGTGGTCCTTGCCCGCCTCGCCGGGGGAGCGCCCCTCACGGATGCGTGTGAACACCACCAGATTAATGTCGAACACTGGGAGCGCCAGTACCAGTATCGGAATCATCCACGTCACACTGATCGGCTGTACCTGAAATGTGAGCTTGATCCCTAGCACCGCCAGCACCAACCCCAGCACCAGCGCCCCCATATCCCCCATAAAGGTGCTGGCCGGGTTGAAGTTGTACACCAGGAAGCCCAGTGAACTCCCGAAGATAGCCGCCGCCAGGCTGCTCACCAGGATTTGCCCATTGAAGAAGGCAATCACCATGAAGAAGAAGGCCGCAATCGTCGTCAGCCCGGCGGCGAGGCCATCCATATTGTCCAGGAAGTTGACCGCGTTCATGATCGCCACCAGCCAGATCACTGTCAGTGGTACGTCGATCCACACCACCCGGAACAACCGTATCTGTATCCCCGCCAACACCAATCCCAGCGCCACAACCACCATTGCAATTAGCTTGCTCCGCAACCCGATCTCGAAGCGGTCATCGTACAGGCCCACCGCTGCCAGGACCGTCGCCCCGGCAACGATGCTCATCAGCTCGCGGTAGTGCGGTTGTGGCGCGAACAGCACCAACACGACGCTGAACGCCGCGTACATCGCCAGCCCACCCATCAGCGGCTTGTACTCCGCATTCGCTTTGCGGGCACTCGTGGGGCGGTCCACCACGCCCAGGCGCATCGCAATCTGACGTGACAACGGCGTGAGGCCCAACGAGATCACAAAGCTAACGACCATAATCGGATAAAAAGTATAGGGGTCCACGGGCGCTCCAACAGGCTGTGCGAGTATGGCGACAGAGTATAACCCGTGGTCCATGCCGGGTTAACCCGAAAAATTGCTTGACAAGCACCCGTCACGAGACGTAATGTTATAATGTGTTTTATTCATCTCCGTAATTAAAAGGGCAACGCATGGCAAACGCAAAGAAGAAATCCAGCAACGATAGCATGGCCGCAATCCGCCTGACGGTCAATCTCGTATCCGCAATCGCCGTTGGTGTTGGCGCATGGCTAGCGTCCCCCACACTGGTGGACCTGTTGCAGAGCAATGTCCCTGCGCTCAACGGGCTGGCCGTCTCCGACTTCGTCTTTCAGATCATCGTCGCGGTGGTCACGTTCCTATTGGGGATCATGCTCGTGTCGCTGTTGATCGTGGCGATTCTGCCCAAGGACAGCCGCGAGTCCAACGAGCGTGAGATTGCCAAGGAGCAGGCCCAGATGCACGCGAAACGGCGTAAGGCCACGGGCCGCAAGGGGACCGTGAAGCGCCAGAAGCGTTAACAGGGGATGTTGGGGCGGCCTGCCGGGGCCGTCCAAATATTGTTTTTGTCCCAGGTGGGTGAGGAGGACCGTGATATGATGAAGGTGTAGACGAATGCAGGAGGTCACGAGATGTCTGAGGTGCGCTTTCAACTCGAAACCGAGGGACCCTTCCCCAGGCGGATTGACCCCTTTGCGGAGGCCGCCCGTTACTTTCAGCAGATTCACAGCGGGATGATCTACGAGTTGCAACAGCAATTGCGGCGTCCGCTGTACGACCGGGGCTACCAGATCGGCAAGGAGGCCAGTTTGCAGGTGGTGGCGCGGCGTGAACCGGATCTGTTCGTGCGGGAGCAGCAACCGGGGCGTGAACCCGCTGATGCTGTGGATTATCCGACAATGGCCCAGCAGCTTGACCTATCGCCCGGCACCTACTTGTTTGACGATGAGGTGGAGGAGGACGCACTGGTCATCAAACGGGCGGACACGGGCGAGATCGTGACGGTTGTGGAGGTCGTTTCACCGCGCAACAAAACGCATCCGCAGCAAGTTCTGGCCTACCAGGATCAACGGCTACGGCTGTTCCTGGCTCAGCATATCAACGTCGTGGAGATTGACCCGACCCGTTCCACGCGACGGTTGGTGGACAGTCGGACCTTGGACGCCTTCCCCTATCACATCGCGATTCACATCCCCGGCGACCCGCCCCGCGCCCTGACCAGTCACTTTGAGGAACCGCTGAAGCCGCTCGCGCTCCCGTTACGCGGGGAAGCTGTTCCGGTGGACGCTCATGCCGCTTACACGCGGGCCTACCAGACCGGGGGTATTGCCGGGCAGTTGCACACGGACGAGGTTTACCAACGGGGGACGCTGCCGAATCCTGAGACTCTGACAGCGATGCAACAGGAGGCAGCGATAATAGCAGCGAAGGCATGGATAACGCGGTTGGGAACGTTATAACTCGACTTTGTCGATTGCTTTTGTGACTTCTTCTGCAAGACCGCGAAGTCGTCTCAGCTATTGTGACACACAGCGTCATTATACCCGTTGACCAACACCAACCTTGCCCCGGCCTACCGATGGCGCTACCATCTCGGCGCTATGAAAACGTCCTCCCACAACCTCCCACTTCCTCTAACCTTGCTCACGCTGGCCGCGCTCGGACTACGCCTCGCCTACCTCAACCGCCCGATCTACACCGACGAGGCCTACACCTATCTCTACTTCATCGGTGACGGCCTGGCCGACGTGCTCACGGACTACCGCGAACCCAACAACCACATCTTCCAGACGATCTTCGCTTGGCTCGCCGTGACGCTGGGGGGCAATCACCCAGCGATGATGCGCGTCCCTGCGCTAATCGCGGGGGTGGCGTTGGTCCCAGCGGTCTACGATGCAACCCGCCGTCTCTACAACCCCCGCGCCGCGCTCTACACCGCCGCCCTGGTGACGGTCAGTATTCCGTTGGCCGAGTACGCTGTCAGCGCCCGGGGCTACAGCTTTATCGCGCTCTGCTTCGCGCTCCAGGTGAGCCTCGCACACACCCTCAAAACGCACTCGTCGCCGCGATTATGGACCACCTACGGACTACTGGCCGCGCTTGGACTCTACACCGTGCCCATCATGCTCTACCCGTTTGGGGCAGTGTCGCTGTGGCTGCTGGTGAGCATCTGGCTTGAGAACACCGGACGCACCCGCTGGCCCCTCACCCGCGACATGGCGCTCACACTCGCGAGCACGGCCCTGCTCACACTCGCCCTCTACACACCGGTTATCGTGAGTAACGGCCTCGGTGCGCTCACGGATAACCCCTTCGTCCAGCCGTTGAGTGCCGCCGCGTTCCGTGCCGCTGTAACCGGCTTCCCGGCGGCCTTCGTGACCTTCGCCGCCCAGGGCGAGCGCCTCACTGAACTGGCGATGGTGGCGTTGGTTGTCCCGGTGGCCGTGTCGCTGGTCGCACACCATCGCCTGAGCGATGATGCGATCCCGCTGCTGATCCCGACGGTGATCTGGCTGGCGTTGCTGGTAATTGTCCAGTACGTGCTGCCCCCGCTGCGAACATGGATCTTCCTATTGGTCCTCTATCCGATGTTGGCCGGGGCCGGGATTGACGCGCTGCTGACGTGGACGCTACGCACGCGCTACACGACGACGCTCGCCACCGGAGCGGCCTTCGCCCTGGCGATGGGATTAGGCGGGGTAGTCGTTGCGACGGACGCGCTCAACAACACGCTCACCTACCAGCGCGAGGAGGACGCCCGTGAGGTCGCGGAGTATCTGGTGGAGCGGTTCACCGAAGGCGACAAAATCCTGCTGACGAACGGCGCGGTCCACAACTACGAGTACTATCTGGACGCGAACGGGCTGCCGTGGGATGCGGTCGCGCTAACGTACCCGCCTGAGGTCGTGGCCGAAGCGGTCCACCAGCACACGCTCTACGTCCTCACACGGGCCGGGGACGCCTACGTAGACGACCGCCTGCGCGAGTCAATTGGTGTGGGACCGGGCGATGTGACGCTAGAGCCGCTGGCAACGATGCCCGCCGGGGAGATCATTGTGAATCGACTGGTGTCCGCCAATGAGTAGGGGGCGACTGATCGTGCTGTGGGCCTTCATCATCGCGGGGATTGCGCTCCGGCTGGCCTACATTGACCGTCCGGCCTACCTGGACGAGAGCGCCACCTTTATTGACTACACCAAACTGTCGTTCACGGAAATCGCCTCCACCTACTTTGACCCCAACAACCACGTTTTCTACTCGGTGCTGATGCGAGCCTCGTACCTGCTCTTCGGCTTTGATGCGCCTGCGCTGCGGCTCCCGGCGCTGCTGGCGGGGATCGCGGTGCTACCGCTGACGTTCGCGGTGGGACGCGCCCTCTACGACGATGACGTGGCGACCCTGGCGACGGGGCTAGCCGCTGGCTCCGCGCCGTTGATTGAGTACAGCGTGAGTGGGCGCGGCTACTCGCTCATCACAGCGGCGATGCTGGCCCTGCTGTGGCTGCCCACACGGGCGGGGCGCTGGCGCTGGCCGCTGGTCGCGGTGGTGAGTGCGCTGGGCTTCTACACGCTCCCGACGATGCTCTACCCGATGGGAATCGTGGGGCTGCACTGGGTGGGCCGCTACGCAACCCGGCGCGAGTGGCGTGAGCTAGGGGCGTTCGCCGGGGCGCTGGTGGGCGGGGCGGCGCTGACGCTGGCGCTCTACACGCCGATCCTGCTGGCGTATGGGTTCGAGGCGCTGGCGGGTAACCGTCACGTCGTCGCGCTACCGTACCCGGACCTGCTCCCGGCGCTGGCCCGGCTCCCGCTGGATGTGGTGGACTACCTCTACATTGGCCTCCCAAGAACTGCCCGGTATGGGCTGGCGCTGCTGGTTGGGGTGGGGTTGGTTGTGGAGGCGCTGCGGTGGCGGGCCGGGGTCCCGTTGGGGGTGACGACGGTGGCGTGGTTGGTGGTGGTACTGGCGGTGCAGCGGGTGGTGCCCCCGGTGCGGGTGTGGGTCTTCGTTGCGCCGTTGGCCGGGTTGTGGGGCGCGGTGGGGATTGTGTGGGCCGCCCGACACGTGAGCCAGGGCCGGGCGGTGATGACTGCGATCATGGTCGTCGTCCCCGTGGCTGTTGGGGGCCTCGTGCTGCGGGCGGACGTGAACGGGGGCTACGGAATCTCTAGTGGGGCGCACGACGCAGAAGCGGCTGCGGCTCATATTGCGGGGGCATTGGCTCCAGACGACACGGTGCTGTTCGTGGCGGGGTGGGTGCATCCGCTGTGGTATGAGCTTGAGCGGCGCGACCTGCCCCGCGACCGGGTGCTGCTGACGGCCCCGGCGGTCCCGGACGCGGTGTATCTGCTGGCGTTTCGCACGGACCCGTACCTGGATAACCGGACACGGGAGGCGTTTGGGGTGGTGTTCCCGGCGGAGGCGCTGGCCCCGGTGGTGACGTTCCCGGCGGGTGAGTGGACGTTGTATGTGGTTGAGTGAGATGAGCGACAATGTTATATTCGTGCTGCTGCCAATGTGCCATGTTTTTTCTACGGCGGCGGCAGGGGTTTTGTGCTGCGTCTTATGTTTTTCTCCAGTGGCGTATAAGGCGGGCATTATCCCTACGATTGGTCGCGACGTGAATTGAGGATATGGGTGGGGGGGCGGATGCCCGGCGATTTGGGTGGGCGTAGTTGCGGGGGTCACAATTGCACGTTACGATTGTCGTTATTGTTAGTGGGTTAATAGAAATCTCACCCCTCCGGCCCCCTCTCGGTAGGCAGAGAGGGGGAGAGAAGCGCCGCGCCTACGGGCCGAGGATTTCGGTTGCGAGGCCGCCCATGGTGACGGTGCGGAGGTACCCCGCTGCGCGTGCCTCCCAAACGCCGGTCAGGATTTGCCGCAGGGCGGCGAACAGCGCCTCGCTGCTCCCTAGGTTAAACGGATGAAACCACAGGTGGTAGATTTCTCCCCGCGTCATCGCCCGTTGCAGGCCGCGTTGCGCCTGTTGTACTCGCGATGCGGCCGGAATCCGCGCCCGTAGCCCGTCGTAGCTCATGAGGAACTGTGAGGCGGGGAGGTTCACCAGCCCGTGCGCGGTCACGCGGTCGTGATAGGGATAGGTGGGCGGCGTGACGGCTACCGCCCGGTCCAGCAGGTGCGCCGGGCGCTGTAGCGCGGGCGGCAGCCATCGGTACCAGTCCTGCGCCACGCCGCGATAGGCAATGATCCCGTACTCATGCAACAGGTCCCGGTGCGCCACGCGGTTTTGCGGGAACACGAACGATTGCACGGGGGGCAGTCCGTGGCGTTGATGTAGGTCACGCACGGCCCCCATCTGCGCCGCGAACAGGTCCCGCGTGACGGCCTCGTCGTCTGCGAGGAGGTGGGTGTAGGTGTGGGTGGCGATCTCCTGTGGGGTCCGCATGTCGCCGATCACGTCCAAGACCTCCGGCATCACAAACCAGGCCGCCGGACGCCCGTCCCGCCGGGCGGCGTCTGGCGAGGCGGCGAAGCTGTAGTGCGGCTCCGACACATGCTCCACGCCACCGACCAACGCGCCAACCACCGCCCAGGTCGCCGGAATTTCGTAGATGTTCAGCAGGTTCACCAGCCGCCCCAACAAGGCCGGGTACCTGTCGAACGCCGTTGCGCGTGCGTCTAGGTTGCTGTAGGTTCCCCAGGCAATTTCCGTGTCTAGTGATAAGATAAAGGCTGCGTCTGGCATGTGTCACCGTTGATTGTTGGGCAAGTCGCAAGGGACATCCTATGACAAAAATCGTGCGCTGTATATCCTGTGACGGCTACGGCTGGGCTACCGACGAATTCACAGGTGAGGATGAAGATTGCGCGTGGTGCCAACGCACGGGCTACGTCTACCAGAGCGGCGACGGCACCCAGCGCCCCATCCCGGACACGGACTATCCGCAGGTTGCGGAGCAGCTCGAGGCGTTGGAGCAGCAACGGCTGCGCGAGATCGGTTACACGGGCGAGGCGAGGCCGCCGTGGGAGCAGCATATCCGCAATGGGACACGCGGCGGCCAACATCCCGACGAGCGGGACGGCTGAATCAAAAACCGGGAACGAGCATCTGCTCGTTCCCGGTTGGGTGTTGCACTGGGGTGATGGTGTCCTTAGTCGTTACCCTCAGCTTCGGTCGTTTCTTCCTCCTCATGTGGCGGAATCTCCAGGTCGATCAACTGCTGGATGAGATCACGCAGGGACGGCTCCGGCAGGGCACCTGGCTGGTTAAAGACGATGGTTTTACCCTTGATTGCCATCATGTTGGGGATGGAGCGAATCTGGAAGGACTGCGAAAGCTGAGGGTTCGCGTCAACGTCCACCTTGGCGATCTTCACCTTGCCCTCGAACTCCTTCGCCAGCTTTTCCAGGACAGGTGCGACCATCCGGCAGGGGCCGCACCACTCCGCCCAGAAGTCCACCAGGACGGGCAAATCGCTCTCAAAGACTTCCGTCTGGAAGGTTTCGTCGGTTACGTTGACGGGTTCGTTGTACACGATAGAGGTCTCCTCGTTTTGGGTTGTTGTATCTGTGTTTGTATCGGGAGTAGATGCTATGGGCGGCGGCGCGTTCTCGGCGATGTGCGCCTGCAATGCCGCCAGCGCGGAGGGTAAATCCGTCCCCCACGGGCGGCTGCGGCGGCCTAACACCTCGCCC
>CAYWZS010000151.1:0-9385 GCA_964462905.1 uncultured Anaerolineaceae bacterium
GAGGGGGGGTTAGGGGCGATTGATGGGGCAGGGGCTGCGTTAGGGACGGTACGGGAGGCGGTGGTGGGGGCGGTACCGGGGGCGGCAGAAGCGGCGGCATGGTTGACGCTGGTACCGCAACTGGCAGCGGTGTTCGAGGGGGTATTGAACCGTGTAAACGCGGATATTGGCCTGCATGAGGCAGAGGTTGCCTTTGCGGTGGCGGGCTTTGGGGATGTGTGCAGCGCCTACGGGTTGGCGTTGTTTCGGGCGCAGGCCACCGGGCACCCCCCCCCCGACTTTGACACGGTCTACAGGGATTGGCTGCTGGGGACGGTGCGAACTGCAACGGCGGTCCCCTACACCCACCACGGCGAGATATGGCAGGTGCGGGTGGTGTATCACGCATATGGCCGGGTGGGGCTGGCCGTCACAATTGGGGGCCAGACACGCTACGTAGCGGATAAGGCGCTGGCGTGCCCGGCAGAGGGGTTTATGTTGACGCTATTACGGGCAGTCGCGGCGGCAATGACCACCGCGACCCGTTAAGTGTCCGGGAGCGCAGCCAGCCAGCGATAGCCATAGGGCGGCAGGGTGATCTCCGTGCCACCAGGGACGGGCGCGTCGTCCATGAGCGCGTCCCGGTAGTGGCCGTAGGGAATCGCGACGGTGAGCGGGGCATCCGCCAGGTTATGGAGCGCCACAAAGCGTTTTCCGTCGTGTTCGCGGGCGAAGGACAACGACGCCTGGGGGTGATCTGCTAACCAGTAAAGCGTGCCTGTGGGCAACATGGTGAGCGTCTTACGGATGGCGAGCATGTGTCGGATGGTGTGCAGCAGTGAGCCTTCGTCAAGCTGTTGGGAGGCGACATTGACGGAACGATAGCCGTAGTGCTCATCCTCAATGGGAGGGGCATACAGGGCAGAACGTTCTGCCTGGCTGAAGCCGCCGTTCTGGGTGTCGTTCCACTGCATCGGGGTCCGCACGCCGTTGCGGTCGAACAGTTCAACGTTGTCGCCCATGCCGATTTCGTCGCCGTAGTAGAGGACGGGGGCACCGGGGAGCGTGAACAGCAGGCTGTTCATGAGTTCGATCCTACGACGGTCGTTGTCCATCAACGGGGCGAGGCGGCGGCGAATCCCAAGGTTGAGGCGCTGGCGCTTCTCCGGCGCGTAGTGGTCCCACATAAACTGGCGGTCTTCCTCTGTGACCATCTCCAGCGTGAGTTCGTCGTGGTTACGAAGGAACGTAGCCCACTGTACGGTGTCGGGGATGTCGGGGGTATCCGTCAGAATATCCACAACATCCTGGCGCGAGCCAGTCGCCACGGCTTTGAACAGGCGCGGCATCACCGGGAAGTGAAAACACATGTGGAACTCGTCAGTACCATCCCCGAAGTAGGGCATGAGGTCCTTGGGCCACATGTTCGCCTCTGCCAGAAGGACGGTGCCGGGGAACTCACGGTCCATCATAGCGCGGAGTTCTTTGAGGTAGGTGTGGGTTTCTAGGAGATTCTCGCAACTGGTACCGTCACGCTCGACAAGGTAGGGGACTGCGTCCGCACGAAAGCCGTCGATGCCGAGCGAGAGCCAGAAGCGGGCAACGTGCAGCATTTCCTGGCGAACGCGGGGGTTGTCGTAGTTGAGGTCCGGCTGGGAGCTGTAGAAACGGTGCCAGTAATACTCCCCGGTTTGCTCGTCGTAGGCCCAGTTCGAGGTTTCGGTGTCCTGGAAGATGATGCGAACACCGTCATAGCGTTTGGGGTCGTTCGTCCAGACGTACCAGTCGCGTAGGGTGTTGTCCTTGCTACTGCGGGAGGCCTTGAACCATGGGTGTTCGTCGGAGGTGTGGTTAAGCACCAGGTCCGCCACAACACGCATCCCGCGCTCGTGGATGGCGTCTACCGTCATGCGGAACTCTTCCATAAGGCCGTAGGTTTCGTTGATGCCGTAGAAACTGGCGATGTCGTAGCCGTCATCACGGAGCGGAGAGGGGTACATCGGCAACAGCCAGATACAGTCCACACCAAGCCATTGTAGGTAGTCCAGGCGTTGTCGCAGGCCCAGGAAATCACCGTGGCCGTCGTTATTGCCGTCGGCAAAGGCGCGGATATACAACTCGTAGAATACAGCGTTGACGTGCCAGTTTGTCATCATGAAGCGCGTTCCTTTCAGGGGGGGAAATGTCTAAACAGATGTTGGTCGTTTTTGCAAATGAAAAGGCCAGTAATTTGCAAACAAAAACGGTTACATGGGTCAGCGACATGTAATGCCGGAAGTGTAGCGAAACATGGGACCGTTGCAAGCCATGAGCAAGCACTCAGGCGATTCTTAGCTACCGTTCTCGTGCGTCTGTTAGAGTTGAAAATATACCATCGGATGAATATAGAGGGAAGGAACCCTTGCGTGTGATAATACCAGGGGGGTCTGGCACAATCGGGAAAAGATTGTCTGCGATCCTGGGGGCGGATGGCTACGATGTGGTGATTCTATCACGAGACCCGGATACCACCTGTCGCAATCTACCGACGGGGGTACGGGCGTTGAAGTGGGACGCGAAAACCCCGCAAGGATGGAGCCACCTGCTCGACCATCCCGACACAGCGATTGTCAACCTGACTGGGGAGAGCATCGCGAACTGGCGTTGGACAGACGGCCACAAGCGGCGCGTGCTGGAGAGCCGTGTGGACAGCACACGGGCGGTGGTCCAGGCTATCAAGGAGGCAGAGCATAAGCCGAATGTATTCGTGCAGGCCTCAGCGGTGGGGTACTATGGCGATGGGGGGGACACCGTGCTGACGGAGCACAGCCCGCCGGGCCAGGATTGGCGGTCCGAGGTGTGCGTTGAATGGGAACGGGCGGTCGCTGGTGCGGGGGTTCGCACCGTTGTCTTGCGGGTTGGGGTGGTGCTGTCGTTGCACGGGGGCGCACTCCCGGCGTTTCTGCAAGCGGCGAACATGATGGGCAGCCAACTGGGGCACGGCCAACAGTACCTCCCGTGGGTCCACAATGATGACGTTGCCTATGCCATTCGCTACCTGATAAACCACCACGAGACAGAGGGGCCGTTTAACGTGGTTGCGCCGGAGGCGCTACGTAACCGCGACTTTATGACAGCGGTCGCGCAGGTGATGGGGCGTCCGCATGTGTTCCCAGTCCCGTCGTTTGCCTTGTTCTTGGCGCTGGGCGAACAGGCGTTGTTCGTGCTAGAGAGCCAACGGGCGGTCCCACAACGCTTACAAGAAACCGGTTTTAAGTTCCACTATCCACATATCAAGGATGCCCTGCGCGACATTCTGCGGCATGGACACCAACGGGAGCGTGCGTCATGAAGGAACTACCAAACTTTCGCCCAGCCAAGCCGGACTACGCCGAACTATATGCGGGGACCGTTTTCGGGGAGCGGCTGGCGACGGTCGTCGCTCGTCCGGGGAATGCGTTTCGGGCGGTGTTCGCCCCGGCGTATTTCACGATCCAGCCGGGGAACGATACGCCGTCAAAGTCGCAGTGGAGCACGCTCAAGAAGCGGATGAAGCGCGTCAACCCAGGTGTGTTCGTGTTTAAGGACCACGGGGGCACGGTCTACGATGATCGACATCACTACTATGTCGATTTTGGTTTCTTGGCGGAGTGAGGGCGACCTCACCCCTAAATCTGCATGTGTATTGACGTGCAGAGGACGTTGCTGTCTGTCTGCTTAGACCCGACCAAGGTGCGTATCTTTGAAGCCTGTGCTGTACTTGAGGCCGTAGCCGACAGTGCGGTCCATGCCGATATGCGCGAGCCAGATGAAGGCCAGCGCGGTCCCCAAGCCCCACCCCAACACGAGTGACAATCCTATCAGCACGAGTGGCGTGACGTGGGTGTGTGCTAAGTTGTAGCCGAGCATCCCCGCACGCTTATTGAGCAGGTACGACAGCATGGCGAGGTCCGGGGCGAGCAGTAGCGCGGCGAACAGTACCCAGCCGAAGTCGGTAAACTGGCGATAGAGCAAGATGGCGACGACGAACATAGTGGCCCCTTCCAAACTCAGCATGATGCGGGCGAAGCTGGGACGGGCGGCGGTAGGTTCCGTGGGCGGGGTGTGGGCGGTCATGGTTGATACTCCAAGATGAATGATGTTAGTTTGCGGCTTTTTGGCAAGGTGTCTGGCGCTACACCACCATCACCTGAGCGAAGTGGGTCAAGTCGGGGATGAGCCAATCGGGTTCGGCAGCGACGAGCGTTTCACGTTCCGCGTAGCCCGTTTCCACAATCGCGACCTTGGCCCCGGCAGCGCGGGCTGCTTCCACATCACGAACCGTATCCCCCACGACTAACACCCGCTCTAGTGCGATGTTACGGCCTACGAGGTTCGTTGCGCGGGTGATTGCCAACGGTGGCAGGTCGTTGCGGTTGGCGGACTCGTGACCATAAGCCCCGAACGTGAACCAACCAGGGTCGAAGCCTGCCGCCTTTAATTTCACGGAGACGCTGTTGTAGACGTTACCCGTCACGATGCCCTGGCGCACGTCACCACGCTGACGAAGGGCCGTCACGAGTTCGAGGGCATTGGGTAGGCGCACGACCTCAAAGTCGGTGATGGTGCGGGCCATCTCCCCGGCGATGGCCTCCGCATAGGCCGGGAGCCGTGCTTCGATCTCCGCCAGGGTGAAGCCCTGCGGCAGTAGGAGTTCGTTGAGCGTGTACCAGTCTGTTTTACCGCCAAAGTGATGATGCTCTAGCCCGGCGCTCGTGCCGAAAACTTCCTCCAGCGCGAAGCGGGTGGCGGCCCGGCCAATCCCACCGCCACGTAGTAATGTTCCGTCAATATCCCACAGAATTACGTCAAAGTCGCTCATGGTTGCTCCGAGTTTGTCATGTGTTATTTGTCATACGGGGAAGTGTAGAAGGGGACACGACAGCTTGCCACCCTGACGATACGCTGAAGGTAATTATCACAGTGAAACAGACGCGCTACGGAACGTCGTTTGGCGTTGCACTCATATACTTAGTGGAGGATTCTCCTCATGAACGGAAACGCCTTTATGATCTGGCTACTGACCTCCCCAGTACACGGGTTGGTGAGCGGCAACATGACTGTTTTGCACGTCCGTGGGCGCAAGAGCGGCCACCTGTATCATGTGCCTGTTAACTTTGTGCGGATGGGGACGACGTTAACCATCATCAGCAAGCCGAGCCGTACCTGGTGGCGTAACCTGGACGGCGGCGCACCCCTGAGTTTGCATCTATGTGGGAAGAACGTCTCGGCATATGGAACCGTGCTACGTGACCCAGAGGCAGCGGCGGATGCGCTGGCAACCTGTGTGCGGGAGCGCCCCGGCACAGCGCAGGTGTTGGGGGTAAGGCGGTCTCTCGATGGGACACCGAACTCGGCGGACCTAGCCCGAGCCGCGTCCGCGTGGGTCGTGATTCAGCTTCAGTTGCGAGCGATGCCCGTCCCATCCACACGGGGTCGTGCGTAACATGATGGGGTGGGGAAGCGCAACCCCACCACCGTGGATACCGTCAGGCGTCGTCCAGCTCCCCGAAAAGGAAGTTGCCGGGGGCGCTGGGCGCGTTGCTGAAGTAAAAGTCGTGTAACGCACTGATGATCTCATCAATAGACAGCGACCCGTTGCCGTCTGTGTCCATACGCTGAAAGGCGGCCTCGGCCTGGGATGCGTCGGCATTATAGATGCGGAACCACAGTTGGTAGTCCGCCAGTGTGATGAGGCCGTCGCTGTCACGGTCCACCGCGTTGAGGAGCGCGGTCATCAACTCCATGGCATTAACGCGGAAGGCACTCACGTCGTTGACGAGCGATGTGCAGTAAGCCATCCACTCCTCAATTGTGATTACATCGTCATCATTCGCATCCGCGTAGTGTTCAAGTTGCGCCCAGTTGGTCATCACGGCGTTGTAGGTGCTGGCGTAATCCGGGCTGTTGCGGTCCCAGCCGCGCTCGGTGGCAACACGTTGGGCGATGTCCTGGTAGTCCACCTTTTCCAGTTGGCCGCTGTTGTTGTGGTCCCAGAAGTCGAACAGTTTTCGCATTTTCTGTTTTTGGAAGTCGGTCAGCATCGGGCTATCCTCGGCTACGTGGCTAATCGTATTCCCATCATAGCAGGGGATGCGCTTATGGGAAAATGGGTGAGGTTCGGGCGTGATAAGCGCTGTGCTGGGGTATGTTCAGCGCAGTAGGTGTAGGAACGTCCGTGGTTCCTGCGGCTCTCCTCACCTACCCCACGCTATATGTCTCCGTGCGGCGCATAGACGGCGTAAGCTGCAAGTAGTCCTGTCGCAGCCGAAATACCCCCAATGCCGCCTCCACCTGGATGTCCAGGCCCATTTTGCTGTCGCCGAGCGTGCGGTCCGGGAAGTGAATCGGGATTTCGGCGAGGTTGTAGCCCAACTTGTGCGCCACATACGCCATTTCGACCTGGAACATGTAGCCATTGGACTGGATGCGGTCCAGGTCCAGGCCGACAAGCGTCTCCTTACGCCAGATGCGAAAGCCGCCTGTTGCATCGCGCACGGGGAGATCGAGGAATATCTGCACGTACACCCGGTTAGCGAACCAACTCAGTAGCTTGCGATACGGACTCCACTGCTCCTCCACACTGCCGCCGGGAACGTAACGCGACCCAAGCACCATGTCGTAACCGCGTTCAATGTGCGTGATGAGTTGGGGGACGTACTTCGGTTGGTGGCTGAAGTCGCAGTCCATCTGAACCAGATAGTCCGTCTGCATGGTGGCGATGACGTGGCGATACCCCGCGATATAGGCTTTGCCTAACCCGCCTTTGCCCTTGCGGTGTAACACGTGTACGATCTCCGGGTGTTGCGCCACGAGTTCATCTGCGAGTTCCCCGGTGCCGTCCGGCGAGTTATCGTCTACAACGAGGATTTGCAACCCCTCAATCCCGAGGGCCAGCAACTGCTCGACCATAAGCGGCAGGTTCTCGATCTCGTTGTAAGTGGGTAGAACGATAGTGGTGATGGGCATGGCAACTGTCTTCGGGTGATCGTCAGCAAATTTAGTGCTGGGTTAGTCTAATCCTGGGGTGTGGGGACTGCAAGTGGCAACAGCCCCCTACTATGTCGCGGCCCATAATGCTACGATACGGTGTCCCGACGGGACGCCCCCGGCGTCCCTTCCCACGTAGTAGAACAGGACATCATCCACCTTGAGCGTACTCACCAACCTGGACATCGCCGTCCGCTGGCGTGCGAACCTGCGTGCTGCGGGTCATACCCTCGTGATGACCAACGGCCACTTTGACCTGTTGCACGTCGGCCATCTGGACTACCTGGAACGGGCGCGGTCCCTCGGCGATACGTTGCTGGTGGCCGTCAACGATGACCCAATGACCACCCAGCACAAGGGGAACGGGCGGCCCATCGTCCCCGCCGCAGAACGCGCACGACTGCTGGCGGCCCTGCTCCCGGTAAGCGCGGTCTTGATCTTCGCCGAACCCACGGCGGACCGTGTGCTATCCACACTCCAGCCAGAGATTTACGCCAAGGGTGGCGACTACGCCCATAAACCCCTGCCAGAACGTCCCACTGTCGAGGGCTACGGCGGACGTGTGGCACTCATAGACTACCTGCCAAACCACTCCACCACCGCCCTGATCGCTCGCATCCAGGCGTTGCCATCGTGACGCGCCAACCCCCTGCCGGCCTGCCCCCTAAAGACGGGGTCTCACCACTGCCACCCAACGAACGCGCCGCAGATGCCCAGGCTGCCAGCGATAAACAGCGCGAGACGAACGCCGGGGTAGCACGAGCGACAGGTGTAGTCGCCGCCGGGAACATCACGAGCCGCGTGTTGGGCCTTGCCCGTGAGATTGCGCTGACAAACCTGTTCGGCCCATCCGCACAGGTGGACGCCTTCAATATCGCGGTGATTGTGCCGAAGGCCTTCTATGACCTGCTGATTGGCGGGCACGTCAACAGTGCCCTTGTCCCCGTGTTGAGCGATGCCGCCTCACAGGACACCGACCGTAAGAAAACCGACTTCTGGCAACTGGTGTCCGTGCTGATGAGCTTCGTCAGTGTGGTGGTTTCGGCGCTGGTGGCGCTGTTGTGGGCGTTCGCGCCGTGGGTGGTTCAGTTGGTCGCTGGGGATCGTTCCACAGAGACACTCGTCATCGCCGCGCAACTACTCCGGCTGACCGGGGCGGCGCTGCTGTTCCTGAGCCTGTTCGCCGTCCTGAGTGGAACACTCTACGCGCTTCGGTCGTTCACGTGGCCTGCCTTCGCCGGCGCGACCTTCAACGCTGCCATTGTCATAATCACGCTGGCAGCGGCCCCCGCGATTGGAATTCAGGCGGCGGCGCTTGGCTGGCTGGTGGGGGCGTTCGCGCAGTTCGCGCTACAGTTACCCGGTCTACGTGGCGCACGGCTACGTTTCACGCTGGACTGGAGCCACCCTGGATTACGACAAATTGCTCTGCTATACGCCCCGGTGATGGTATCGCTCATTATTGACACGTTGGTGATTCGCCTGATTAGCTATCGCCTGGCGAACTCCGTGGGCGAGGGCAGCATCAGCTATATGAACTGGGCCACGACGTTGATCCAGTTCCCTCATGGGCTGGTGGCAACCGCCATCAGCATTGCGATTCTGCCAACGCTCTCGCGGCAGGCGGCAGCCGTCGTGCGCGGCGACAACGACGGCGCACAAGCCTTCCGCAACACGCTAGGGCTGGGATTGCGGTTGGCGACAGTGTTGATTCTCCCGGCGACGGTTGGCCTGTTCGTGCTGGGGACGCCGATTGTCGCGTTACTGTTCGAGCATGGTGCATTCACCGCCTACGACACGACGATCACCGTGTTGGCCCTGCGCCTGTATCTCATCGGGCTGCCATTTGCCGCGCTGGACCTGCTACTAATCTATGCCTTCTACGCCCAACAGGACACCTTCACCCCGGCGGTAATCGGCCTCGTTAGCCTCACCGTCTACATGATCGTCGCCCTGGCGCTGATGCCAACGGCAGGCCTGTATAGCCTCATGATCGCGGACAGCGTTAAGCATCTGCTACACGCATTGGTGTCTGGGTATCTGTTGGTGCGGCGCTTAAACGGCCTCGGCGACCAACGCCTGACCCCAACGGCACTGCGGGCGCTGGTCGCCGCGCTGGTAATGGGCCTCACCGGGTGGGTATTATTACCGTGGCTGGCCCCAATGACCGCCAGTTCTGGTTTGTTGGGCGAAATTGCGCTGGTGTTGGGGAGCGGGATGGCCTGTATCACGGTATTTGTCGGGATGGCGTTGGCACTCCAGATTGAGGAACTACGCTGGCTTGTCGGGATGGTCTGGGCGCGGTTGGGACGTTAACTGACTCCGCTGATCAAACGATAGACCGGGTATGGCTCCCAAAAGCGGTGCCGAATCCAGTGCCAAAGCCGACCCCAAAGCC
>CAYWZS010000152.1:0-9378 GCA_964462905.1 uncultured Anaerolineaceae bacterium
CCGGTGACGGAAGAGCCTATCGCGGAGGAGTCGGAGTAAAAACCGGCTTCCACAGTAACGAGAACATCGCCGCCCCGGTCCACATGGACCGGGGCGGTCTGTATTTTGCCTGTTTTTGAAATAACATTAATTTTTGTAGATACTGTTGGTAATGTAAGGCGTATGTCTGAGGAAATGCCCATGACTCGAATCCCACTTGCTCTACTCCCCGGTACGTTGTGTAACGCGCTGATGTGGCAGCCCCAGGTCGTTGCACTGGGCGACATCGCCGACCCGCATGTGATCGACACCTCGCTGCACGATACCTTGGCAGGGGTAGTGGAATATATCTACACGCAGATGCCGCGCCCGTTCGCGCTGGCGGGCCTGTCCTACGGTGGGATTGTGGCCTTTGAGATGTGGCGGCGCTATCCGCAGGCGGTGAGCCACCTGGCCCTGCTAGACACCACGCCCTACGCGGCGTCCCCCCAAAAGCGCGAAATCCAGCAGCAGCTCGTCGGGATGGCGCTGCTAGGCGAGTTCCGCGAGGTGACGACCGAACACCTCAAAGACGCCATGCTCCACCCGGAAAACGCCGCTGATATGGACCTCCGCGCTCGTATTCTGCAAATGGCGGAGCAAGTTGGCATGACAGGCTTCGTGAACCAGATCAAAGCACAACTGGAGCGCCCCGATTCCACGCCGGACCTACCAACCATCACCGTGCCAACGTTGGTGCTGTGTGGTGAGCAGGACACGCTGTGTACGCCAGAGATGCACCGCGAAATGGCCCGTCAGGTTCCTAACTCAACCCTGCATATCGTCCCCCGTTGCGGCCACCTCAGTACCTTAGAGCAGCCCGACGCAGTGAACGCGGCCATGCGTGCATGGCTCTAACTATTAGAAGCAGATATATGGATACGATAATTCCCTTTTACAAATTTCACATTTCCTAATGTACTGTGAATAAGCGTGTAGAGCCATCTTATGTTGGTTGTCAAACCATTGTTTAACGATTATGATACCCAATATAAGCAATAATATTGAGGCATAGACACCATGGCAGTTATATTTCAGTCATTTGAGAGCGGCGTGCTTATCATCAAAGAGTCTGGGCGCGTCGGGGCAACCGACGCACAAGCCTTTGAGCAGATCATCGACCAATACGCGACCACATCCCCGGTGCCGATTGTGCTGTTGATCGACGCACGCGAGGTCAGTGTGGTCACACCCGACGCCAGCCGCATTTTCGTGCGAACGGCCAGCCTCCCAAACATCAAGCTACATGTTGTGGCGACCAAGGGCCTAGTTGTGACCCAGGCCGCGAATATTCTAGCGTTGCGAAACCCACGCAAAAACACGGTCGTGTTTGAGGACTGGCAATACGCCGTGGACTACGCCTACGAGCACGCCAGCGGAGCCGCCTACAGCTAATGCCGACCTTCCCAATGAACGCCGCACTGATCGTCATTGATGTCCAACAGGGTTTAGACGATCCGAATTTCTTCGGGGAGCGCAACAACCCGGCGGCAGAGTCCAATATCGCGGCGCTGTTGCGGCGCTGGCGCGAGACAGCACGCCCGATCTACCACGTTCAGCATCACTCCACCACGCCCGGTTCCCCGCTACAGCCCACGTCCCCTGGTGTGGTGGTCAAGCCGGAGGCCGCCCCGCTGGAGGGCGAACCCGTCATCATCAAGCACGTCAACAGCGCCTTCATCGGCACGAACCTCGAAACACAACTGCGCGAGGTGGGAATCACAACGCTAGTCCTTGGCGGCCTGACAACCGAACACTGTGTCTCCACCACAACGCGCATGGCGGGGAACCTGGGTTTCACGGCCTATCTCGCCGCCGACGCCACCGCCGCCCACAGCAAGCTCACCTTTGACGGCGCGACTGTCCCCGCACAACAGGTTTACACCGTTGCCCTGGCCGAACTGCACGGCGAGTTCGCCACCGTCATGACCACGGCGGACATCCTCGCACAAACCTGATTGGCCGCTAGCCATACCCCCAAATAAGAAGAAAACCCTAACTTGCCGCCTACAGGCGGCTTTCGCATTTGCGCCCCTACCCAACATGGGATAGATTAAAGGCGGTGTGTAGCGTGCCGGGTTTGCCATGCTCATTCGCTATCCACACAAAACAGATGCGACGCGTGCTGGGGGACACTTTACACCTCCAATGCAAGTTAGGCCAGCGGAACACGCCTCCGCGCCACAAGACTAGGGGAAAAGGGCTATGAGCAACAACGACAACGACCTGTTCAACGACGACGACTTTGACTTCGGAGAGGACGACTTTGGAGATGATGACCTTTTCGCTGATGCCTCGTCTGGCGCAGGTCTCGATGACGACTTCGACATCAACGAGGACGACCTGTTTGGCGGGGATGACTTCGGGGACACAGGTGCAGATGACTTTGGCTTTGAGGACGAGTTCGACGCGGACGACTTCGACCTCGGCGAGGATGCCGTAGACTTCGGGGCGGACGAAGACCTGCCCGAAGAGTTTGAAGACCAGGGCGAAGGCGCGTCTCCTGGCTTCATCCCGGCGGTGATCGGCCTCGGTGTGCTGTTCCTGGCGTTGTTGGCGGGTGGCATCGCGGCCTTCTTCCTGATCCCCACCGGGCCGACGGAACTCCAACTGACGGCGACCGCGATCACCATCGCCAACCTGACTGTTGAGGCGCAATCGACCCAACAGGTGCTAGACGCCAACGAAACCGGAACCGCCGTCGCGCTTGCCATGTCCGTCACGCCAACACCCTCCCCCACGGCGACCAACACGCGCCTCCCCACCTTCACGCCAGAGCCAGCCTTCACCGACACGCCGGAACTAGACCCAACCGAGATCGAACTGACAAATATCGCCGCACAAGCGACCGCCAACTTCGAGGGAACCCAGTCCGCAGAGCAAACGCAGGCAGCTATCACGCCGACAATTACCCCACAGGCCGAGATCGACATCGAAGGCACACGGGCCGCCCTGGTAGAAACCTTCGCTGCCATCACGGAAACCTTCGCCGCACGTACCCCAATGGACGAGGACTTAGGCGAAACCCCAACCCCAGATGGGGGTGCAGCCACAGGCGATGCGACGGCTGTCCCAAGTGGCGGCCTCATCAACCAGGGCGAACTGCCGGACGCCGGGCTGTTTGATGACTTCGCCGCCGGCAGTAGCCTCGGCTTCATCGCGTTGGCCGCCTTTGGGTTGGTCGGCCTGATTATGTTCAGCCGCATGATGCGTTCCACGCGGGAAGACGACGAGTAACACGCAACACACCCGCCAACCAGTGAGGGTGTACCCGGCACCCTCCACCTCACCCACAAACAACGCCGAGGCACAACACCCCCATGATGAAACGTATTGCAAACTTCACAGACGAACTTGAACACCTCTGGCATCATGTTATTATGGCGCGGCTAGCGGGAACCGCCCTGGTTGGGCTGTACCTGCTTGTGATTGTCCTGGTTGAGATCAACCGCCAGGGCTGGGTGCCGCTACTTGCCGATCTTGGCTTCCCCGAAACCCACTTTTTCGCGGTCGATGTCGCCTTTACCGCCCTGCTCGTGACCGAGGTGATTAGCCTCATCTTCGGCCTTACCCGCTCGTTCTCGCGGTCAATGGGCATTCAGCTAGAGATTCTGTCCCTCATCCTACTGCGCGACACCTTCAAGAAGTTTACCGCCTTCCCAGAGCCGCTAGTGTGGGAACCTGTCGCCACCAAAATGGTGTCCATGGTGAGCGAGGCAGTGGGGGCGCTCGCGATCTTCGTGATTATCGGCGTGTACTATCGCGTGCAGAAGTCCCGTTCAATTACCGCCAACGAACGAGATCAAGAGTCGTTCATCCAGTCCAAGAAGCTCATCGCGCTGAGCCTGTTGGGGTCGCTGCTCGTGATTGCGCTGGTGGACGTAAACCGTATCGCTAACGGCCTGGAACCCTACCCGTTCTTCGACTCGTTCTACACCTTGCTGATCTTCACGGACATCCTAATGGTGTTGATCTCGTTGCGCTTCAGCGTGCAGTACGCCGTGACCTTCCGTAACTTCGGCTACGCCGTGGTGACGGTGTTTGTCCGTATTGCGCTAATTGCCCCTGCACCCCTCAACGCCGCAATTGGCATCGGCACGACGCTGTTTGCGCTGGCGGTGGCCGTCGCCTACAACATCTTTGGCGGCGAGATCGAGCAACAGGAGATCGCCAACACCTATGACATCGTTGCGGACGAGCAGGACGACCAACCCCTCCCCAGTCCATCAGCCGAAGCTGGAGCCGACTAGCCTATGACCGACCTCACCCCCATCATCCACGCCGTCCAGCAGGCCGCTGGCCTCACTCGGCGCGTTGCTGCGTACACCGTACACGCCAGCAACAAACGCGATGCCAGCCCCGTCACCGTCGCGGACTACGGCGCACAGGCGCTCATCTGCCGGGCGATTGCGACCCACTTTCCAGACGATGCCGTCGTCGCGGAGGAGAGCGGGAGCGCCTTCTTGAGCATGATGTCCACCGACGAGCGTAAGCGGGTCACCGCGCTCTTAACGGAGATCACCGGGCAAGTCGTGGACGAGCAAGGGATCCTCGCCTGGTTGAACCACGGCCAGCGCCGCGACAGAGCCGGGCGAACCTGGGTGATTGACCCGATTGATGGCACAGTCGGGTATCTCGACAACCGCCATTACGCGATCTGCGTGGCGCTGATGACCGCTTACGCGCCAACGGAGGCGGTCATGGGGTTGCCGCGCTCACCGTTGGACGCTGACGGTACGTTGCTGTTCACGGAAAACGGCCACCTGTTCGCGGCGGCACTAGACGGGACCAAGCGGCGGCAGGTGGGGGTGTCCGCCCGTACCGGCGATGACCTGCGCCCCATCGACAGCTACAAAATCCCAGAGTCAGATCACACGCTCAACCGACAAATCCGGGAGTCAGCCGGGTTCCACACCTCACCCCCAGAACGCTATGACAGTCAACTCAAGTATGGGATGATCGCCGCTGGGTATGCCGACGTGTTTGTACGACTACCACGCGACACCACCACAGACCCGCATTACATCTGGGACCACGCGACCGGGACCGCGTTGCTGCGTGCGGGGGGCGGCCAACACACCGACCTCAACGGGCAACCGCTGGACTATGCTCAAGGGGATGCGCTCCCACACACTGGGTTTATCGCGTCCAACGGGACCAGGCATGAGCAGTTAGTGAATGGCGTCCGTGTAACCCTATGTAAACCTTAACAACTTTACATTTTTTGAGACAATTATTGAGTTACTGAAAAGCGTAAAGAACGTTACAGTTATGTCACAACGGTAAATCAACGTCTAGGTAACTGACCATGACAGACAAACGCCCAATCACACCACAGACCGAGAAAACACGTAAGCTGACGCCGCGTGCAGCCTTGCCGTTCTCCGAGCAACGCGAAGCCGAGGGCGGTATCCCCTGGATGGGGGTGCTACGGGTGGTCGATGTCAGCGAGAGTATCGAGTTTCAGGTGGAACGTGGGATTACGCTGGGGCGGGTTTCCCCGGAGAGCAACGCCTATGACCACATCGACCTGAGCCGCTACGGTGCCCGCGACAACGGCGTCTCACGCTTGCACGCGCTCATCAGTGTCCGTGGGAAATGCCTGTCGCTACAGGATATGGGCAGCACCAACGGCACCTTCCTCAACAGCTTTCAGGTGGGGCCGTTCATGGAAGTCCCGCTAGAACACGACGACGTGCTGGAGTTGGGCCGCCTTCGGCTCAAGCTGACGTTCGTCGCTAAGGTGCCGGTGTAAAGGCCAACACCTCAATCCGCGTCAAGCATTCCTCCACGCTGTTGAACAGCAATCCGCAACGGTTTTCTACCATAAGCTGTGCATAGCCGTAGGTCGGGTCGTAGCGGACCTGTGTTCCCCCCGGCGTTGTAATTGTCGGCGCGGCCATATCATCCACCACCCGCGCTGTGATACTGAAAATACCGTCTATGGTATACGGGGCAACTTCGGCGGGTGTCGCCTCGAAGCGTGTGGGGTTCTCCGAGAAGCGATAGGCCCCAGGGTTGATGCGAACCGCCTCCGTCACCACACCATTCACCACCTGTAGCTCGTACACCGCATTCTCATCGAAGGGTTGCTCGACAAGCACGGTGAGCGCATAGCGTGAGACAGCCGCCGTATCCCAGCGAGCCTGGGCCGCCGTGAGCGCCCCCGCCGGGTTTACGATGATGCCAAAGCCCAACCGCCACCACACCACCACACCGGCCAACACGACCAAGGCCAGCGTCCCCCCACAGCCAAGCCAAACCCGGTGCCCGTTTGTGTGGGGGGTCTCGTTCACCATGTTCCGCCTCCGTGTAAAAACAAAACAGCCCAACAACAAATTGTCAGGCTGTGTGCCGCCAGGCGGACTCGAACCGCCGACCCACGCATTTTCAGTGCGTTGCTCTACCAGCTGAGCTACAGCGGCGAACTTCCAACAGTATACGAGTGGGTATGTCCCTTCGCAAGAGCGAACTTCAGGCAGGGTGTGTTCGCAAATGGGAAATGGCGGCTATAATGCGCCCGGCCAGGATGCACACGGAGAAACAGCCCCCATGACCCGTAGACAAACCCACTTTGCCGCGTTACTCGCCCTGTTGGCTCTGGGTCTCATCATCTTCCGTGAGTTGGCGTTTACGGATCGTATTTTGGGCCGTGGAGACACCTACGTCTACTTTTACCCCTATTGGACCGTCCGTGATGCGTTCTTCCGGGCGGGGCAACTGCCGCTGTGGACGCCAGACCTGTTCATGGGTGCGCCGCTGCTGGCAAACCCGCAACTCGGGGCGCTGTACCCGCCAAACTGGTTGACAATCCCGCTAGACGCGCCAAACAGCATCCGCGTGGCAATCCTGCTGCATGTCGCATGGGCGGCACTGGGAGCCTATCTGCTGGCGTGGCGGGCTGTCCGCCTACGAACAAGTGCGGCGCTCGTCACAGCGGCAATCTTTGCGTTTGGTGGCTACCTGGGTGCCCACGTCGAGCAGGTCAACCAGCTACAGGGCCTGTCGTGGTTCCCGTGGACATTCTTGCTGTTACACATGCTTGTTGTCCCTCTCCACAGGCGAGAAGGGGTGAGGGCCACGATCTTACTACTAGGCGGTGCGTTGGCGTTGCAATTTCTGGCCGGGCACACGCAGACGGTGTTTATCAATGGTGTCGGCCTCGCGCTCTACGCGCTGGCGGCTGGCTGTCCGCGTGGGCTGTTGGCGCTGGCAGCATCGGGGGGGGGGGCGCTGGTGCTGGCATCCCCCCAACTGATTCCCACGTTAGAGCTAATTGGCGAAAGCGGGCGCTCCGGCGGCCTCAGCACGAACGCGGCGCTATCGTTTTCGCTGAACCCGTTCATCGCAGCACGCGGCCTGCTCCCCAGCTATGACGGCAAAATCTTCAGCGAGTACATTGCCTACATCGGCGTGGCCGGGTTGGTGCTGGCGGTGCTGGGAGCGTTAACCCCGAAAACCCCATCCGTAGTGACCCCGTCCGAAAACCAGGAAGCCGAGAGGGGATTTAGGGGTGAGGTTCCCCACCGCCGCGTCTGGATCATAATCGTGATTGCGGCGTTGGCCCTCGCCGCCGGAGCCTACAACCCGCTGAATTGGTTGATCGTACAACTTCCCGGCTTCGACCTGTTTCGCGTTCCGGCGCGGTGGCTGGCGCTCTACGCGCTGGGGACGGCGGTCCTGGCGGGGATGGGGGTGGAGGTGCTATTCGATAGGGTGCGGACAGGGCCTGCTCTGTCCCTACAGGTTGTGATTCCCTTTTTGGTGCTGGTTGCGCTGTTTGGGCTGTCGTTCTTGGCGGGCCGCGTGCCGGAGGAAATCAACGGGTTTGCCACGCCAACGCGCCGTACACTGGCTGGGTGGGGGGTAGCGATGTTCGCGGTGGGCGGGGTTTGGTGGTTTTTGCGGCAGCGGACAGGGCAGGCCCCGTCCCTACAGGCGGGGATGGTGGGTGTTGTGTTTGTGGAGTTAATCGCCGCCTCGTGGATACTGCCCTATAACGACCTCGTCCCGCCGGATGTGTGGAGCGCCCAACGGTTCAGCATCAGCCAGATGCTCGCCTACACCGAAACCGACGCCAACGGCCTTACGGCAGACGGCACGCCCCCCGGACGCCTGTTGAGCATTAGCGGGCTGTTCTTCGACCCCGGCGACCAGAACGCCCTGAGCGCCCGTTACCAGGCGCTCGGCATGACCCCGCTCGAAGAACGCTACAGCTTCGTTGCCGCCAAACTCAAGGAAACACTGTCCCCTAACCTACCGCTGGCCTGGGGGATTCCCACCGTGGACGGCTTCGGCGGCGGCCTGCTCCCCACCCGCCACTATGTAGACTTCATGGCGCTGGCCTACCCCGACGGGGTCGAGGTCGCCGTGGATGGCCGATTGCGGGAAAATCTCGCGCTGGCACGTTGCCGGGGCGCGTGTGTGCCGTGGGATGTCGCGGGGTTGCTGGACATGGACTATGTGCTGGTGGATAAGGTCTACGACGTTTGGCATGAGGGCGTCGCATTCGACACCACCTTCACCCGCACCGGCGAAATCCCCGCCTATCCCGCTCCAGATTACCCGGCAACCGCTGTCCAGGTGCTCTACACCTGTCCGGATACGCTGCCAGACTGTGCGCTGGGCGATGACGATGTATCGCTGGCGGACGGCCTGCGGCTGGCAACGCTTCCCGCACCAGCCGGCAGCGTCAGCCTACCCGCAACGGACGCCAACGTAATCGGCGTTTCTCTGGTAGATGACCGTCTCGAAAACCAGTTCGTGCAACTGACGCCGCCGGAGTGGTCCCGCGTGCTGTCTAGCGATGTGAAGCTCTACCGGGGGATGGCAGACGCCCCACGCGCCTACATCGGGGCCGAGACTGATGACCCAACAACCCTCATCCGCACCACAAACGAAACTGTATCCTTCGTCGTTTACACCCCCACCTACATCGAAATTGAGGCTCAAACCCTTTCAGAAGATAACGTGCTGGTCCTTCAGGATAGCTATTATCCGGGCTGGACGGCTACCGTAAATGAGTCCTCGGTGACGGTTTCTAGGGCGAATGTGAATTTTCGCGCAGTTCCTTTGCCAACTGGAACAAGTCGCGTTATCTTTGGGTATAATCCATGGTGGTTCCCCGGTGTGCTGGTGTTTGGTGCAGCCGCGTGGAGCATAACCACCATCATGTGTATTTTCCTGTTATGGAGACGACAGCGTGACTGACGACGATAAGAAAAATGAGAACGAAGAAACGCCGCAAGACGAGCCAGAAATGAGCGCCGACGACGCCGTAGAGACCCCGGCAGAAGAACCCGCCGTAGAGGAAACCCCGGCAGAAGAACCCGCCGCCGAGGAAACCCCGGCAGAAGAACC
>CAYWZS010000153.1:0-1581 GCA_964462905.1 uncultured Anaerolineaceae bacterium
TTTCGGTGTGCGGATTAAGCCCTCACGCTGCATCGGCCCTCCCCTACGTTTCGCGTTAACGGTCTGTAGGGACAAGGCTTGCCTTGTCCGCCGCTCGTGATTGTCGTTGTGTGACCACATCCCACGCCGCGACCACCGCCACCCCACCAAACGCCCACCAGAACGGCAGCGTCGGGAACAGGTAGCGGGGGAGCGCCAACAACACCAGATGCAGCAGCGTCACATAGGCGATGAGGCCAATGGGGGCGAGGGTCACACGCCAGCGCCGGGCCGTGAGCGCCATCCCGCCGAGGCCAAGCGCCATCCCGCCAAAGTGTGTGAGGTAGATCGTCAGCTTAGGCGCGAATCCCTCCACTTGCACCAGTGCCAGCAGGCCGCCGAGATTGCGGTCGCCGCGCCACCAATCTACCGCCAACGACTTGAGGCTGGGGCCGCGAAAGGCATTGGTGCCGTAGGGTTGGGCGTAGGTCGTCAGCAGGTCACGGACGCGCCCGCTTAGGTAGCCTGCCGGGTCCGCGTTCACGACCTGTTGCGCCCCGGCGTTGAAATCCTCGTCGGCAGCAGGATCAGCCGCATCCACCCCCAACGAGGCATCCGTACCTTCGGGTCCGCTCCAGCCGCCCTGTGCGCCCAGGTAGAAGAAGGCGCTCAAGCCCTTAGCACCGACCACCCACTCCCCCCAGCGCAGTTGATAGTAGGTCGTCCAGATGCTATTGACGGCGATGACCGTTACTAGTAACGCGGCGACACCCCACAGCGTGATTGCCGAGCGCGTCCCCTGACGCCGATCCATCACCATAATCAGCAACATATGGCCGACAATCCCCAACGGGAACAGTAACAGCGCCGCCCGTGTCATCGTGGCGAGACCGAGCAGGCCACCGACCAGGACGCTCACCAATAGCGGGCGCAGATAGGCGCGTTCGCCCGCGACCTGTTCGACGTAGACGGCGATTCCGGCGACGAGGAAGAACAGGTAGAGCGTCTCCGTCATGATGTCCGCCGCCGTGACAATCAACGCGGTGGAGAGGGCCAACACCGCCGCCGTGACCAGTCCGGCGCGGGGGTCGTTCGCCAGCGTGCGCGTCAGCCGGAAGGCGAAGTAGATCGTGACCGTGCCGAGCAACGCCTGAAGTGTCTGCACAATGCGAACGGTGGGCGCGGAGGGCGCTCCGGCGACGGATTTCACGGGGAGGCCGCCGCCCGGTTCCGCGTAGATGACGTGTTTGTCGTTCTTCTCGGTGCGCTCTGGTTCGAGGGTATGGCGGATGTTGCCGAGCAGAATTAGGTAGAGCGGGGCAGGGGCCAGCGGCTCGACCCCCTCATCGGTGACGAGGCGCACGCTGTACTCCAGGTACCACCAGGTATCGCCGCCACGCAGCCGGTCGTAGGGGGCCAGCGGGTCGCTGCTCCAGGCGACGGCGAGGCGCAGCAGCAACGCAAGCGCGAGAATGGCGAACAGGATACGGTGGTGGGTGCGGGTCATGGCGGTGGGCCTCGGTCATGGGACGTGGCGCGGATTATAGGGGGGATGACGCAGAAATCGTAGGGACGCCATTTTTGGCGTCTGGCACTTGCTAC
>CAYWZS010000153.1:1681-9206 GCA_964462905.1 uncultured Anaerolineaceae bacterium
GGGGGATGACGCAGAAATCGTAGGGACGCCATTTTTGGCGTCTGGCACTTGCTACTGAATACGCTCATGGATGACCTGCGCCGTCATCATCTGGGTTGCCTTCACTGCCGCAGTTGTCACCCCATAATCACCGCGCCACCCGGTACAAGCGAAAGGCCGTCTCCGGCGGCACGGGATACGGTGTCTCCTCGAACGACACGTCACCGAAACGTGCGCGGAGCGCCGTCTGCGCGGGGAGGTCATCCGCCAGAATGAAGAAGGCGTAGCCCCCCGGCGGTAGCCCTGCCAAGAGATCAGGAGCCAGCATCTCGTCCACGAAAACCGAGGACGCCATCGTCGAAATACGCGGATACGGATCGTTACTGTACAGATAGCGCATGTAGCGGTCCGGGTGGCGCGGATCACGCGGGCCGTCCGTCACGATAACCGCGTGGGTGTCCAGCGGCAGTCGCGCCGCCCGGACGGTGGCGTCGTCCAGGTCGCCGCGCCCGTTGCGAACCTGTGTCTGGAATCTAGGCATGTGGACGCTGTGGTAGTAACCCACCTGCCCGACAAACAGCGCCGCCGCCATCCCGTAGACAGCAATATTTCGCCAGCGTGCTAAGAGCCGCTCTGCCGTCCAAACGACGCCAATCGCGACGATGATCGGCAGCACGGGAATCAGGTTGAGGAAGCGCGGCGAACCATGGCTGTTCACCAAGAGAAGGCCGTTTGCCGCCGGAATCGCCAACGTCCACCACGCTAGAACCCCCGTTAAGGTGCGCCCCCGCCGTAAACACCAGATCAAGCCAATCAGCGCGAAGGGCGACACAAACGGCAGCAGAAAGCCGTAGCTCCCGCCGTAAAAGCGGCTGCTCTCTGGAATCGCGAACAACACGAGGAAGGCGTTGGCGATGTCTTGCAGATACCCCTGTAACACGTCGCTGTCCGGCGTGGCAAGCAGCAGATCCGCGAGGAAGGCGCTGTTAACCCCGCTGCTCTCCAGCCGGGATTCGATCTCGTCCCCGGTCAGCGCCCAGGTGATGTACAGCGGGACCGTTGTCACAAGCAGCGCGAAAGCCGCCGTCACCAGGCCGCGCCACTGCCGCCGGATGTGGTCCCACTGGTGGAGCGCCAGCCAGCAGAACCACAGAATCACGAAACTCGTGTTGAACAGCCGCCCGCCCTCCCAGAAGTAGTGCGTCAGTCCCAGCCACACCCCACCGAGCGCCCAGTCCAACGGACGCCCGTGTTGCCAGCCCCGCGCCAGGAACAGAAACGCCAACGCGCCCACAAAGGGGTCCAGCGAGCTGTGAATCCCCAGGCGGCTGTAGTGGATCGCCAGCGGAAAAGCGACGGTCATCGCGGCGGCAACCCAGGCGACCCGGCGGTCATCGTGGAAGGTCCGCGCCAGCAGGTACACAATAGGAACGGTCAGCGCCCCGCCAACCAACGACAGCCCGCGCAACCCCCATAGGTTGTTACCGAGTAGTGCCACAAATCCATTTTGCAGGTAAGGGTAGAGCCAACTATAGGGGATGACAGCGGTGTTCATGTGGGTTAGTAGCGACACATCCGGGTAAACCCACAACGAGATCAACGGGGAAAAGCTGTTAATCTCGTCCACGAGCGCCCGCATATCGGCGTTCATGCGGTAGGCACGGACGGCAAAGGCAATCAGGGTCAAGGCCAGTAGGGCCATTGCCTGCCCTGCCCGCGTGGTCGTCCAGCCCTCAGCTTCATGTTGACCTGACACGTCCGCTCTGTGCCTGCGGAGAGGGGATTCAGGGGGGATATCGCCCAGGCCCACCACCAACGCCGTCAGGCTGAGGCACAATACAACGAACTGCGCGTGTTCGTAGGTCGGCACGAACTGCATCACTGTCAGCGCAGCCATCCCGACCACGCCCAACGCTGTGAATACCACGCGCCGCGTCATGTCATCGCCCCCCGTGTAATGCGGTTAGCGGTCCACGAAGCGATAGCCGACGCCGCGTGAGGTCAGGATGTAGTCCGGGCGAGTTGGGTTCACCTCGATCTTCTGACGCAGGTAGTGGATGTAGAGCTTCAGGCTGTCGATAGCGTCCGCGTACTCCTCGCCCCAGGCCTGCGACACGAGTTCCCCACGCGGTACGACGCGCCCCGCATTACGGACCAGCACCCCTAACAGGTTGAACTCCTTCGGCGTCAGGTGTTTGATCTCCTCGCGTACCTTCACCTCACGGTTCATGAAGTTGATGCGGAATTCACCGTTGTTGAAGCTCAGTTCCTCGCTCATGTTGGGGCGTGGGCTACGGCGCAGGTGCGCCCGCACCCGTGCGACCAGTTCTTCATTGTTATACGGCTTCACCACGTAGTCGTCCGCGCCCATCTCCAGCCCCCTAACGATGTCGGTCGTCTCGTCACGAGCCGTCAGGAAGATAATCGGCACGTCGGACATCTCCCGCAACCGCTTACACACCTCCCAGCCGTCCATATCCGGCATCATAATATCCAGCAGCACGAGGTCCGGCTGGTGGCGGTAGGCGAGGCGCAGTCCCTCCTCGGCGCTGTAGGCTTTCACGGCCTTGTAGTTGCGGCGTTCCAGTAATATCGCAATTAGCTGGACGGTCGTCTCTTCGTCGTCGATAACGAGGATTTTCTCGCTCATGCCGGGTGGACCTCCGTACTCATCCTGTTGTGACAGATGTTGTCACAAACGTTAATTGAACGTCATTCTAGCGTAAGAGATGGGGATTGGTCAACGTATGTAGCCGGGTATGAGTGGGCTTTAGCACCTTTTTTATGATTGTTCACGGGCTACCCGTCGTGGGGTTGCACGGAGCGGGCAACGAGGCCGATCCCGCCTGTGACAAGGCCTAGCATCAGCAAGGTGTTGAACAGGCTTGTGGGACGGAAGTAAATGGTGAGGTTTGCCAACACCCCCAGCACGATAATCAGCGCCCCGGCAATTGTTAGAAACCACCCGATGCGGCTGCGTCCGCTAAAGAAAAGAAACCCAATTCCAACCAAAAGCGGAATCAGCGACAAACCGAAGCTGTCCACCTGGAAGCCGCCAAAGCCGAAGCGAAAACCCGAACTCCTGATCTGGACTTGTTGCAAAAACAGGTACCCCCCACCCACCACCATCAATGCCCCAAAGATAAACTCACCAATGCCACCAGAGGTACCGCCTACGTCGTTTTTCATTGTCTGAAAATCCTATCTATCGTACTATGCGTTGGCAATCACGCCTCAAGCATACCATTCGCACAGCCGCCATGCCCCAATTTCTGTGGGGTTTAATCCCTATTATTAAGACTGCAACGAATAAGACTAAAGACATGGTGGTCAATTCATGCTAAACTGGCAATCATCGTAAGGTTTGCAATCGTACAAAACACACGAGGCCCCCTACTATGTCAACACCAAGGATTCTCGTCATCGAAGATGAAGTGTCGATTCTGGAAAACGTCGCCGAGATCTTAGAGATACACAACTTTACCGTGATTACCGCAGCAAATGGTGTAGACGGCGTGGCGGCTGCGCGTAGCCACCGCCCGGACCTGATCTTGTGTGACATCAACATGCCACAGATGGACGGTTACGGCGTGCTTGTCACACTCCGTAATGAAACGCTGACGAACGAAATCCCGTTTGTGTTTCTTACCGCCTTTGTAGACCGTGAGTTCCAACGGCGCGGCATGACACTTGGTGCGGAGGACTACCTGACCAAGCCCTTCACCCCTAAGGAACTCGTGGAGACCGTCAACACCCAACTTGCCAAGGCGAAAGAACGTGAAGCCGCCATGCACGGCCTACGAGAGAACTTGATCTCCTCGTTGCCACACGAACTCCGCACCCCACTGACCGGGATTGTGACCTGTGCCGACCTGCTGATTATGGACATCGAAGAGAAGACCTTCGACCAACGCCGTGCCGAGCAGACCATCCGCATTATCCAGGCATCCGGCCAGCGGCTCCAACGCTTAATCGAGAACCACCTGATCTACAGCCAACTCGCCCTGCACCAGGGTGATGAAAGCCAACAGGCGATGATGGTCTACGGTGAAGGCACCCAAACCCCGATGCACATCGTATCGATGGCAACGCACCAGGCGAGTGAGGCGGTAGACCGCGTTAACGACATTCGCCTGGGGCAAACTGACGACGGCTACGCTCGTGTCACGGAGAACAACCTGCACAAGATTATCTTCGAGCTGGTGGATAACGCCCTGAAGTTCTCTACACCCGGGCAACTCGTGACCATCAGCAGTGGTGAACACGACGGATTTTACCAGATTACCATTGAGGACCAGGGACGCGGGATGAAGCCTGAACACATTCAGCAGATCGGCGCATATCGGCAGTTCGAGCGCAAACGCTACGAACAGCAGGGAATGGGCCTGGGCCTGGTGATCTCAATGCTCATAGCACAAGTTCATGGGGGGACTGTCACTGTAGAGAGTGAACCCGATGTCGGGACTCGCGTAACAGTGGCGCTCCCAAGCACACCACGGGCATAAATATCACCTGTTGCCCATACCACGGGTTACGAATGACAGAAACGGGAACACGAGGCGGGCCGGGTCAAACACACTCGCCTCAAACAGCGTCTTGTTTGCGTTCTCAAACTCCGTGTGCATCCGCTGAAGCACAACCGTCTGATACTGAGACGGTTCCTGCTGGAAGGTGATGACGACAGTGGTATACGACCCGGCTAAAAACAACAACCATTCCTTCTCGTTGACCTGCCGCACCACACGCTCCACCGCAATCCCCGCCTCAAGCTGCTGGGTGAAGCGGTCCAACACGGGGATGATCTCCGTTATCGACACCCCAAACTGGCCCAACGTCTCCACCACGTCCCCTGTTTTGTTGGCGAAGATCATCAGCCCCTGCGCTTTCCCCATGTACTGTTCGCGCAACATGATCGTCCCGCCGTCCGGCGCGTCCAACTTCACATCTCCCCCAGAGAGCGCCTTCTCCACAAGTTCCAATTGGCCGTTATATCGCTCGTAGATCGCGTGGAACTGCTCCCGGTTGAGCTTTCCCTCTGCGAACTCATCCAGTAGCTTGCTAATCTTGCTCTCGACCTCAGCCTTAAACCCCTTCATTTTTTCGCTCATCGCCACTGGCTCCACTGTTTCTTAATGTTGTCCCTCTATTATAACCGTGAACAGCGGGAACCACCGTGAATTTCAACGAAAAATGCCGACGATCACGCGCCCACCCGAAAGGGACGCAGACGTTTAGTCACCGCCCAGCGGCATATCACTCGTGTCGATGGTTGGCGTGGCACGCGCCCCGCCGCCGCCCTCCACGGCAGGTGTAACCGTTACGCGGGTGTTGCCGCCCTCCACGACCGGGGTCACGGTCACTCGCGTGTTACCACCCGCCACCACCGGGGTTGATGTCTCCTGCGATTGCGCCTCAACCTCAATAGTGGTGGTTGCTGGACCGCTATCACCGCCCATATTCGGAGTCACCGTAGCGGCCCCGCCGCCCGTGTTACCGCCACTTGCCGGGGTGGGGTCGCCACCCTCACACGCCGCGACCGTCAGCAGCACCACACTCATCAAAACCAGCAGTCGAAATTTCATCACTTAATCGCCTTTCCAGGTTTACCCGTTCACCAATGTCAGTAGATTACGAAAGAACTAAAACCCCACCCCCCTAAACGGGAATACCGAGGCAAAAACCAGTGAAATCGGGCGTGCGTTTGACGCAGTCGTCTTTAACCGTCGTGCCTAGAACCCCCCAGAGCGCGGGTCGATGGTCTTGCCGCCACGGTGGATAACGGGCTGGTCCATCGGGGTTCCCCACTTTGTCCACCTGTCGGTGATGTAAAAATAGTAGTACTTGGACCCGCTCTGGCCGGAACCAGGACGATCCGGCGCGAACTTCTTGACAATCTCGTCCACCAACGTCTGTTCCATGAACGCCAGCGGATTCACAATCCAAGCCTGGTTGTTGAAGCGAATCTCCCAGTGAAGGTGGTCGCCGTTGTTGGGGAAACCGCTGTTAATCGTGCCGACGACTGTGTCCGGCGTGATCTCCTGGCCGGGCCTGAACTGGCCGGGGTTGATGTGTTGATAGATGAGCAGGTGGCCGTCCGGCGTCCGCACGCGCACCTGGTGGTTCCAGCCGCGCCCCTGCGAGTCGTGGATCGTCTTGGTGTAGGTGCCGTGGACACCCGCGTAGACCTTCACCCCGCCGCCGCCCGTGTTGCTACCGTAGTCCAGCCCGGAGTGTAGCCCCTGGGCGAAACCGTGGTAGTTAAACCGATGCCCGAACAGGTAGGCGAAGGAGTTGTTGCCGAAGTACTGGAAGAAGTTCGTCTGGTCCAGGTCTACCGGGTGCCGCGTGACAAGCGACCGATACCCCGGCATCTCCTCAACCTTGGGACCGTCTGGGCCGGGGACGTAGACATCGCCCGCATCCTCAAAGTAGATGCTGTCGCCGTCAACGGTCTGGATGGCGCTCCAGCCCTTGTTATGCTCTATCCAGTAGTAGGTGCCCTTTTTCGTCAGCGTCTCAATATCCGCCTGGACGATATCACCGTTTGCCAGCCCTGCAATCCGGTCCCCGTCCGCCGCATCGCGAATTTTCACGGTACCCAGCGTTCGCAGGTTCGCCCTAGGCGGCAACGTCTGCAAGTCCTCGCCCAGTTCCTTCAGGAGGGGGTTGTTGGCGGGGCTGGGGATTTCGTCACGGGGGGCCGCGCCACTGCCCGCGCCCGTGTTGGCCGGGGGCGGTGGCCCACCCTCAGACGCGCCGCCACCATCAACGACCATCGCCGGGGCCGCGTTGATATCCCGCAAGAAGACGGTGGAGCCGTCCACCGTTTTCTCAATCGACCACCCGGCGCTGTGTTGCCACCAAACGGAGCCGTTGGCCTCCTGGCGTGAGCCGGAAACCACCGTGAATTTGATGCCCTTCGGGATTGCGCCGATCTTCGTCCCACCGACCTTGTTGTAGACCGCCAATGCGTTCGCGACAATCTCGAAAATTTGGTCCGCCATGTTCTTCCCTTTCGCTGTGTGATGCCTGCCTACCTCACCTGAATATTATGACAGAATTTAAGGTCGGCGCAAACAATTTGGGCCGTCAAGCAGACCCTAGAACTCCCTCGATTTCGGGTCCGTTGGGTCTGCGCCGCGTGTGATGACGTTGATGACGACACTCATCACCTTTGGGAGCAGGTGCGAACGCCCGCTGAAGGTGGAGAAGGGTATGGGGAGAGCAACACCACAACCAACCGAAAACCGTTGTTGTTATCGTTGTTGTTGCGGTACGCAGCGGCGGCGTTATTCTGTTTGTTATTGAAGGAACCGCCCCGCAGCATCTACCCGGTAGCCTGACTGACTTTCACCAGCATCGAGAGTATACCCGGCTAGCCCTCATCCCCCTAGCCCCCTTCTCCCCAGGGAGAGGGGTTTGGGGTGAGGGCAAAAACCGCGAAAAATTTTGTATCGACCCGCTTCGCGGGAAAAGGTGCGGGGGGATTCCCCCACACCCCCTTAGAGGGCGGCTTCGCCGCCGAGCGCCAGAGATTCAACCGACG
>CAYWZS010000154.1:0-8898 GCA_964462905.1 uncultured Anaerolineaceae bacterium
CACCCTCGACGACACCTTCCTCGCCAGCACCAGCGCTACCGCTTTGTGCGAATGCGATGCTGTCCATGCCCATGCTCGGGGCGAAGGCGGCCACACCAACAGCCACAACAGCAATGGCGATGGCTAGGATAAAGAAACGATTTTTCAGCATAGTTATATAGACCTCCACAGATCTTGTGAAACGTAGATTGAGTTGTTTGGGATTGTTCACCCATTCGAGAGGATAACACCTAATCCGCAAAAGTTCAAATAGTGGTTGCTCGTGAAACGTTGTGTTTGGGTGTTTTTTCCAGGCGTTTGTACGCCTTTCCACAAAACTTAACATAAATAACAGGATTGTAACGCTGGGTAGATCTAAGCTATCTTGCGAAGCTACCCGCTGGCAATTACCACCAAACAAAAACTCAAGAGATCAGGAAATACTGATATGCTTAAAGCAGACTAAAAACACCGATGAGAATTCTGCTGGTCGCCTTATCACTGGTTTTGGTTATCGCCATTGGTGCCCAGAATGACGTCACAGAAGACTACTCCGCCGATATAGTCATCGAAACCGAAGGTGAGGTTGATGTCGAAAGCTATGCTAAAGAAGGGCCGTATTGCATCGGCTTTAGCAATGTTTTTTCGGGTAACTCTTGGCGGCGTATGATGCTAGCGTCACTGGAAATAGAGATCGAAAACCACGATGACATAGAATAACTCATCAGTCTGGATGGTCAGGGAGACGTCACCAAGCAGATTAACGACATCGAGAGCCTGATTGCGCAGGAAGTTGATGCCATCATGGTGATTCCGAATTCCGGTACGGCATTGTTGCCCGTCCTGCGCGAAGCGGTGACCGGTCGCCTGTCGAATTTCCCAAACTTTCGCCTTTGTGGTATGGTTTTTAGGTAGATTCGAAAAACGGCCAGGGAGTAAGCGTTAACGATGGCAGACATGAACTGCACCTCATGTGGTGCGCCTCTCAAGATCGAAAATCAGTTTGTGCGGAGTGTCACCTGCGAATTTTGCGGGTCCGCTTATATCGTTAGCGGCGGCGACGGCCTTAATGCAGCGGGAAAGACGGCCAGCCTCGCGGATTATCCCTCCCGCCTGAGCATCGGCGACCAGGGTGAAATCCAGGGCCGCACGTTTACCGTGCTAGGCCGCGTCCGTTACACATACGACGAGGGCTTCTGGGATGAGTGGCAGATCGAGTGGCACGACGGCGCTCCGCCGGACTGGTTGGAGGAGGATGAGGGCTATTGGACGCTGTACAAGCGTGAGCGCGTGCGCGGCCCGATCCCATCGCCGGAGGAGATCACCGTCGGTAACTCTTACACCATCAACAACAAATCGGTTTTTGTCTCTGAGGAGCGCACCGCCCGTGTGATGGGCAGCGAGGGACAATTCTCGTCCGTGTTGCCGCTTCAGGGTGATTTTACCTACGTGACGGGGTCTGCTGGCGACAAGCTCATGAGCGTCAACTACTGGCCGGGCGAGATCGAGCTGTCCATCGGCACAGAACTTGAACCGCACGAGATCAAGCTGAAATAGCCACACCCGTAAAGGACCATGTGATATGAGTGCTATGCCGAGCCGCCCTGTGCTCAAGGAGTTGAAGTGTCCCGATTGTGGATCACCCATCCCCCAGTTTAACCCCAGCGCCCAGACCCTCGTGTGTGGGACGTGTGGTAGCTATGTGGCTGTTGGTGCTGGCGACCCCGAACTGATCGGGAAGTCGCGCAAGTTGCCTAAATCCCCAGTGCCGATTGAGTTTGGCAAGGAGATCACGGTCGAGGGCAACAAATACATGGTGTTGGGCCGTGTGATGTACCAGGGCTGGGACGAGGAGGACCGCTGGACGTGGAATGAGTGGATGGTTGGCGCGGAGGACGGGCGCATGTTGTGGCTGTCCTACGATGAGAAGGGATTCTCTATCTACACCAAGATGCGCTTCCGTCAGCCTTTCAATATCGAAACTGACCGCGTGCTGACCTACAAGGACCAGAAAATTCCCATCCGCGAACGCTACCCCGCAAAGATTATCGGCGCGGAGGGTGAGCTAACATGGCGGGCGCAGGAAAACGAGCGCGTGTTCATGGCGGAGGGGGACAGGGGTGGCAAACGCTATAGCATCCAGAAGTCTGACGAGGAAATCTCTGTCTATGAGGGGCGTGGCGTCTCCGAGCGTGAGATTGCCAGTGCTTTTAACGATGCGGCGTGGATGGAGCGCATCGAAACGATAGAGCGTCGCCAGGGCAACCGTAAGCTGATTGGCTCTATGTGTATTATCTTCGCCTTCCTGGGCTTCGCGGCGGCGATTATGCTGGGTGCACTTGGCGACCCCACTGTAAGTAACCAGACTGTAACACTCATGCAAGACGGCACCACCATTAGTATCCCCTATAACACAGCGGGGCGTCCCTCCCGGGTGCGGATGGAGCTACGCGGCACCATGCCAGCCAATACCTTTGTTGATGTCGATGTGACGATGTTCACGCCTGCCGAGCAGGAATCGTATCTATTCTCGCAGTCGTTCTACCATGAAACCGGGGTGGACAGCGACGGACGCTGGACGGAACGCGCTTACAGCGGGTCGAACACCTTTGTCCCGTCACAGGCGGGGGACCATCAACTTCGTATCGCTGTTGTGGACACAAACCTGACCACTGCTGCTACCGCCAACGTGTCTGTGATCCGTAATGCGATGGCTGTGCGCTGGTTTGTCATCTATGCGGTTATCGTCGGTATCGTGGGCATCGGCTATTACATGAGCGTCCCCACAAACACGAAGATCTAACAGGAGCAAGCATCATGAGTCGTATTGTTGTTGCTGTCATTACCCTGGTTATCCTGGGGAGTTCGTTCGCCGGGGCCGGGTACGCTGCCTATAACGGTGTCGGCCTAGCCACTACCGAATCCCGTTCGTCGGACAGTCAATCGGCGCGGTCCGGCAGCATGGGCGGTATCTTCTTCCTGGGGGGCGGTCCTAGCCGAGGCGGTAAGTAGCCCTGTGTCTCATATATATCAAATTTTGGTCAAATCACCTGTGAAACCTCACCTCTAAGTTTCCTCTCCGTCGCGGAGGGGGGCTTCAAACCCAAGTCTGATGAGGGTTAAGAATAGGGTTTCTTTTTAATCACCAATCCCACAGGACGACCATGTCGGACACGACAACCTTTTCGCCCCCCTTAGAACCTAGCGATATTTCCCTGCCGACTGAAGAAGTCACCCCTCGTGAACGGGCCACGTTGCTCACAAGCGTGCTGGTGATCTCGATCTGCGCGTTGGCGTATGAGCTGATTGTCGCCACGCTCAGTAGTTATTTGTTGGGTGACAGCATCACGCAGTTCTCATTCACAATTGGCTTCTTCCTGTTCGCAATGGGGTTAGGGTCACTGCTCTCGCGGACGATTAAGGGCAACGAACTCCGCTATTTTATCATCGTGGAGTTACTGACAGGGTTGTTTGGGGGACTCAGCGCCTTTGTGTTGTACGCAGTGTTCAGCCTGTTGGGAGAGTTCTACTATCCCGCGATGATTGCTGTGATTATCGCCGTCGGGACGTGTATCGGCCTGGAAATCCCGCTGTTGACCCGCATTGTCGCCAATCGTTCGGACTTGCGCCGCGCCCTGGCGGATATTCTAAGCGTTGATTACCTGGGATCGCTGCTGGCGTCGTTGGCGTTTCCAGTGATTTTGCTGCCGCTATTGGGCGTCACACAGACGGCCTTCCTGATGGGCCTGTTCAACGTGTTCGCGGCGGGGTTGGTTCTGAGCCTGTTCGCCTATCGCCTGCCGCAGCGTTGGGTGCGTATGCTGTGGTTGGCCGTCGTAGCTGTTGGGGCGATTATGCTGGCCGGGGTGGTTGGCAGTGTGAACCTCGTGCGCATCCTCGAAAATCGCCTGTACGACGATGTGATTGTCTACCGTGAGCAAACCAGCTACCAGCGTCTTGTCGTCACGCGTGGGCGTGGGAACGATGTGCGCCTGTTTATTGAGGGGAACTTGCAGTTTAGCAGCCGTGACGAGTACCGTTATCACGAGACGCTGGTGCATCCGCTGATGGCGGCGGCCCGTCACCGCGAGCAGGTTTTGGTCCTAGGTGGGGGGGACGGGTTGGTCGCCCGTGAACTGCTGAAATACGACGAAGTGGGCCGGATTACGGTTGTCGATCTCGATCCTGCTATGACCGACTTCGCCCGCACAAACCCGTTGCTGCTGGAGATCAACGCGGGGGCGCTGAACGACCCACGAGTGACGGTCGTCAACCAGGATGCCTATCGGTTCTTGGAGAATAGTACCGAACTGTATACCGCCGTGATTATTGACCTGCCGGACCCCAACAACGAGACACTTGCCAAGCTCTACAGCCAACCGTTCTATCGGCTGCTGCGGAACAGCATGACGCCCGATGGCGTGTTCATGACGCAGGCGACCTCACCCTACTTTGTCCGCGAGGCCTTTTGGACTATCCATAATACAATAGCCGCCAGCGGCTTTGAGACGGTCCCGCTGAAGGTGCATGTGCCATCTTTCGGTGAGTGGGGTTTTGTGCTGGCAGCCCCACGAGTGGAACCGCCGCTACGCCTGCCGGATGGTATCGAGATGCGTTGGCTGGACGATGAGTTGCTGCAAGCCGCCACCGTATTCGACCTGGACACGGCCCCGGTGGAGACGGAGATCAACACGCTCAACAACCCCATACTGCAACGGGCTTACAGTAACGGCTGGCGCTCGTGGTAATTAAAGCACATTCCATGAAGTACAGGAAGTTATAAGCAGGATATTTAAGGGGCATAGGTGGCAACGCCGTCACCGCGCGCCATTCCATTTTCTTTTTGTAATACGACTTTTTTGTGTCTCGTTCTAATCTATGGACTGGGAATGCCATTTGACTCTCTGGCAATGGCACCTCAGTAAACTCGCGTCAATTTGTCCTCTTACGATGGGTTTATTCCACCAGGCGCGGCTGGACACGTTTCTCATGGCTTACGTCCCACACCACACTGCCCATTAACACCAACCAACAGATCATGAAGTACAGTGTCCAGTACAGCGGCTCAAGCTGGAAGCGTAGGCTCTCACTCCCCAACATCAGGTAGGGCAAGTTGAGCAGGGCAATTAACACAATCCCCGGCCACAAACGCCGTTGAAAAAACGGAATCACCCCAATTGCTGCGACGGAGAGAGCGCTATTGCCAGCAGCATAGGGCGCAACCAGAAGCCCTGCCGCGATTAACGCCCCAATCTTCTCGCGAGAACCGTCGTAACGTGTGACCCACAAAAAGCCAATTGTCACCAAGGCAATAGCAGTGCGAACCGCAATGGCTAATCCTTCAGTTGCGCTAGCGCGTTCCAGAGTGCCTGCAATGCTAGAGTTCATATAATAGACGCCTTGTGTTTCTACCTCCGCAAAATTAGCTGTGGCTGAAATTCGGGTGATCCACGTTTCCCCAAGAAAGACGAGATGAATAGCGACAAAGAAAAGGACAATTCCGGCAGCGGTGGCCCAAGCGCGTAGATGCCACGTTTTCATCATGTATGAAACGAGCATTAGAATCACAAAGACAGATAATTGGGGTTTCATCGAAGCGAGGAGCACCCCCACGACCATCGGCCAGATTTTTTGGGTTGGGTAGCTGTAAGCGATAAGGACAATGCCCATCATCGTGAATGCCTCAAAGTTGCCGTCGGCTGCGGTTCGCAGGGTGGGAAAAGCCGTGGTGATGATGAGCATAGCTACCAACCCCCGAGGCCGCTGTCGCGGGATACTGAGTGCCGCAAAAAGCATCACCAGGAACATATATACACCCCAGGCGAAGTCCGATGGAAACAGGCCCAGTGGCATCACAAACATGAGCGACCATGGTGCATATTCCAGCTTAGATTCTGCATAGGATACATAACCGTTTTCGATGGCACCGTAACTGAGAGGCCAGTCAATTCCCGGTGGAACAATCTCGACGAGATAGCGTGAGACGTACCAACCGAAAAACATCGAAACGGCAAATAAGAGCAGGATCGCGGCAATGTGGCGGATGGACACATGCGGAAGTGTAAAGGTGGATGTCCGATTTGCATTGTGCAAGGAATGAGGTTCCCTATTATCACAACATACTTGTTGCGTGAGTATAGCATGAAATCATACACGCAACGAATTCAACTCCCGCCATCATCGACGCTCAAAAAAAGTTAGCCGCGCTGCTGGACAAGGGGCGGTATCTGGCCTCGGTCAGCACGACATATCGGGTCTTGAGAGACCATGATGATGTCAGAGAGTGTAGAGCGGTGCGACAGCATCCGGTCTACAACAAGCCCGAACTGCTGGCAACCGCCCCCGATCAGGTCTGCTCAGGGAAATCCAACTGATGAAGGCGCTAGAAATCACTGTAGAATCGGCAGAAGCAATAGGCATCTGGAATTTGTCGCCACAGTCGGCGGCCTCAATCCCCCCACCCTACTTCCCCACACGAGCGCGGAGGTAGGCGTCTGTCTCGACCAAACCGGTCTTAGAGCCGATCTCGTAAAAGCGTTGTTTCGCCTCATATCCCGCCATCTGATCGCGGCCCACAAGGTCCATATACACTGTCGCAAGGTCGAACTTTTCGTCGACGGGATAGGCGTCAAACACGCTTGCCTTGAGCATCCCAACTCCCCAGTCAATATAGTGCATGTTAGGAGCTTGCTCCATTTTATCGTAGCGGATCACCCGCCCGTTAGCATAGACGACGTTGGAAGTGTCCCAGCGGTTTTCGTTGCGATAGACGACCATCAACCCGTCACGTTCCTGCTCCCAGAAACGTGCCGCCACCGCCGCGTAATCCGTCAAAAGATAGGCGTCGCCGTAGGTCACATAGAACAACGCCCCCAACATGGGCAACGCCTGCTTGAGCGCCCCCCCCGTCCCCAACAGCTTATCGCCGTCCGGGGAATACTGGATATGTACGCCCAGCGCGGAACCATCTCCGAGTTCAGCCTCGATCATCTCGCCCAAGAAGCCGATGCACATCACAATTTCGGTGATGCCGTGCTCACGTAATAGCTCAACCTGATGCACGACGAAAGGCTTTCCCGCGACCTCTAATAACGCCTTTGGGATTTGTTCTGTAAGCGGGCGCATCCGGGTTGCAAGGCCACCCGCTAGAATTGCAATCGGAGGTAGGGTTGTCATACGTTAATTGGCCTTTCGCTCCAGCGATGGGCAGAGATAACGCGCCCATCTATTAGTGCGTCTAACGGGAACAGACGGAACTCATCCGGCAGAGCTTCACGACATCGTGCCATAAAGCCCCCCGCATCGCGATACGGCAATGGCCCGGACACAAACCCTCCCCCATCGAAGGGGCGCACCTGCACCCACACCCCCCGCTTCTGATCGTAACGGGCCACATAACACAGAGCCGTAATCACGACACCAGCACCTTTGTGCCCTCGTAGTCAAAGCGGAAACGCACCTCGGTTAACCCGGCTTGGTTGAGGGCGTGGCGCAACTTCACCTTGTCCTCTGCGTAGAACATGAGAAAGCCGCCGCCACCCGCCCCGATGAGCTTGCCGCCAAGGGCACCGTTTTCGAGGGCCAACGTGTACCACGTATCAATTTGTGGGTTGGACATGCCGCCGCTACGCTTTTTCTTGTTCTCCCAGTGGGTTTGCATGGCCGCCGCGAAGCCGTGCAAGTCCCCTGCCTGGAGCATATCGCGGATGTTCATCCCCATCTGCTTGACGTTGTGTAGGTTCTGGATCATAGCACTGTCATTGGTCTTGCTCTTGTCGTCCTGCTCCTTGAGGATCTTTGAGGCGGAGCGTGTGTAGCCTGTGAAGAAAAGCATCAGGTTCTCCTCCAAATTGTAGGCGGTTTCGGAGTCGAGTTCCAGCGGGTCAACGTCTACGTCGCCGTTGGTGTGGAACCGGAACTGTGTGAGGCCACCGAATGCGCTAATGAACTGATCCTGCTTGCCCACTGGCTCCCCCAATCGTTCAATCTCGATGTTACAGGCTTGCTGTGCGAGGTCATACGGGCTGATGATCTTGCGCTCGTGGGTGTAGAGTGCCTTCAACAGCGCGACGGTGAACGCGCCAGACGATCCTAGCCCGGTCCCGGCGGGAATATCGGCCATGCTGGTAATCTCTAGGCTGGCAACGTGGGTCCCAGTTATTTGTAGCGCCTCCCGCACGATAGGGTGTTGCACCTGCTCCACCGCTTGCACGCGCTCCATCTTGGAATATTTGAGGATGAAATCTTCCACGAAGGTGTCGTGGACGGTGATGTAGATGTACTTGTCGATAGCCGCAGCAATCAGGAAACCGCTGTGGTCCTGGTAGTAACTTGGCAGGTCGGTACCGCCACCGCCAATGCTGATACGGAGGGGGCTACGCACAATAATCATGAGGGTTTGGTTGCTTTCGCTTGTGTAGGCGTTCCTGCTCCGCATTGTACGCGCTGGGGCAAAACACGCAAAGGGGACGGTGGCGTCCACCAGTAAAACACCGCCCCCTGTTCACACCGAGCGTATCACCTAGAGCGGTAACCACGAATTCAAGCGTCAGTCATCTTGGTTGCGTCAACAATCCACTGGGCAGTATCACCCGACACAAGCTAACAAATCAGAAACCAAATCTTCGGTCGTATCTGCTTGACAGCAAGCTGACAGAGTGTTAACCTGAATTTAATTGAGAGCGCTCCCAAATCGGTGCCGCTCTCATACTTAGATCATTTTTGTTGGAATACCGCTGATGGCAAAATATACGTTAGAGAAAATAGGGGAACTCGCGGGCGTATCACGCTCGACTGTTTCGCGTGTCATCAACAACCACCCCAACATCAGTGCTGATGTTCGGCAACGCGTTCTCCAGGTTATCCGGGAGACCGGCTACACCCCCAATCACGCGGCGCGCTCGTTAGCGTCGAACCAGT
>CAYWZS010000155.1:0-8890 GCA_964462905.1 uncultured Anaerolineaceae bacterium
GGTGGGCGGGTGGGCGCTGGTGAACGTGAGTTGGTCGTTTGAGCCGGACTTCCCGTTCGCGGACTACTCGGTGAGCGTGAAGGCTTATGACAGCGACGGGGCGTTCATCAGCCAGTATGACACGGGGCTGACGGCGGCGATTCAGGCAAACCTGTGCGACCTGCCGGACGATGCGACGTTCCGGGTGGTGGTGTACGACTGGCGGACAGGGGCGCGGTTGCTGTATCCAGGTGCGGCTGAGAGTGGCGAGTTTGTTTTGCAGTAGGTGGTGGGATTTGCCGTCCCCGCAACCCACCCCACCTGCTATACTGCCGTGCCTATCGCGGACGGCACAAGGACATTCTCCAACATGCAACAGATCACCCTCTCGCGGCGGATTCAAACGCAGGCCGCGCTGCTGACGGCCAACCGGACGGTGATTAACACGGGCTTTCGGATGTTGTATCCGTTGCTGCCGGTGTTTGCGCGGGGGGTGGGCGTGGAGATCGGGCAGATTGCGACGGTGTTGACGTTCACGCAGTTGGTGGGGCTGGCGGCCCCGGTTATGGGGGAACTGGCGGAGCGGCGCAGCAAGCGATTCAATATTTTGCTGGGGCTGGGGGTCAACGTGCTGGGGCTGGGGCTGGTGTTTGTGTTGCCGGGGTTTGCCGGGTTGACGGCGGCGCTGTTGCTGGTGGCGGTGGGCAAGAACACGCTCTACGACCCGGCGGCGATTGCGTATATTGGGGACCGGGTGCCGTATCAGCGGCGGGGGCTGGTGATGGGGGCGATGGAGTTAAGTTGGTCGATGGCGTTTCTGCTGGGCGTCCCGGCGATGGCGTGGTTAATCGAGGGGTATGGGTGGCGGGCACCGTTCGCGGTGCTGTCGATGTTGAGCGCGGTGGGGTTGATCGTGATGGCGGGGATGCTGGAGGTGGACGACAGCATGAACAAGCGCGAACGTCCGCTGTGGCAGAACATCGGGGAGACGCTCGGCACACGGACGGCGATTGCGGGACTGGTGCTAGGATTCGGCATCAGCGCGGCGAACCAGATGGTGAATGTGGTGTTCGGGGCGTGGATTGAGTTGTCGTTTGGGGTGGCGTTGGCGGCACTGGCGACGGCCTCGGCGGTGATTGGTGTGTCGGAGTTGGTGGGTGAGGGGGTTGTGGCGGGTTTTGCGGATCGGTGGGGGAAGCGGCGGTTGGTCGCGGCGGGGATTGTGGTGAATATCCTCGCGTGTGGGCTGTTGCCGCTGACGACGGTCGGGTTAGCGATGGCGTTGGGGGCGTTGTTTGTGTTCTACCTGGGATTTGAGGTGGCGTTGGTGGCGACGTTGCCGCTGGCATCGGAACTCACACCGACGACGCGGGCGCTGTATATGACGTTGTTGGTGGTGTCGTTCACGTTAGGGCGGGCGCTGATGACTCAGCCGGCAACATGGCTGTTTGAGGGGTATGGCCTGGGGGCGGTGTGTGGGGCGGCGGTGGCATGGAATGTTATGGCATTGGTGGCGGTAGTGTGGGGGATTGAACTGAAAGGTCAGAAATCACCAGCGATGAGCAATGTGTAAACAGTAAAACCTCGCCCCTGAATCCCCTCTACAGCATGGGCTGCGTCAACACAATGCCATCGAGAGGGGACTTTTCTCATCATATGATCTACATTTCGAGGTAGTCGCGGAGTTGGCGGCTACGGGTCGGGTGGCGGAGTTTGCGGAGAGCTTTTGCCTCGATCTGGCGGATGCGCTCGCGGGTCACGCCGAAGTGCTTGCCGACTTCCTCAAGCGTGTTGTCCTGGCCGTCGATGAGGCCGAAGCGCATTTCGAGCACCTCGCGCTCACGGTCGCTGAGGATGCCGAGGGCGCTGCGGAGTTGTTCTTTGAGCAGTTGCTTGCTGGCGGCGTCTACTGGCCCGACGATCTTATCGTCCTCGATGAAGTCGCCGAGTTGGCTGCTGTCCTCCTGGCCGATGGGCATTTCGAGGCTCATGGGTTCTTGCGAAATCCGCATGATCTTGCGGACCTTCTGGGCGGCACGGCGGAGCTTGCGGGCGAGGGCGGGGTCAAGTTCCTGTTCGGCCTGTTGCGCGTCGCGGATCTGTTTGACCTCCTCAGGTTCGAGCATGTCCATTTCCAGGGCGATTTGCTCGGCGTTGGGTTCCTGGCCGATCTTCTGGATGAGGTCACGCTGGGCACGCATCAGGCGGTTGATGGTTTCGACCATGTGAACGGGAATACGAATCGTGCGAGCTTGGTCCGCGATGGCGCGGCTGATGGCCTGGCGAATCCACCAGGTCGCGTAGGTGCTAAACTTGTAGCCTTTGGTGTGGTCGAACTTGGCAACGGCGCGTAGTAGGCCGATGTTGCCCTCTTGGATGAGATCGAGGAAGTTGATGCCCCGGCCCATGTAACGCTTGGCGACGCTGACCACCAGACGCAGGTTGGCGCGGGTGAGGGCCTCGTTGGCCTCTTGGGCGTTCAGTTCGATTTTCTCCATCACCCACTCTAGTGTTTCTTGGCGGTCGTCCGGCTCATGGAGTTTGGCGTGAAGCTCATCAAGCGTGAGTAGACGGTTTTCGGTAGCGGCTGTCCCACGAATGCTAATTTGCAGGTCGAAGGGCAACAGGTAGACGGCGTGGAACACGTCAAACAGGCGACGCGCTAACTCGTTCCAGTTGTCATCACGGCCCCAGTTGCCCTGCTTGAGATACTGGCGCATGTAGGAGTCTGCATCGACATCCCAGTTTTCGGCGATGAGTTGGGCCTCGTCTACGATACCGCGCAAGTCTGGGGAGCCGTGTTCGAACTGGCCGACGAGGGTCAGCACGGCATCCCAATTTGTCGTGATATGCTGGCAGATGTCAGTGATAACGGCTAGGCGTGTGGGGACGCTTAACGACTCAATGACGTTGTCGTCATCGTCGCGCAGGGTTGAGAGCTTGTCGATGGTTTCTTCGATGAGGCGCTCTGCGGTGATAATGGCACTGAGCCACATCTCACGATTGGAGTCTAGCAGGGGGACTTGCCCAATTTCCTTAAGATACTGACGCACGGGGTCGTCGGAGGGAGCGAGGCCTACGTCGGTGTCACCACTGTAGTAATCGTCATCTCCGTCATCGTCGCTGTCGTCGTCGTCTTCAAGGTCGGACTCAATCAGCGAGCCGTTATCGTCACGAATCCGCAGTGAACCATCATAGGTGGCGGCGTCGCTGTCCTCGAACTCGGCGTCTGTGTCCGTTTCGAATTCCGTATCGTCTACCTGTTCTTCATCAACGGGGTTAAGTTTCGTATTACGTTTCACCATTAGCCTTCGGAGTCTGTACTAACGACTAAAAGTTTTGGAGCTGGGAACTCGACCACATCAGATGATGTGGCCCCATCTGTTTAGTAGAGGCGGGCCACCCGTCGTTCTTGTATCTCTAACAAGTGAACGGCACGCCCCAGCAGATCAATCTGACGGATACAGCTATCGACCTGAGCCATATCGTGCTCGTGGGTGGCGTTGGTTTGCATCAAGCGATGTTCATCGCGCTCCCGGCGTAGGCGGCGGCAACGTAGGCGGATGGCCTGGGCCATGAGATCGCGCGTGGGGTCAAGCAACATACCAGAGCGTTGCATTTTGTCCAGCACGGCACGGAGATCACCGGGAGCCACCGCCGCGGGGTCGCCGAGCTTGGCTTCTAGCGCGTTGGTGAGCACTATCTCTAGCTCCTCACGGAGTTCGTCCCCGGCATGGGCGATCACATAGTCGGCGGCATCCATTTCGTCTTGTTCCATTGACTGTAAGAAGATCGCCATGAGTGCGCGTAGCCCGGTGTGCTCAAAATCAGCGACGCCAAGGGGACGCATGGCCCGGTTAAATAGTTGCTCGTCGCCATTGGCAGCCTCGTGGAACTTGCCGTTGATCCGATAGTAAACATCCGGGTGTTGTAACAACTGGTTCAGGAAGTGGGCCTCGCTGCGTAGTGACGCTGACAGTGGCTTGGGCGGACGTGCCATGCGCGGGGACGGGGCGGCCTGTGTGGGCACAGGCTCGCTGTGGTCTAGCGGGGGCGGCATGTCATCGTCGTCAGCGGCAGGTGGGGGCATGTCGTTGTAGTTGAGTGGCGGCGGGCCGTCGTCCTCATCGGTAGACGGCGGTGGTGCGGCCTGGTGCTCTTGCCGACGACGTTCCTGGTAACGGCGCTTACGGTCCGCCTCCTGCTGCACCTCCCCGGCGATCTGGAGCAGGGTTTTCTCTGGGATGAGTAGGCGGAGTGCTAGCTTTTGCAGGTTCTCCTGCTGGTAGAGGTTGTTCTCGGTGGCCGTGAGAATGGGGGCCACTCGACGGGCGACGGCCTCGCGTTCCTGCACACTTGGTTGGGCAGGGAGCGCGCTCATCTCCATGTCGATCACGAAATCGGCGACAGGGGTTGCACTGTCCACGAGTTGCGCCCAGCGATTTGCATCCTCACGAATGAGATCGTCGGGGTCTTTCGCATCCGGGATTTGCAGCACGCGCATATCAATACTCAAACGCCCTGTGAAGTCCGACGCAAGCGTTTCACGCGCAACTTCGAGGCTACGCCGAGTTGCGTTTTGTCCGGCGGCGTCGCTATCTAGCGCAAGGACGACGCGCTTGGCGTATTTGGGCGCGATGAGCCGCAGTTGTGCCTCGGTCATGGCCGTGCCCATTTGCGCGACGACGTTGTGGAACCCAGCCTGGTACGCGGTGATGGCGTCCATGTAGCCCTCAACGATGACGGCGGTTTCCGTGTCGCGGATGGTCTGTTTGGCGAGGTCCAACCCGAACAACAGTTGGCTCTTGTCGAACACGAGGGTCTGCGGCGAATTCATGTATTTGGGGCTGTCGTTGGGGTTGAGGATACGGCCCCCGAAGCCCACCACGCGGCCCTTCGGGTCACGGATTGGCACCATGAAACGCTGGCGAAAGCGGTCGTAGACCTTGCCACTGCGCTCGCTACGGAGGGCGAGGCCTGCTTCTATAATGTCTGCCTGCTCGTAGCCGAACTCGGTCAGATAGTTGAGAATTGTGTCCCAGCCATTAGGCGCGTAGCCAATGCCGAAGGCGCGGATGGTTTCATCGGAGAGGCCACGGGTTTCACGGGCATAGTGCAAGGCGGCGACGGCTCCCGCGTCGTTGGGATCGTAGAGCTTTTTGTGGTAGGCGCTGGCGGCCTCTTTGAGCATCCCACGGAGATAGTCTGCATGGTCGGCACGTTGCTTCTGTTCGGGGGTTTGTTGCTGAACCTCAACCCCGGCCTGCTTGCCTAGTTCGGCAAGGGCTTCTTTGAATTCCCAGCCGTGGTACTTCATGGCGAAACTGAAGATGTCGCCGCCTTCGGCACACGCGCCGAAACAACGCCAACTCTGATAGTCCTCATTGACCACGAAAGACGGTGTTTTCTCCCCGTGGAAAGGGCAACACGCCTTGAAGGTGGACCCGGATTTTTTAAGTGGCACGTACTGATTGATATAGGAAACAATGTCCAGGCGGGATTTAATCTCGTCTGTGACTGACATGGGGGTCGGTTTGCTCCGTCGGCCTAAACCTTAGGGTGTTCATTATACGGGCCAGCCTACCGCCGTGCAAGTTGCGGCCGTCCAATTGTGTTGGAAATCTATAACGATTCATCTTGGGCAACTTCAAACCGTTGCAGCCACATGTTGGGTTCTTTCAGTAGCGTCACTTCTACACCAGCAAGATCGAGATGAATGGGATCACCTATCCTAACCGTGGGGCACGTCTATCAGGCAGTCAAAACGGACGATCCCGACAAACGGCGCAAGGTCGCGGCGCTGGAAACGCCGAGCAAGGCCTACGGACGCCGGATAAAACGTCTGCTAACCTGGATTTGATGGAATCACTGATTTTGCAGAAATTCACCCGCCACCCGGACCTGCGCGAGAAGCTACTCGCCACCGGGGAAGCTGAACTCATCGAGGGCGACACTTGGTGGTGCGAGAAAAGCTCTGCCAACCAGCCACGCTATGACAATCCCATAACGCCCCCTTAAAGTTCCCGTGAGGCCACTTGCGTCTGTCGAAAATGCCCCTATACTAGTGAGTACTGGGGGCAATTTACCTATCAAACACCAGCCACTCTGTAACAAAATACCAACTTTAACGAGCGATAATTTGTTTGCTTATCCCCCCTATCTGGTGTATTCTACCCCTGTATGTGCATAACAATCGTAAAGATCATACCATATGTGGGGTTCGGATAAATGAAGTGTCCTATCTGTGGGACTTTCGGTGAAACATATGTCCTAGAGACTTCTCAGATGGCGACGGGTGAGGTCCGGCGGCGGCGCGAGTGTCGCAACTGCGAGAACCGCTTTAACACCTTCGAGCGTTCCGTGATGGACCTGCCGCAGATTGTGAAGTCCGGCGGCTACCGTGAACCCTATGACCGTGAGAAGGTCTTGCAGGGCTTGCGGCTGGCCTGCGTCAAGCGCCCCGTCCCGACTGAGAGCCTAGACCAACTCGTCAACCGCTTGGAGGAGGAGTTGCGCCACCTGGGACAGCGTGAGGTCGAATCCGCGTTCATCGGCAACAAAATAATAGAAGGCCTACAGGCCCTCGACATGATCGCCTACATCCGCTTTGCGCTGGTTTACCTGCGAATTGATGACCTCGCCAGCATCGAACGCCTCGTTGCGGAGTCTCGTGAGAACGCCTAACCCGGCTTTTTTGTTTGCACATCATCACCTGTCAGAAAGCATATCTAAAAGGAGCTACGCATCATAATGGTTCAAAACACCACGGACGCCGCGCCGAAAACATCCGGCAAACTCGTCGGCCCACCTACGCCACTACGCCACATCAACGTCACCGACAACTCCGAATTGGTGCTCAAGAAACGCTACGTCCTGAAGGACCGCAACGGCGACTACGCAGAGACGCTACACGAGATGTTCTGGCGCGTTGCCAGCTTTGTCGCCCGTGCGGAGTTCGAGCATGGTGGCGACGCCCAGGCCTGGGCCGAGCGCTTCTACGACCTGTTGACAGACATGCGCTTTTTGCCGAACTCGCCGACCTTCACGGGCGCTGACACCCCGCTCGGCAACCTGAGTGCCTGTTATGTGCTCCCCGTTGCAGACGACATGGGCGCTCACCCGGACGGTATCTTCCAGACGCTCCGCAACGCGACACTCATCCAGCAGACGGGCGGCGGCAACGGCTTCAGCTTTTCCCGATTGCGCCCGAAGGGTGCGCGGGTGCGTTCCTCCAACGGCTTCGCCTCCGGGCCAATTGGCTTCCTAAAGGCCTACGATGAGGCGTTCGGTATCGTGAACCAAGGCGGTGTTCGTCGTGGGGCTAACATGGGCGTGCTACGCGTGGACCATCCCGATATTCGCGAGTTCATCCAATGTAAGCAGAGCGAGTATGCCGTCACCAACTTCAATATCTCCGTCGCGTTCACGGACAAGTTCATGCAGGCCGTCAAGGATGACACTGACTTTGACCTCATCAACCCGGACGACGGCGAGGTCTGGGAGACGCTGCGGGCGCGTGACCTGTTCGACATGATTATCCAGTTCGCCCATAACAACGGTGAGCCGGGTGCGCTGTTCATTGATGCCGCGAACCGTGGAAACCCGGTGCCGCACATAGGAGAATATGAGGCGACCAACCCCTGTGTGACAGGTGACACCCGCATCTACACGAACAAGGGTATGGTTCGCGCTATAGACCTGTTCAACGATGAGACCGATATTGAAGCTGTTATTGATGGGCGCTTTGGGCTTGAGCAAGCCACAACGCCCGCTACTCGTGTATTCAAGACGGGGACACAGAAACCTATATTCAAGCTCACGACAGGGGCGGGCTACGCTGTCCGTGCTACTGCCGACCACCGCTTCATGACGCCAAATGGTTGGGTGGAGTTAAAAGACCTGAAACCGGGTGATACCGTGCATATCCTGAACCGCAAGGGCGGTTTTGGGGTGCAGGGTTCCTTAGAAGAGGGGCAAATGTTTGCAACGCGTGTCCATAATTTAGCACAACACACTGCTGGCGGTGTTGCTGTCCGTGAACAAGTGACAGTCGAGGCGGTATTCCAAGGTTGCGAGGATATGCAACGTGGCTATCTGCTTGGGTTGTTCGGCACAGATACACTGACGGTTGGTGATACGCTACCTGCCGCTAACCTGACGTTGCTAGAAGAAGTGCAAATGCTTCTAAGCAACTTCGGGCTGACCAGTGAAGTTGATAGTACGATGAAGCAACTTACAATCACCGACACTGAGGCGGTTACTGAGGTTGCATCCATTATCCCTGACGGCATCGAGGATGTATACGACATCACCGAACCCATCACCCACAGCATGATTGTTAATGGAATTGTTACACATCAGTGTGGCGAGCAGTGGCTTTTGCCTTATGAGTCCTGTAATTTGGGTTCTATTAACCTCTCGCTGCACGTCGTAAACGGCAAGGTTGATTGGGACGCACTGCAAACCACCATCGAAGAAGCTACCCGCTTCCTGGATAACGTCGTCACTATGAACCACTACGTTGACGCCGTGCCCCAACTGCGCGAGGCCGCCCACCGCGCCCGGCGCATCGGATTGGGCATCATGGGCCTGGCGGACATGATGATGAAGCTCGGCATCCGCTACGGCTACGAGGACGGCCAGGAGTTCGCCGGGCAGGTAATGGAGTTTATCCGCTACCATGCGATGCGCGTTAGCACACACCTTGCGGCGGAACGCGGCGCGTTCCCCGGCATCCAAGGCAGCATTTACGACGCCGACGACCTCAAGTGGACTGCACCCCAACCGCAGTTCCCCTACTCGCGTGACTTTGGCCGCCCGGAACTTGACTGGACCGTGATTGAAGATCGCATTCGCGCCCACGGCATCCGCAACGCCACCCAGGTCACGGTTGCGCCGACGGGAACCCGTG
>CAYWZS010000156.1:0-8753 GCA_964462905.1 uncultured Anaerolineaceae bacterium
TTATAACGCAAAGATGCGCTAAATTTTAGCCACTTCTCTTTACTCACGATCCGAAAGAACGCTACAATTAAAGAATGGCTATCAAACGTCGTATCACCCCCCAACATTTGCAACGTCTACGTGACCTCGTAACGCAGCGTATCGGGCTGGATCTTGACCAACGCATGACCGTGACGCCGATGGACCTCTTAGAACAGGTCAACGTGCGCGATATTGACGCTTTTCTGCGTGAGTTGGCGGTCCTCCCGGTAGATTCGCACGTCTGGCAACAGGTGATCGACCTATTGACAGTGGGCGAAACCTACTTCTTCCGTAACCAGACGCAGTTTGCGATCCTGCGTGACCACATTCTTCCAACGATCATTGAGCAGAACCAGCATACCCGACGGCTCATAGTATGGTCGGTGGGTTGTGCGACGGGCGAGGAAGCCTACTCGTTGGCGTTGGCGCTGACGGACCAACTGACCCGGCCAGACGAATGGGTGTTGAACATCATTGGCACGGATGTCAACCGGAAGGCGCTAGACACCGCCCGCGCCGGGGTGTATCGGCAGTGGTCATTTCGCCACGGCGACACGCAATTTGTGGAGGATTTCTTCGAGCAGGTACCGCAGGGGTATCAGCTACGGGCAGATGTGCGGGGGCGTGTCACCTTTCGGTATGGGAATGTGTTGGACGGGGGCGCGTCTCAGTGGGTGGACCTGATCCTCTGCCGAAATGTGCTGCTCTACTTCACAGGGGACGCCAAACGCCGCGCCGAACGCCATTTGCTGTCTGCACTCAAGCCGAGGGGGTGGCTACTGCTGGGCCACGCGGAGGCGCTCCACGCGGCGCGGGAACAGTGGACAACACATGTGTTTAGCGCAGCGGTCGCCTATCAGAAGCTCGCAACGCCGCAGGCGGACACCCCCTATCGTATTCACGGTAGCCTTGGGCGTAACGGCCCGGTCACGGTGCATCCCCGCCGCGAACGCGACCCTGTCCCCGCCTACGAGGACGCGCTACACGCCTTCCACCTCAAACAGTACGAGCGGGCGGAGCAATTACTGGCCGACATCCTATCTTTCTACCCGAACGACCCGCCGGCGCGGGTGTTGTTGGCCGCTGTGTTCGCCAACCAGGGGGCCGCCCCAGAATCCGCCCTGCACCTCGATATGGTCCTCGCCCAGAACCCGCTCCACGCTGATGCCCACTACCTCCGGGCTGTGTTGTACCTGGAGACGAACCAACCAGACCTAGCACAAAAGTCGTTACGCGCTGCGATCTACAGCAAGCGCGGGCACCCACTGGCCGCGTTTATGCTGGGGAACTTGCAAGCCGGGGATGGTGACATCAGCCGCGCCCGTAATTTGTGGCAACAGGCGTTGGTCAACGCTCGTGCGCTCCCCCCAGGCGCTCGTCTGGCGGATTTCTCCCCGTACACGGCGGGGGATTTCGCTAGCATCATCGCCAGCCAGCTTGACTGAAATCAGCTCTAAAAACCAAAAATTACTACGGCTTCATCCCTAATTTCGCCAACAGCGCATCTAGCTGGGCCAGCAAGTCCTGTGGCCCAGCGTTGTTGAGCAGGGTGTAATCGGCAATGGCGATGGGACCGCCTTTTTCCAGATGTTCGATTTCACGAATATCACGCTCGTTTGCCTCCGCCATGCTGAGGGGCCGCACCTGTCGCTCTGTCAGCCGCCGATAACGCAGGTCACGGTCTGCCACAATGGCGACCACCACCATCGACGCGCCTAACCCCGCGTTGAGCAACTTATATTCCCCGAAGCCGTACAGCCCGTCAATGATGATACTGTTGTGGCTTGTGAGGGCGTCCTGCAAGTGGGGCAGGGCGCGTTTTGCAATCGCGTTAATGCCCCCTTCTGAGCGTAAATCCTCGCGGACGGTGCGTTCGTTTTCCGGGGTGAGCGGTAGCCCACGATTTGCCACTTCATCGACGACAATTTGCCCGAAGCGGAACTTGTAATACTGCTTGGCCTCTAAATGTTCTGCACACAACGACTTTCCGCTACCTGGCATCCCCACCAGCGCCAGCGCACGCGGGCGTTGTTTATCATTCACTTGGTTGCCTTCTCCGTTTATGTCTATTAGCTCAAGCTATCTATCTTAGCACAGGACAAATCTCTCAGCGGTGTTGCGACAATCCGACTATGAGGGTGAACTAGTGTTCTCGACCTGAAAGCCCGCTTCCGTGCCTATCGCTGCCGCTCCGAAACAATTAAGGCTATTCCAGATAAAAGATAGCGTTATCCCCCGGCTACGGCTAAAACGTGTCCACTGAAGTGGACAGCGGCTCACATTGTGATCTACTAGACGTTAATCTTGCTCATCCAACGCAGGGTGTCTGTGAAAGTCACCCCCCTGCCAAATCTTTTCGATGCGTTAATCCCCCGCTGTGGCTGCCACCGGCTGCAACGCCTCGTTTTCAGGCCCCATCGCGGCAACCAGGTACACAAGCTCCGCCAGATAGCCCACGAGCAGGCTCAACACCGCCGCGACGATCCCCGCCATCCCCAGCCACACACTCACTAGCATAAACACGCTCGTCCCCGCAAAGTTGAGGAACATTGCGCTGTAAATCGGCCCGGTACGGTCGGCGTGCATGAGCCGTCCGCGATAGTAGCTCTGGAACATCGTCAGGATCGGAATCAACACGCCGATCTGTGAGCCAAGCACCACCAACGGCTGAATATTCTCCGGGATGTTGAGCGCCGCGCCCAAGTACACGTCAATCAACGGCGTGAAGGTCAGCAACGCCAGCAGCCCCGTCAGCGTGCCGCCCACCGTCCACGAAAAGCGCCGGAGCGCGGCCACACTGTCCGGGCGTTCACTGAGCGCGATCACGCCCTCCTGCCAGGCCATCGCGCCGGAACGGGCAATCAGCAGCACGCTAAACACCACTGCCCAAGCCGCGAGCGTCGCCTCTGGGTCCGGCGTGGACGCCAGACCGCGCTCAATCACCGGCCGCACCAACAGCGTGAAGATACTCGTCAGCGCCAACGGAAAGTGAAACTTGAACGCGCCGCGATACGTCAGCGGGGCCTCTCCCCGTTTTAGTTCCGTCGCCAGTACATCGCGCACATCTACCCGCGACGCCACAATCACATAGACCATTTCCACCGTCGCCGAAACAAGCATCGCCGTGGCACCAATCGCCGCGCCGGGCATCCCCGTCAGCCAACCGAGCAGGATCGCGGTCCCGGCGCTGCTTGCCAGCCGCACCAACGTACCGTAACCAATAGGGCGCGTGTGGTCGTTGCGGATCATGATGCCCTGGTGAAAGCGGCGATAGCCGATGAAGGCGGGCCACAGCGCCATGATCTGAATCCCAGGGCGCACCGCGTCGGTAATCCGCTGCTCCACGCCGACGACCACGCCCAAATACCAGTCCAACAGCGGCGTGAAGCCCATCGCCAGCGCGACCACCGTCACCAGCGCGTTGACTGCCATCAGGTAGCGCCACAGCAGCCGATAGTGTTGGCGGTTGCGGCCCAGCGCCGCCCCCGTCCCCAGCATCATAATGATGGGCGTCTCGATGAGGACCATCAGGCTGATAATCAGGCCGAAGGCAGCCAGTTGTAGCTGTGCGTCTGGCAGGCGAGCGATCACCCCCTGCACCCACGGGTGTTCAAAGGTCATCAGGAACCAACTCAGCGCGAGCGGCACCCAGAACAGGAAAATCGTGCGTTGTTTGAGCATGTATGAAGAAGCCATCCTAGTTGTGTCGCGGTGTCCTTACCGGGCATTACACCCGGGCATGTCCTGCACGATAGAACGGTTCACCAGCTTTGTCTAGTTCCGTCAACGGGGTGGCATGGCGTTTTGGTGGAACTGTTAAGCGCCAACTCAGGCCATAGGCGTATATTGCCGCGATCCCCCCCCACTTTAAGCCGTTTTCTGTGTTGTCCTGGTGGCGCTCGATTGCGGTTCGCCCTTGTAGGTATGCCCTGCTATCGGGAAAATAGCTGTGATTTATAATGATGACCAAGCAGAGGGCCGCTGCTGTGTTCCATCCCTATACCATCTCAAATCGTGTCTTTGCGGTTGGGTTAGCTGTGCTTTTGTTGGCGGGGGCGCTCGTTCACCTCACGGGCTATGACCGGGGCCTGCCGCTTTACGAGAGCAAGGACGAGCGCAACTACATCCACGAGGTCTACGCGCTGCGCGGCCTCACCGATGACCCGCTGTGGATACCCGGCTATCCACCGGGGTTACTCTACGTGAACCATGCGGCGCAGCTCGTGGTGGAGCGCGTCACCGGGAAGCCCGCGACCGCGTGCGCCTGTGAGATCGTCCACGGCCTACGCCTGACAGGAATCGTCGTCAACCTGATGGCGATCACAGGGATGGCGTTTGTGGCGCGGTGGTTTGGCGGCAACCTGGCCGGGTTGATGGTCCCGGCGTTATGGCTGTTCAATCCCAGGATTCTGGCAGAAGCACAGTACGCCTTCCCGCAAATCTACGAGCATTTGTTTTTCGTTGCTGCGCTCGGCTGCGCGGTCTTGGCACTCACGCGGCGTAGTGCGACATTGGCTGTGTTGAGCACCCTCGCGGGACTCACCGCCGTCGTGTTCAAGTACCCACAGTTCCCAGTGTTGGGCTTGGGCGTGGGGGTGGCGCTGTGGTATCTGTGGCGACAGCCGCTAGCGCGTCGTCGTTGGGGCACAGTGTTGGTAATGCAGATTACGCTGATCGTTGCTTGTGCGGCTTGGCTGTGGTTCGGCTACGACGCGGGCCGCCTGCTGGACACCAACCATGAGGAAACCAATGTGATCGCGAGTGGCGGCGGCCTCGCCCAACTGCTGATGCCGGCGGTGTTGTGGCTACGCTTCACCGCCCTGACGACACAGGCCGCGCTCCCCCCGACACTCTTTCTGCCGCTGATAATTGTTGGGACGGCGGTGCTGTGGCGGCGTGTGGACACCGAGCGGCGTCTGGTGTTGTTCGCGTTAATTAGCCTCGTGCTCCTGCACACGTTAACACTCATCATCACTCTGGACGACGACAACATCGGCCTACGCCAGAGCTACACTGTCAGTAGCTATGCGACACTGTGGGCGGTCGCGAGCCTACTGGCGATTGTTGCGCAGGTTCGTGACGTATCTGGGCGCGACGGGATACTACGTGGGGGGCTGGCGTTGATCCTCGTCGGCTGGCTCGGTCTAACGGTCCCACGGGGGATTGACTACGCGCTCGAACGCCGCCTGCCCGTGACCTTCGCCGAACTCCCGGTGTGGGCGGGGCAGATGCTCCCCTTCACCGGGGATGCCGCCATCGCCGTCAGCGACAACCGCCCATTCATCGGTGAGTGGTCGTGCTACAACGGGCCACACCACCCCGCACCGCGCTATAATCCACTCGTAACCTATCCGCTGGACCAGTGGGTTAATGAGGGCGTGGCCTTCGTCCAGGTGGACGGCGGCATCCTCGCGGAGCTAGACGCGGCGGGCCTCACCGATGATTATCTGCCAAACATGACGCCGATTGCGACCTTCCCAGCGGACGACACAACGGCTCGGACGTGGCGGCGGGGGCGCGACGACTTCGACCTGACGGTTTACCACACGCTACCGATTGAGCATGAGGCCGATGTCGTCTACGGGGAGCAGGTGCGGCTAGTGGGCTATACCCAACGCGGCGTGCTGAGTCCTGGTGGGGCGCTGGTGCTGTGGCTCTACTGGCAGCCGACCGCCACTATGAAGGCGGACTACGCGGCGTTTGTGCATCTCACCCAGGAAGGCCAGGCGACCCCTATATTCGCGCAGGGCGACGGACCACTCCACAGCAACCCGTTTACGCCGACAACCGCCTGGACGGAGCCGAACCCGTTGGTAGACCAAAAGCTGTTCCCTGGGCGCTTCGTGGTGTTGCTCCCGCCGGAGCTAGTGCCGGGGACGTATCGGTTAAACGTGGGTATCTACGACCGGGCGAACGGGGCGCGGCTGACGTTGGCAGATGGGACAGATCATCTGGCCGTGCCGTTGACGGTCCGCTGACGCTGGGGTTGGGTTGGGGAAAGATGGACCTGAGGGTCTCAGGTACGTTAACTAGGCATAAGCTACGGTTCGATATTCCCCTTCCCTCCTCGACAGCCAGTGACTTGCGCAATCCCGACAAGGCGCAACTTCTTGCGGACATCCTCATCATGCGCGAACGTGGCATGAGCTACCGGGAAATTGCTGGCGAAACGGGTTTGCATCATTCCCGCGTATGGCAAATCGTAAACAGTGCGTCTTCAACAGCGGATAACGGGGTGGAATGATTGAGTTCCCTCTTACGCCTACGGCCAGAAGATTTCCTCGGTTTTGATGGTTGAGAGACACTCATGCAGTGACAACCCTGTGAAGACTACCCGCCACTTCCCCGTGTGGCGCATGTACGCCATCGAATAGGTGTCTTTTGCGGTGTATTCGAGCCGGGTGTAGCGCACTTCGAAGAACTCAGACATGCAGTTAGGGGCAGGGCAACGATACTTTGCACAGAAGTAGAAGAAATTCTGGTACCACAGGTTGTACAGATCAACAATGTAGTTAAAACGTGCGTCGCCTGGTGGTGGCTGGATATGGCGTGGCTTCAGTGTGTTTTCCAAAAAGCTATCGCACTGCTCTTGCACATGCTTCTTGGTATCCTCCGGCACCTTCGGTTTTGGCGGTGATTTTGGGCTGGATACCCAGCGTTTGGGTGATTTCTTCGCCATAAGCCAAACTCCACTATCGCTATATGACTTGCGGTAAAATTCTATGAACCATTATAGCAGGAGGGCAAATATGTACCTATCCGAGAGCGAAGTCGAACGTTTTTATTCAGTCTGGTTTCCACTTCTACATTTCGTCAATCAGCATCGCAATGTGGTGCCTTCATTCCCTAAAAAGTGGCGTGACGCAAATGTTCCACCTGAAGTTGCAGTGCCTGTCCGTGATACGCTGTGGGAAAACGACGAACTGCTTGAAGCATTCATCACTGAAAACCCAGCCCAATTATCTCAGGATGATCTGGACCTTGTTGAAAGCTGGAAGCATCGTGTTGCAGGCAACTTTTTTATCTTTCGGCATCTCAAGAAGCATACGATCTTCATTGACGAAAGCTCACCAGCGAACGCCTACGGGGTTCATGGAATTACAGGGCCTCTGGAAGAAATAATCGGGCCGTATCTTCCCATTTACGTTAAGGCCGTGTTGCTACCATTTGAAGACCGGATCATCTACGATAGTTTGCTGTCTTCGTATCCAATCCACTTTGGTGGAGGTATCAAGCGCAGTCTGAACGAGACTTACCGCCGTGCCCAAGAACGTGGAAATCTGATCACATCATTGCAACCAAGACAGAGGGACATCGCAGAAATTGCGAAGACAAGTAACAAGAAAGTTCTATCTGCCTTCCAAAAGGAATTGGGGAAATCGGGTTTGACACCCAGAAAATCTCAGGAACACAGCGATGTTCTAACCCGTTTTGCCGAGGAGTTTATTCAGCAGCAAGAACCACCAAAACTGCTGCTCGACATCACAGAAACAGATGTCAAAGATTATTTGCGACTGGTATCCGGCAAGGTGAACCTGGTTAGCTTCAAGCGCTTTGTCCGATTTTTGCGTGATAGTGGACGTGTCAAATGGGATTTGGCCGAAGATTTACTCGACTACCTCAAACGAGAGGATCGGAAATAGCTGTGCCGTTTCGTAATCCATACAGCTAACCCTTAGCTTTTTTATCCCGTTTGCTCTCAATCTCTTGGCCCCATGAACCGATCACCGTTGTAATGGATCATGTGGTCGGGCAGTTCGCTCAGCCAGACCTCAGTTTCCCAAGCGATCTCGGTCAGGAAGTTGCGGAATGTGATGAAGTCAGGGAACGCGCTAACGTAGATCAATCCTGCCGGGCAGTCCTTGAGCATATCATCCAGTTCGACCTGACGCTTTGGTGTGACAGGTCCATGCGAAGTCATCGCCTCGATGAGATAGAGCCACTGTCGCTGCTGATCGTAAAGGATCACATCGGGCAACTTATCGTGGCGTGTCAGCGGGATGTTGAGTTCTCGAAAAGCATCCTCATCGACGAGAAGTGATTTGTTTGCCGTATCACCCAGGTAGAGTAGCTTTGCCCCCGGTGCAAATCGCGGCCCAAATTCCTCGATGATGGCGACCTGCAGGCGATTGTGTTTGCCCGGTGGGAGATGATATTCCTTGCCCCGATACGTTAATGGGATCATCTGTCGCTCACGCTTGCGCTCATAGAGTTCCATGAGTGATTGCTGCGCTTCCAAGAACTCCGATACAGCAGCATCCCAATCGGGAGTGTTGAATTGGCGAATCGTGCGGATGGCGACATCGGTTAGAGCGTAATGCGTGCGTGGGCTGTTGGTCGGCAGCCCTGGTTCGTCTGGATTGCGATCCACGATACGTGCCTGCTCGAACTGGTGGATCACCTGACGACGCACTGTTTCACGGGTGTTTTCGGTGTAACTACGCCCGTAGCGGCTGTTCATCTCCTGAAGCATATCGTGAATGCGGAGGCTCTGGCGTTTGGCATCACTCCAGGGTGTATTCTCATCAAGCTGAGCCAGTACCAGCAATGTCAGAGCAGCCATTTCTGTTTGTTGTGCGGATGGTAATTGTAGGGCGGCGAGAACCGCCTGTGCTTCGGTGATTTTGCTCATACAACTCTCGTTTCGCGGAGAATGGGTATATCAAGTGAAATCAGTCCGTTTTGCTGCAAAATACGAACGACAACTTCATCCATATCAAACGTATCGTCTT
>CAYWZS010000157.1:0-8678 GCA_964462905.1 uncultured Anaerolineaceae bacterium
ATTTGTAGAGAGTAACGCTAATTAAGGCCACTTTGTTGACGGAATCCGTGAGACGTGTTACCGTCTGCGATGTTCGTGTCGTGAAATCATAGGTCTGTAATGCGTCAGTATCCTTTCTCCGCAAACTATTTCAGCTATTTCGGCAACATAATCGTTGTCCGTTTGGCTTGTGCGCGGTACTCGTGACCTGTTGAGGTGACGTAGACGCTCAGGCAGTTGACAATGACAAAGCGCAGGGCCAAAGCTCTGCGCTTTTTTGTGTCTATTCGTGTCCAATTGAAAAGGCGAGGCTGATTATGATAAGGGTTCGAGGGGTCCGAGGGGCAATTACGGTTGATGAAAATTCAGCGGAGGCGATTTTACACGCCACCCGTCTGTTGTTGGATGCGCTCATCCAGCAAAACGAGATTAGTGAGGAGGATGTCGCAAGTATCATCTTCACCACCACGCCAGAACTAACGGCGGCGTTCCCGGCCAAGGCCGCCCGTGATATGGGCTGGACGCGGGTTGCGTTGCTCGGCACACAAGAGATAGCCGCCACCAATGGGATACCGATGTGCATCCGCATTTTGCTTCACTGGAACACGGAGAAATCCCTGGATGATGTGGTTCATGTCTATATGCGGAATGCCGAAATGCTCCGGGCCGACCTCTACCCAAAAGTGCGGGTCCACTCGGATAAGGCCGAAAAGTGAGTGTGGAATTGATGGCAAGGAAAGGGTAAAAAGGTGACTATAACTGAGTTTCGAGAAACGGGTGAATTTCGAGTGAAGCACCTGGCAGTGGTGGGCCTGGGGCTAATGGGAGGCTCGATGGCGTTGGCGTTACGGCCCTACGCGGAGCAAATTACAGGTGTAGACCCCAACCCGGAGACACGCGCCTATGCCTTGGAGCATGGCATCGTGGATGTTGCCACCGATGATCTGAAGGCGGGTGTTAAGCAGGCGGACGCAGTGGTGCTGGCGGCACCCGTGCGTTCGATCCTGGAAATGCTAGATCGCCGCATTGGGTCGTATCTGCGCTCCAATACCTTCTTGATCGACATCGGCAGCACCAAGCAGGACATTTGTCTCTCAATGTCGCGGCGTTTGCCGATTGGGGTGCAGGCCATCGGCGGACATCCAATGACAGGTAAAGAAATCAGTGGGGTTTCCGCCAGCGATGCCGATTTGTGGCGCAACCGTCCGTTCGTGCTGACACCCACACCGCGAACCACACCCGCAACGATCCTCCGGGCGTTGTCCTTCGTGCGGACGTTGGGTGCAGTTCCGATCCAGATGGACCCCGAACGCCATGACCGCATCGTGGCAGCCATCAGCCATCTACCATATCTTCTGAGTGCGGGACTGGTCGCGACGGTCGCCCAAGAGGCGAACCACGATGAGGATGTGTGGGCGTTAGCGGCGGGTGGCTTCCGCGATACCTCACGGCTGGCCGCTAGCGACATCCGTATGATGAGCGATATTCTCAGCACAAACCGTCAGTCCGTTGCGACGTTGCTGGCGCTTTTCCGGGTTCAGCTTGCCCAGATGGAGGTGATGTTGGTTTCCGGTGATTATGATCTTCTGGCAGATGCGCTCATGCCCGTGCGCGACGCACGGCGACATTGGGCCGACAACTACGAGGGCAAACGCTGATGACAACGGTAAGAAACATGCAGTTTCGCTTACAACCCGGCCAGGCACTAGCCGGGAAGGTCCGCGTACCGGGCGACAAGTCCATCTCACACCGCGCCGTGATGTTGGGCGCACTCGCTGGGGGAACTTCCCACGTCCGCGAGTGGCTGGCCGCAGGTGATACCGAGGCGACACTGGGGGCTGCGCGTTCCCTTAGCGTGCAGGTCGACCGTCCAGACACGCACACGCTCACCATCCACGGGGGGCAGCTACATCCCCCCAACACCTCGCTCGACCTTGTCAATGCCGGGACAGGTATCCGACTCATGCTGGGAATTATGGCCGGGCAACCGTTCCCGTCCGTGCTGGACGGCAGCGATCAATTGCGCCGTCGCCCCATGCGCCGGGTGACGGACCCACTCGCGCAGATGGGCGCGAATATCACTGCCACCGATGGCCGTGCGCCGCTCCACGTAACGCCAGCGCCGCTCAAAGGCATGACCTATGATATGCCGATTGCCAGTGGACAGGTGAAAAGCTGTGTGCTTTTGGCCGGCCTGTTTGCAGACGGTCCAACCACCGTAATCCAACCTGGGCCAGCCCGCGACCACACCGAATTGATGCTACAGGCTATGGGCGCAGACCTCAAAATCGAGGGCAACACGGTCACACTCAATCCCGGAGCCGCACTTCAGCCGATCGACATCACTGTGCCGGGGGATGTGTCCTCAGCCGCCTTTGTGATGGTCGCAGCCGCTGTTGTCCCAGACAGTGATGTGACGATTGAACACGTCAACCTGAACCCCACCCGGACTGGAATTCTCGACGTGCTATTGCAGATGGGCGCGGACATTACCGTGACCGAAACCGGGATCGAGGCAGGTGAACCCGTCGGCGACATCCGTGTAAAGCACTCGGCGCTAAAGGGCATCCAGGTCGGTGGCGAAACCGTCGTCCGCATGATCGACGAGTTCCCGGTGTTGATGGTTGCGGCGCTTCATGCCGATGGGCGCACAACCGTGCGTGATGCGCGTGAGTTGCGCGTCAAAGAGACAGACCGCCTCGCCGTGATGACGGCAGAACTCACGCGATTAGGTGCGAATATCACCGAGACGGAAGATGGCTTCATTATCGACGGCCCACAAACACTCGTAGGCTCCACCGTTGACGGCCACGACGATCACCGCATCGCCATGAGCCTGACGGTTGCCGGGTTGGTGGCCTCCGGCGAGACCGTCGTCACGGATGCCAAGTGTGCCGGCGATTCGTTCCCCGGCTTCAGCGATGTCATTCAGCAAATGGGCGGCGCACTCCAACCAGAGCCGATGGCATAATCGGCGCTTTACCGTCCTGCAATGTGCCGTCATAATAATAACACTTATAGCTTGAGAGGAAACACACCCACATGCGCCCCATCAAAGTTGGTGTCATCGGCTGGCCGATTGGTCATAGTTTGAGTCCCACGATGCACAATGCTGCTTTCCAGGCGCTCGGCCTGGATAAACAGGGTTGGGTGTATGACGCCAACGCCATCCCGCCGGAAATTCTCAAGAAGTCCGTGGTGGAGTTCGGGCGGCACGGGTACATGGGGCTAAATGTCACAATCCCGTTCAAGCAGGATGTGTTGGCGTTTACCCGCCCCGACGACGTTGCAAAAGCTGTTGGTGCCGCCAACACCTTGATCCTGCCGCGCAACCAGTCCACTAATACCGATGTGACCGGGTTCATCAACGACCTGCACGCCTATGACCTGCCCCTGGCCGACATGAAAGTGGCCCTGCTGGGCGCAGGTGGCGCGGCACGAGCGGCACTCTACGGGCTGTACGAGGCAGGTGCAACCGTCGTAGTGAACAATCGCACGCCAGCTAAGGCGTTAGAGATGATTGTAGGCTTGGGCATTGCGGCGACCGTCAAGTCTCAGGCGGAAATCGTCGATTGGGGCGCGGACCTCGTCGTGAACTGCACACCCGTCGGCATGTACCCCAACATCGGGGATTCACCTTGGGACGATGCCAATCCGCTGCCAGACGGCGCGTTGGTCTACGATATGGTGTATCGCCCTGCCAAAACTGCCCTCATGAAACAGGCGGAGGAACAGGGGCTACACGCCATCGGTGGTTTAGGTATGCTTGTGCGGCAGGGCGCGGCATCCTTTGAAATATGGACCGGGCAGGATGCCCCGGTAGATGTAATGTTTGATACGGTGCGAACCGCTTTACAGGAAAAAGAGGATTAAATGGCGCAAATACGCTTCTTTACCGCTGGTGAGAGCCACGGGCCAATGTTAACCACGATTGTTGAGGGGTTGCCTGCTGGGTTGCCCCTGTCCAGCGCAGACATCAACGAAGACCTGGCGCGTCGCCAGAAGGGCTACGGCGCAGGTGGGCGGATGCAGATCGAGAAGGACGGCGCACGTATCACATCCGGCGTGATGAACGGCCACACGACAGGTGCGCCCATTGCGATGATTCTGAAAAATCGTGACTTCAAAAACTGGCGCGAGAAGGACATCCCCCCCATCCCTACCCCACGTCCCGGCCACGCAGACCTCACCGGGGCGATCAAGTACGGCTATCGTGAGTTGCGCTTGTCACTGGAACGTGCCAGCGCCCGTGAGACAGCAGCGCGGGTGATGGCCGGTTCCGTTGCCAGGAAGCTCCTCAACGTGTTTGGGATTGAGGTTTACGCCTATGTGACGCAGATTGGCGACGTAGAGGCAAATATCGACTACAGCAAACCCTTTGCTGAACTGTTTCAGGCATCACTAACCAACGATGTTCACACGCCGGATGCCAACGCTGTTGAGGCCATGCACGGGGCCATTCGGCAGGTGAAGATCGATAAGGACACGCTTGGGGGTGTCTGGGAAATCGTCGCGGTGAATGTCCCGCCGGGGCTGGGGAGCCATGTCCACTGGGACCGTAAGCTAGACGGCAAAATCGCCCAAGCCATGATGAGTATCCAGGCGATGAAGGGTGTTGAAATCGGAGATGGTTTTGCCAACGCAGGCCGTCGTGGGACCGAGGTCCATGATCCCATCTACAGTAACGGTAACGGTGAAATCTACCGCAAGACGAACCGTGCGGGTGGGCTGGAAGGAGGCATCACGACAGGCGACCCGATCATCGTTCGCGTGGCGATGAAGCCTATCGCAACCGTGTTGCAGGCGTTGGACAGTGTGAACCTTGCGACGGGTGAGGCGGAAGAAACCACCTACGAGCGCAGCGACTTTTGCGCCCTACCCCGTGCCATGCCTATCGGTGAGAGCATGTTAGCACTCGTGCTGGCCGATGCTCTGATGGAAAAGCTGGGCGGAGATAGCATCGAAGAGATGGGGCCGCGTTTCGAGAGCTTGCGGGGCAATCGTTTAGCAGATGTGCCGATGGATAATGCAACCTGGCGGTTCGACTTTGAGGAGTAACGCGCCCAATATCGTCGTGACCGGTTTCATGGGGACAGGCAAGTCTACTGTGGGGCCGCTCGTGGCAAAAAAGCTGGAACGTCCCTTTGTGGATACAGACGAGCGCATTGTCGCGGCGGCGGGGCTGTCGATCTCAGAGATCTTCGCTCGTGATGGTGAGGCCGCTTTCCGTAAGCTCGAAGCAGAAATGTGCGTGGACCTCGCCGCGCAGACTGGACTCGTGATTTCGACGGGGGGCGGTGCGTTGCTCAATCGCGATACGGTAGCGGCCATGAGTAGTACTGGGTTGGTCGTCTGCCTGACAGCCACAGAGGAAGCAATTGCCGCTCGTCTGGAGGACGAAACTGCTGGCCGTCCGTTGGCGGGAGGTTGGCGAGAGTTACTGGCGACCCGCAAGCCGCTATATGGCGTGTTACCCTACCAAGTTAACACAACTGGGAAAACACCGGAACAGGTCGCAGAGGAGGTCGTGGTACTATGGCAGAGTCGATTCGGGTAGAAGCCCCTGGTGGGGAAAGCTACGACATTGTGATTGAGGCTGACTTGCTCGGTGACGGGGCGCGGCTAGCGGATGCCTACGGCCTGGGGAAACGGGTGGCGGTCATTACGAACGATACCATTGCCCCCCTCCACGGCGAAAAACTGGCCGCTATCCTCCCAAATGCTGAGATGATCACCATGCCTGATGGTGAAGCCTACAAAACGATGGAAACCGTTACCGACCTGTGTCGGGCGTGTGCACGGGCTGGCCTAGACCGAGGGAGCACGATTATCGGCTTGGGGGGCGGTGTCGTTGGAGATACCGCAGGGTACGTTGCGGCGTCATATATGCGCGGGGTGCGCTTCGTCCAGGCTCCCACAAGCCTACTGGCGATGGTCGATAGCAGCGTGGGGGGCAAGGTCGGTGTAGACTTGCCCGAAGGCAAGAACCTTGTAGGGGCATTCAAACAGCCCGCCGTCGTACTGATCGACCCCGACGTGTTAGCGACACTGCCGGATATGGAGTGGCAGAACGGTATGGCCGAGACGATCAAACACGGGTTCATCGCGGACCCGGCGCTACTGCAACGCGACTTGCACGTCCGCGAACGCGCTGTTGAGATGATCCGCCGTGCCGTGCAGGTGAAGGTGAACATCGTTCAGCAAGACCCCTACGAATATGGGGTCCGCCAGCACCTTAACCTGGGCCATACCTTCGGCCACGCAATTGAGAAGGTCACAAACTTCGCGTGGGCGCACGGGCAGGCCGTGGGCTTCGGACTGCTCGCGGCGGCCTCGCTCTCGCAGCGGTTGGGTCTGTTAGACGGCGATACTGTCGAAATTGTGGGGTCACTGGTGGCGGAGGTCGGTTTGCCGACGAAGCTAGGCGACGTGGATACCGATGCGCTGTGGGCTGCCATGCAAACGGACAAAAAGTGGCGGGATGGGCGCTCCCGCTTCGTGCTGTTAGAGGGATTGGCTAGCCCGAGGGTGGTTGAGGATGTGACCCGCGAGGATGTGATCGCAACATTAGAAGCACTGCGCTAGGAGGGAAGCATATGCGCGCGATACTACTACTACATGGCCCCAATCTGAATCTGTTGGGGACACGCGAACCAGAGATATACGGGACGGACACCCTGGCAAGCATCAACGAGATGGTGACGGCGTATGCGTCCTCGCAGAATGTCGGAGTACGGACGGCGCAGTCCAACAGCGAGGGCGTCCTCATTGACACGCTACATGCTGCGAGGAACTGGGCGGCGGGTGTCGTCTTTAATCCGGGGGCCTACACTCATACGTCCATCGCGCTGCGTGATGCAATTGTGGCCGTCGAACTGCCTGTTGTAGAGGTACATCTCTCGAATGTCCACGCCCGCGAGTCCTTCCGGCACACGTCGTATCTGGCTCCGGTCTGCATCGGGCAGGTTAGCGGCTTCGGCGTGCGGAGCTACCTGCTGGGGGCTGAGGCGCTGCTTGGGCATCTTGAGGACAAATATGGGCCGGCTACGGCGGACGAACCCGACGACGACGACGATTCTTTGTGAGTTCTGACCGATGAACCGACCGGGCGGCCCACCCTAAACTAGTGCTACTTCAACAACGAAATTAGATCGGGGAACGCCTTATGACCAAGCAACAAGATATTTTGAAGGCCCTGAAAGAGCAGGACATCCGCTTTGTGAACCTGTGGTTCACGGACATTACCGGGCGGCTGAAGAGCGTCACCGTCCCACCAAGCCAGATGAAGCGCGTTATGGAGGAGGGGGCACACTTCGATGGCTCGTCGTTGGAGGGCTTCGCACGGGTCGCAGAGAGCGATATGCTGCTCGTGCCGGACCCCAACACGTTCGCGGTCATCCCGTGGACGGCGAACGACGAAAAAGCGGCGCGGGTTATCTGCAATGTACATACGCCGAGCGGAGACGTGTTCATCGGGGACCCACGGGCGACGCTCATCCGCGTGTTGGACAACGCGAGGGAGATGGGTTACAGCTACAAGATTGGCATGGAGCTGGAGTTCTTCCTCTTTGAGAACAGCCCTACTGACGATGGGGTGCAGCCGCTCACGCCCCACGACCGGGACAGCTACTTCGATATGCCGGGGGACGAGGCGCAGCGCGTCCGCAACCGAATGATGGCTGTGCTGGAGCAGATGGACATCCCCGTCTTGAGCGCCCACCATGAGATCGGGAGCGGCCAGCAGGAGATCGACCTGCTCTACAGTGACGCGCTGACGAGCGCAGACCGGGTGTTGACGGCGCGGGTGGCGTTGAAGGCGGTGGCGCGTCAGCATGGGCTGCACTGCACGTTCATGCCGAGGCCGTCCGCAGACCTACCGGGAACGGGGATGCACACGCACCAGAGCCTGCACGATGCTGAGAGCGGGGCCAACGCCTTTAGTGAACCGGACAACGAGCATGGCCTGAGTAAAATCGCGCAGCAGTTCCTGGCGGGGCAGTTGGAACATGCGCGGGCGATGAGCGCGATCCTGTCGCCGCTGGTGAACAGCTACAAGCGCATCGCCACGAGCTTTGAGGCCCCGATGTACGTGACATGGGCGCACATCAACCGGGCGGCGCTGATACGAGTGCCGAGTATCCGGCCAGGGCAGGAGGCGCACACCCGGTTGGAACTGCGCCAGCCGGACCCCAGCGCGAACCCGTACCTGCTGGGGGCGGTGATGCTCCAGGCGGGGCTGGAGGGCATCCGGCAGGGGTTGGAGCTGCCGAAGCCGCTGGAGGAGACGATCCTGCATCAGAATCGGTCGCGGTTGCGGCATGTGGAGACGCTGCCGAACTCGCTGCGGCAGGCGTTGGACGCGCTGGAGCAGGACGAGGTGATGCTGACGGCGCTGGGGCCGTACATTGCGGACCGGTACATTGCGGCGAAGCGCCAGGAGTACGCGGAGTATGCGCGACAGGTGACGGCGTGGGAGCTGGCGCAGTACTTTGGGCGGTATTAGGCGAGATGTTGAAAGTACCGAGCAATGCGCAACGAGTAAAAACAGTTTTGGTTGAGCGAATTTCGGCGGCAGCAAAGGGTTCTGTTTTTTTCTTGCTGCCGCCGCCGCCGGGATGAAGCGTTGAGGGTTTCGTTTTCGGCCAGCGGCGGACGGAACCTCACCCCTAAATCCCCTCTCCGCAAGCATAGAGGGGACT
>CAYWZS010000158.1:0-8614 GCA_964462905.1 uncultured Anaerolineaceae bacterium
TCGCGCCATTACCATTTTTGCCTTGCTTCGACATTTCACTGGAATAGCCTTAGTTTCTCGCATTCAGCGTCGATTGACACGCTTTGGCGCGATTCGTCCACCTGATGAGACGGCATCCGCTGCCTGATTGGCGAAGGTATTGATTATAGGTAGAAGAAAATATACACAGGTTACAGGCTGTGGACAAACAACCTGCACTATCACAATCAACACGCCGTGGAATCATCGCCTTCACTTTGACAATTACCGTATTCGGGTTCATCGTGCTGCTGTGGCAGCTTGTACTCGCCCTGATGGGAACCCCCTCACCGCTGACAATTGCTCTCATCTATCCCGACTCAGAGGCCGGCACACAGCTTCGCCAAGCTGCCGAGTTAGCCCATGCCCAGCACCCGCTACGTGATGAGGTTGCGCTTGCGTTTTTCCCCACGCCCCGGGGCTTTATAGAAGGCCAGCCTGTAAACATACAACATACCCAGGACATCGCCACAGCCCTTAACATCGTGGCCGTCATCGGCGGTCCAAACTCGCAATACGCCCAGGATAGCCTCCCGATCCTCAACGAGGCCGGGGTTGCGTTTATATCCCCACTCGCCACCGCCCCGCAACTCACCAAGAGCGGCTACGTGCCCGGCGCACCCGGTATCTTCTACCCAACTGGCGAGCGCACCTTTTTTCGCACCATCCCCAGCGACGAGATGCAAGGGAGCATTGCTGCGTTTTGGGCGGGGGAGCAGGGCTATGCGCGTGTGTTGTTAGCCTATATTGAGGATGATCCCTACTCCGCCGGGCTGGCAGGCATCTTTGAGGCCAACATGAACGACTTCGGCCTGGCTCAAGTGGGGGAATATGCCTTCTCATTACAAACAAACGTGGAAATCGTTACCCGTAACCTCGTCAACACGATCCGCGTTGCCGAACCAGACCTGCTTTACTATCCCTTGTTGTCTGGCGGGCGCTACGATGAGGTTATCGTGACTCTGTTCGACACCTTCCCAGACCTCACGATTCTTGGTGGGGACGGTATGACCTACGAAACCTATGCTGTCCCAAACCCGGCTCAAATCACAGGCTTATACGCCACCATAATGCCCGCTGACCCGCTCTTGTTGGAAAGCGCCGCTTCGTTCGTGGCGGCCTACACTGCCGCCTATAATCGTTCTCCGTCAGTCTTTACCCTCACCACCTATGATGCGGTGGTCGCCGCGTTAACTGCCATCGAAAACGCCGAACGCCCCATTACCCGTGCTACCGTCCTGGACAGCCTGCGCTCATTAGAAAACATCCAGGGCGCACAGGGTAACTGGCGCTTTGACGCCCTTGGCGACATCGACAAACTTGCAATACGTGTGGTTCAGTTCGATAATGGAAACTGGGTAACGATACAAACGATTGACTAAGCTGACTAAGCGATTCTCACTATGTGGCAAACTAACAACCCCTCCAACTCACTAACCACCCGAATTATCTGGCGCGTCGGCGTGCTAAGTTTGATTGCCCTTGTTGGGATTATCGTCGCGATGGTCGCCGTCGCCTCGCTCTCGCTGCGGTCCACCCACCTCATCATCCGCGACGCAGCACAAGAAACGGGCCACTTACTTGACCGCCAACTCCTAGAGATCGAACAGGAAACCATTGCCGTGGGGGTTGCCCTGGCCTATGCCGACGAAGCCGACTACCGCGATATTTTTCGGCAAATCATCGATGACGACGGCCAGAGCAGTGTTTTTCGTGCCAACGTCCTCGCGCCAGACGACACGCTTATCTATCAATATGAACGTACTGCAACCAACCTCCCCGTTCCCCCCCCAACCACGGGCCTCGACAGTTGGAACGAGGTAACGGCACCCACATGGGGCGAGTTAACCTGGACCGAAGGCGACACCGCCTTCTGGTCCGTGACTTTTACCACACCTGTTTATGCCCCCAGCAACCTACCAACCGGCCAACCCGGTGAACGCCTGGGCACACTGGTCGCTGAGGTCGAACTCACGAGCTTCTGGGAGTCGTTACGTCTGTTAGATGTCGGCACGGGCAGCAAAGCCTACTTGATTGATGCTGAAAATGGGTTTGTGCTGGCGCACAAAAATGCTGAGGCCGCACGCATTCAAACAACCGTTGACCTCGACCGCTTCTTACCGGCAGATACGCCAGTTGTCGCGGACGCCCCCCACCAACTTTTCAGTCGCATCGAGCGTGGTATCCGGGGGAACTTTGCCATTGTCGGTGTAAAAGCCCTCACCGTCCCCCCCATCCTGATTGTCGTGGAACAACCCCTCAACACCGCACTCAACGTTTTTTACCCTGTTGGGGTCATTTTTCTCGCGTTGGCTGGTGTCGGCGTCTGGCTCATTATCAGCGTGTGGCGTTTTGTTCAAAGCCGAATCATCGTGCCGTTGGAGATGTTACATACCCACGTCGAACAGTTCGGCCAGGGCGATATGTCCCAGCGTATCCACCTCACCGCCGCCGCTGGCGACGAAATTGACCTGCTCACACGCACCTTCAACCGTATGGCGGACGACATCGAAACCCGCACACAGGACCTCGTCGCCGCCAACCAACGCGCCGAAGAAGGCTCGCGCCTCAAAACCGAGTTCCTCTCAGTGGTTTCCCACGAGCTACGCACGCCCCTCAACGCCATCATGGGCTATAGCGGCATCTTGCTAGAGGGCTTAAACGGCGAAATTGACCCGGCTGCCCGCAACATGATTAGCCGGATTGACCTGAACAGCCATCGCCTGCTCCACCTTATCAACGAGTTGCTGGACCTGTCCCGCATCGAATCCGGCGAAATGAGCTTCGATGTTAAGCCGTTCAACCCCCACGACCTCGCAACAACCTGGGATGAACAGCATCAGGTGCTTGCCGCTCAACAAGACCTACACTTTGAGGTAAAGGTGGCTCCGGCGCTCCCCACAACGCTCTACGGCGACACCAAACGCCTGACTCAGATTGTTGCCAACCTTCTGTCAAACGCGCTGAAATTCACAAAAACAGGCACCGTGACGCTTGAACTCGGTTATCACGTCACCGAGTGGACAATCGCCGTGCGTGATGACGGCATTGGCATCTCCGATACGGCTTTGAGCTACATCTTCGAGAAATTCCGCCAGGAGGATTCCTCCAGCACCCGTGAGTACGGCGGGACGGGCCTGGGCCTCACCATTGTCGATCAAATTACGCAGATGATGGGCGGGCGTGTCATTGTGGAAAGCCAGGTGAACCAGGGCAGTTGTTTCACCGTCTACCTACCGATTATTACCCAGGACAGCATTGAACCGACCCGGCCAGGCCCAGACAAAGCCTTACCACAACGCATTTAAACCCGCGACATCGTTCACGAATGGGCGATGGTGCCACACCAATCGTCTGGCCCAAACCGACAGATTTGTTTTCTGGTTCGCCTGTTTGCCCGTGTGCGGCAGGTCAGGACCGCCACCTTTGAAACCAAACAGGGGGCGCTGGCCGCGCTACCGCAGCCGAACGCCGCCCTGCCAGCAGACATGAACGCCGCCTAATTACTCCACGTAAAACGAGATTGTCTGCGGCACACAACTCATGTCCAGCGGTGCGGACGGGTCCGAAAAGTACGCCGCAATTAACGACGCCCCACAACCCGGCGACCCAGTTAGGCTATGCCCACCGAAGGGGAACACCACCAGTGTCCCGTTACTCAGCCCTGCGAGTGCGCTCTCCGCATAGCTCACAGGCGTCACCGGGTCCAGCCCACCCGCAATCAACAGCGTCGGAATATCGCCCTGAACTCGTGTGCTCTCCACATCCGGCGCAGGGTCCACCGCGAACACCTCACAGTCCAAAAACGCGAAGTCAATCGCGCCCATGATGTTGTCATAGAGCGCGTCCGGCAGCATCTCCGCCGCGTCATAGGCCGTGTCCGCGTCCTCAAAGGCCGTTTCCTCCGCGCACGTTACTGCCGTGAACATCCCCTCGCTGTCGCTGATGTCGCCTACCGCGTCGATGTAGCCCAACACCTCATCGGACTCCATGACCGACTCGCTAAAGTCCTCGCCGAAGTCCTCCCCGGTCCAACTCCCCACAGTCCAGAAGCCACTCAGGATGTCAACCGCATCGGTGTAGTCTGCCTCGTCGGTTGCCTCGTCCAGCAGCGTAATGCCATACGGCAACATCGGGATTGCCTCGCTGTTGTAGAGTGTTTGGAAAAGCAAGCTCAACACATCCTCGCCGAGGAGTTCGCGCTCGTATTCCTCATCCAGGTCGAAGTCGTAGTAGTTGAACACCAGCGGCTCATCGTTCAAGCGGATCACAAGATCGTAAAAGGTCGTTTCCAGGTCCGGGTAGGCACTGTTGCAGGCTGCGTCCGCAGCACAGGCCGCGAACAGCGCCTCGTAAGCAGCCTGGGTGTCCTGTGCTATCTGTTCCGTCGGGTTTACCTCCGGCGGGAACACCGAGTCCAACGCTGCTGCGTTCACTATTTCCGGGTAGTTCCGTATGATCGTCAGCCCCAGGCGCGTGCCGTAGGAAATGCCCCACAGGTTCACCTGTTCGTAGCCCAGCACCTCACGCAGGTCGTTGATGTCTGCCGCGCTCGCTGTGCTGTTGTAGTTGCTCAGGTTCACCCCCTCGCTCACCAACCGGTCATAGCAGTCGGCCAGCGGGTCTTCACCCTCACCCGCCTCCATCTCCGGGCAATTGAGGCTTGGGCGGCTAAAACCCGTGCCGCGCTGGTCCACCAGGATAATCGTCCGTTCCTGGCTGATTGCATTCAGCGGGAACTCATCCACAGCAGACAGCGCAATGCCACCCGGCCCACCTTCCAGGAAAATCACTGGGGTGGCGTTAACGTCCCCGTTGGCCGGGTTGATAATCGCCACCGCTAGCTCAACGGCCAGCCCGTCCGGGTTCGCCCGGTCCTCCGGCACTACCAAATACCCACACGTCACCCGGTCCACCTCCGGGAAGGGACAATTCCCCTCCTCAAACACAGGCGTATACCCCTGCCCGAAAGCCGGGACGACCCCCAGCACCAAAATCAACAACACAACTCGTTTAGGCATCAATACTCTCCTTCGTGCAAAACTCAGGCCGCCTGCCAGCGCAGGGCGCAAGCCTGTAGACACCATAAGTTATAACGCTTTTTTGCGTTAATGGGTAATGCTTTGTAATTTTAAAAAAACCGGGACGTGCAATCACACGCCCCGGCCTGGGATAACCTATCGGCGAACGGCTTTTCGCCTACGCTTCGTCCAGGTCATACGGCAGATAGCTGTTCTCTTCGAGCTTTTCCTTCAACTCGTCCAGTGAGGTCTGCCCGAAGTTGCGGATCGCCAACATCGCGTCCTCGCCGCGTTCCAGCATATCGACCACATCCCCAACGGACGTGATCCCCGTGCGGCGCAACGAGTTAAACACCCGCGTAGACAGGTCCAGCACCTCGATCGGCACATCATACAGCGGGTTGACCTCCGGCTCTGGCGTTGGGTCCGGCGGCAGGTACTTGTCCGGGTCGGACAAAATATCGCTGTCCGGGTCAAACACCATTAACTGCTTAATCAGCGTAACCGAACTCTCGGAGAGCGCCTTCTTCGGCTTGATCGTCCCGTCCGTCCAAATCTCTAGCACCAGCTTGTCGTAGTTCGTCTTCTGCCGAACACGCGCTGCGTCTACGTCGAAGACCACCCGGCGAACTGGGCTGAAGTTCGCGTCGATGGGCAAGAATCCCTCAGGAATATCCAGATGCTCGCCAGCGGTGATGTAGCCTATCCCGCGCCGCACCAGAAAATCAATCGTGGTAAGCGTGTTATCACTGTCAGACGTGAACAGGTAGAGGTCGCTATTGCGAATACTCACATTCGGCGGGCAGATGATGTTCCCAGCGTGGACGCTACCTACCTCGTGATGCTCCAACCGCAGCGCAATCTCACGCTCTTTGTTGTCAACGATATTCGGGTTGATCTGCTTGAGTTGCAGCGTCAGTGCGGCGATGTTCTCCCGCACCCCTGGAATGTCGTCATAGGCGGCCAAGCCGTCATTCACACGCACAGCCACGACCGCCGCCCCCGCTATAGAGGACAGCAGCACCTTCTGCAACGAGATGCCCAGCGTCACGCCGTAGCCACGTTCCAGCGGGCTGATGATATACTTGCCGTAGGTTTCGTCGTCAATTTGTGGGTCCACATGGCGCGGCAGCACCATCCGGTAGTCATTTACAAGGCTCATGGGCAACCTTTTTCTCTGGCTTGTGGGTCTTAGTGGATCAAATATGATAGCACACCCTGTCAAGGGGATTAAACCGTTACCAACGTTGATCTAACACACTGACAGACCTTCCATTGGCGCACGCCGCATTTTGTGGAATATTGGAACGCGCATAACGTTAGGCATTGAGGAAAAAAATCAACAATGCAATGGCTCATCCTGATGGTGTTGGCCCCCGGTGTCCTGCTGCTGATCGCGGCATTTTTGCCAGTCCCGGCAGTGCGCCGCGTCGCCCGTAACCTGCTCGTGAGCTACACCGTGCTAGCGACCACGCTGGCGGGGGCTGAGGTCTACTTCCGCTACATCCACGCCCAGAGCGAGAACATCTTCACCAAGTCCACGACCAACTGGTTGGACCGTCACTGGGAGACAAATTCGCTCGGCTTCCGTGACCACAAGTGGACCCCCGCCGACTGGCAGGACAAGACAACCGTTATGCTTGTGGGGGATTCCTTCGCGGCGGGCTGGGGTATTGACGACCCCGCCGACCGCTTCGGGGATGTGCTGGCGGCTAACCTGGGTGACGACTACGCCGTGGTCAACGTGGCGGAGTATGGCCGTTCCACCCCAGAGGAACTCGACATCCTCAAAAGCCACCCCCTCCAAGACCCAGACGTGGTGATCCTTCAGTACTTTCTCAACGACATCAGCTACGCCCAACTGCGCCTCGGCCTCCAACTAGAACCCGGCCCGGTTCCCTGGTGGGCAGAAGCCTCCTACTTCCTCAACTTCATCTATTACCGCTACCTCATCAACGTACTCAACCCGCCGGAGGACTGGCAAGACTACGACTTTCGCGCTTACGACAACCCGACTATCTGGGCGGTCCACCGTCAAGAAATTGAGGAATTTATTGACTACGTCGAGGAAAAGGACGCCCGTCTCGTGGTCGTCATCTTCCCGAACATGCTCTATCCCTTCCGTAGCGTCCCCTACGTAGACCGGGTGGCGCAGGTGTTCGAGGAACGCGGCCATACGGATGTGCTTCGCCTGTTTGACGAGGCGAACGCATGGCCTTTGGAGGAGCGCATCGTTTCCTACCAGGACACCCACCCCAGTGTTGCCTTTCACCATATGGTCGGGGACATGCTCTACGAACAGTTCTTTGCCAACGAAATGACGGAGGTGCCATCCCCATGACCCGCCCCACCCTCATACTCATGACCCTGCTCGGCAGCTTGCTGGCAATGACGACCCCAACAGCGGCCCAGGGCTACACCCCCGCTTTTGCCCCCAACGACTGCATTTTTGACTCGCCAGAACCGGGTATCGTCTGTGGCACGCTCACCGTCCCGCTAGACCGTGCCGACCCCGCCGGGCCGCAGGTCTACCTGGCGGTGGTTGTGCTCCCCGCGCTCATTCCCCAGGTCAAAGCGCCGGACCCCGTGATCTACCTGGAGGGTGGGCCGGGGGCCTCCGCCATCTATCGGCTGTACAACTGGCTGGACCACCCCCTCCGCGCTAACCGTGACCTCATCCTATACGACCAACGCGGCACCGGTTTCTCGCAGCCTGTGCTCAACTGCCCGGAGATAGAAAGGGGAGAGCGTGGGGTTTTCCGTAGCCCGTTGGTTCACTGTCGTTCCCGTACCGTTGATGTGGACACCCTCGTCATTGAGCATCACACCAGTGCCGACAGCGCCGCCGACATTGCCGACCTCGCAGCGGCTCTCGGCTACGACCGAGTCAACCTCTACGGCATCTCCTACGGTTCGCGGCTGGCGCTCACCACCATGCGCGACTATCCCGACCTCGTGCGTTCTGCTGTGCTAGATGCCGTGTTTCCCCCAGAAGCGGACCTCGTCGCAGACCGCATTACCAGCCGCTTTCGTGCTTTCGAGACACTCTTTGGCAGTTGCGCTGCGGACCCCACCTGCGCCGCCCGCTACCCGGACCTCCAAACAACCTTCTATGAGGTAATCGACCGCTTCAACACCCAGCCCTACCCCATCACGGCAGGCTGGGTCTCCATGCCCAACCCCCTCACCGGGGACGCCATCATTAACTCGCTGTTCTTGGGCATGTACCGCACAAACACCCTCGGCATGATCCCGGAGGGCATTTCGCTGCTCGACCGCGCCTCGTCCGAAGAGGATGTGATTTTCGGCTACTTTCTGGTGCAGGGCTTCCTGACCGAAACGGCCTACGTCACCCGCAACATTCCTGAAGAGCAGACCATCGCCACCGATCTAGGCGTGGTCCGCTATGAGAACCGCTACGGCAATGTCGAGTGGGCCGAGGGCATGTACTTGTCCGTTAACTGTGCCGAGGAACTCAACTTCAGCGACATCAGCGCGGCAATGGAAATGGACGCCTATCGTGTGCCGCCTTCCCTGCTGGACTACCTCCAAACGGACCTGCGCGGGATTTCATT
>CAYWZS010000159.1:0-8499 GCA_964462905.1 uncultured Anaerolineaceae bacterium
TTGCAAGTTGGATCAACGAGAACGATCGTGCGGCTGGCCGTGGTGGTACGGGCGCAGTCGGTGGTTTCAAGAAGTTGAAGGCGATTGTGGTCAAGGCGAAGAAGGCCATGACCCCGGCAGCCCGCCCGGATGACTTCAAGGTGGCCTTCAAGAAGGGCCTGGACATGATTATGGATGAGGGGAACATCACCGCGCCGCGTAAGGGTGGGTTGAGCCTCTACGGTACGAACATGCTCATGAACGTGACGGCTAGCATTGGCGCGTTGCCGACGAAGAACAGCCAGGTGACGAGCTACGACGCCGCAGAACTCATCAGTGGCGAGCACATCCGCGAGACGATTTTGGTTGAGGAACCGACCTGCCATGCTTGCCCGGTGGCATGTAAGAAGGAAGTTGAAGTCGAGTACAACGGCGAGACGATTCGCACGGAGAGCTTTGAGTACGAGACGGCGTGGGCGTTCGGCGCGCATTGCTTGAACGACAACAAGGAATCCATCGCTTACATGATCTACCAGTGTAACGATTATGGCATGGACACCATCGAGATGGGTAATGTGCTGGCGACGTACATGGAGATCTGTGACCGTGGTTGGAACGGTACCGAGAGCCTGGCCTGGGGTGACCACGGGATGATGGTGGAACTCACCAAGAAGACGGCACTGCGCCAGGATGTTGGCGATAAGCTGGCTGAGGGTGTGGCGCGGGTTGCTGCGAAGTACGGCCACCCCGAGGTTGCGATGGCGGTTCGTGGACAGTCGATCCCGGCATACGACCCGCGTGGTCTGAAGGGGATGGGCCTGGGTTACGCGACGAGCAACCGTGGTGCGTGCCACCTACGCGGTTACTCCCCGGCGAGCGAGCTGGGTGTGATTGGCCTTAAGACGAATCCGCTGGACTGGGAGGGCAAGGGCGAATTGCTCAAGATTCTCCAGGACATCCACGCATTCTCCGACTCGTTGGACCTGTGCAAGTTTGGGGCATTTGCGATTGGCGCGGAGGAGTACGCGGACCAGTACGCAAGTATTGTGGGTGTGGACTTCACAGCGGACGACGTGTTGCTGGCGGGTGAGCGCATCTACAACCTAGAGCGTTACTACAACCAGTTAGCAGGTGAGGAGCCGGGTAGCGACACATTACCATCACGCTTCACCGAGGAAGCCAGCACGATGCCGGGTTCTGAGGGGCATGTGTGTGAGTTGGATGACATGCTGGCAGAGTACTACAGCCTGCGCGGTTGGGAAGCTGGTGGCGTCGTTAGCGAGGCCAAGCTGAAGGAATTGGAGATCCTCTAAGAGAGAGTTGAAAGTGCTGAGCAATGAGTGATTGCTGATTTCGTCAGATGAATTGGCAATTACGAAAGCTCAGGCTCGATAATAACATACCCACTTGGGTAGAGACAAAGAGCGGGCGAGGCCGAAGGGGGTCTCGCCCGTTTTGATTTAGAGGGAATTGGCCTGGAGCCAGTTTAGGACTGTGGGTGCGTTTTTGTCTGGTGGGAAAATAGGGTAGAAGACCTTGTGGTTGCCTCTAGGAGTGGGGAGCGCCATACCGGGGAGCTGATCGCACGCGTCGTTATCTACGGGGGCGGGGAGTAGGAAGTCGGTCATCAGCCGCCGCCTCGCATCGTCTTGCCTTTCATGAACTGCCAGACGCGGTCTACTTCTTCTTCGGTGCCCTCGATGACGACCTTATCGCGGCGGACGATCATGGTGATGATCTGGGCGGGTTCCATCTTCTGAATCTCGGCTGTCCAGTTGGGAGCAACGAAAGTGCGTTCCCCGGTCTGTTTGGAGCCAGCTTCGACCAAGTATTCCTGTAGGCGGAACAGCGGCAGGTTCCGCATCTCCATTTCGATACGGGCCACAGGATCAGCCTCCGGCGGAGGGGGGCAGGAAGGTGATGATGTCCTGCTCACGCATGGGCGTGTCTAGGCCCTGGAGCCATTCGATGTTGCGCCCGTGAACGAGGATGTGAACGAGGCCGGTCATTTCGCCGTTTTCGTTGATGATTTCGTTTTTGAGGTTGGGTTCGATGTTGGTGAGGTCATCCAACAGCTTGCGGACGGTTTGGCCGTCCTCGAAGGGTACGGTGATGGTCTTTTTTCCGGTAAGATCACGCAGGGTAGCGAGGAGCTTAATTGTCTTTTCCATCGATCAATGCCTTTTTGTTCAAAAATATTGACACAATTATAGAGGATTTTCGTGTGAGTTGGCAGCAAAACTTTGAGCGTATTCCCCCAACGAATCAACGGCGGATGGCGGTCCATGTGAAACCAACGGCGGAACGGGCACTGCGCGGCGGGCATCCGTGGCTGTTTGAGGATGGGATTCGGAAGCTCAGTTTCGAGGGTGCGGCGGGGGATTTGGCAGTCGTGTTCGACAACAAAGATCAGTTCCTGGCGGTGGGGTTGTACGATCCGGCGTCACCGATTCGGGTGAAGGTGTTGCAGCATAACGATCCGGCGACGATTAACGGGGACTGGTTCGGGGCGAAGTTGCAGGGTGCGGTGGCGTTGCGGGAGCCGTTGCGGGGGACAGACACGGACGGGTATCGGCTGGTGTATGGGGAAAGCGACGGACTGCCGGGGCTGGTGGTTGATTGCTACGCGGGGACGTTGGTGATGAAGGTGTACACGGCGGCGTGGTTCCCGTATCTGCGAGAGATTGTGGGTTTGTTGTTGGGTGTGCAGGCGGCGGAACGGGTGGTATTACGGTTGAGCCGGAATGTGGCGGCGGGGGAGACGTTCGGGTTGATTGATGGGATGGCGCTGGTGGGAGATGTGCCGGAAGTGCCCGTCATCTTTTGGGAGAACGGCCTGCGGTTCGCGGCAGATGTGGTTGCGGGACATAAGACGGGATTTTTCTTCGATCAACGGGAGAACCGGGCACGGGTGGGGGCGCTTTCGGCAGGGGCAGACGTGCTGGATGTATTTGCGTATGCGGGGGGATTTTCGTTGTATGCGGCGCGGGGTGGCGCGAAACGGGTGGTGAGTGTGGACATTAGCGGTCCGGCGTTGGCGACGGCGCGGGAGAATTTCGTCCTGAACGTTGATAACCCGAAGGTAGCGGCGGCGCGTCATGAGACGGTGGTGGGGGATGCGTTTGAGGTGTTACGCGAGATGGGGCGGCGTAGACAGCGATTTGACGTGGTGGTGATTGATCCGCCGTCGTTCGCGAAGCGGGAAGTGGAGGTTGAGGGGGCGTTGCGGTCCTACGCACAGTTGGCGGAATTGGGGGCGGCGGTGACGCGAGACGGCGGGGAAATCGTGTTGGCGTCGTGTAGTAGCCGGGTGCGCCCTGACGTCTTCTACGACACGATAACGCGTTCTGTGGGGCGAACGCTGACGAACATCCGCAAGCACGGGCACGCGTTAGATCATCCGGTGAGGTTTCCAGAGGGGGAATATCTCAAGTGTTTGTATGCGAAAGTCGGTACATTATTTGTTGGGCATGACCAGCAATAGGTGGTATTATCGAGGTAAAACTAGACCGTTTATTCATGGGGAAATGATTTATGGCTGTGGCAGTTCGACAACAGGGGCTAATGTCGGCACTCCGGCAGGTTGTGCGGGGTGAGGTGCGTGGAACGCAAGTGGATCGTATGTTATACAGCACGGACGCATCAAGCTATCAAGTGGTGCCGTCTTGCGTGGTGACGCCGATGGACGCGGACGATGTGGCGGCGGTGGTGCGGGTCACACACGCACAGGGCGGAAGTGTGGTACCGCGTGGGGGTGGGACGAGCCTCAGTGGACAGGCGATAGGTGAGGGGGTGGTGCTGGACCTGACGCCACATATGAACCAGATTCTTGAGTTGAACGTGGCGGGGAAATGGGCGTGGGGGCAGGGTGGTATGGCGCTGGCACGGGTGAACGCGCAACTCGCAGAACATGGGTTGAAGGTGGGGCCAGACCCGGCATCGGCGGCGGCGGCGACGATTGGCGGCATGACGGGGAACAATTCCACGGGGTCACACTCGATCCTGTATGGAATGATGGCTGACAACGTTAAGGCGGTAGATGTGGTACTGGCGGACGGGTCGCAAGTGCGGTTCGAGCCGAAAACGCCGGAACAGGTGGCGGCGATTGCGGCAGAGGACACGTTAGAGGCGAAAATTTACCGCGAGATTCCGCAACTGGTTCACGAATATGCCGAGGACATCAAAGAACGGTATCCGAAAACGTGGCGTAATGTGGCGGGGTACAACCTGAATCGCATTGCAGCGAACCTGTACAGTGGGGCGTCGTTGAACTTGGCTCCGTTGATTGTTGGGAGTGAGGGGACCCTGGGGGTGATTACGGCTGTGAAGCTGGGGTTGGCGGAAGTGCCGAAAGCGACGTATCTGGCGGTGGTGCATTACGAATCGCTCAAGCAGGCGTTGGACTCGGTACCGCTGATTCTGGAACATAAGCCCGCTGCTGCTGAACTCATTGACAAGTTTTTCAACGATTTGACACGTAAGTCTACTGAGTTTGGGTCGCGGTTGACGTTCATCAAGGGCGACCCGGCGACAGTGTTGGTGGTGGAGTTTTACGGCGACGATGGGGCAGTACTCGCAGAACGAGCGGCGGCGCTCGAAGCGGCGGTGCGAGACGCGGGGTATGCCTATGATGTGGTTCACTGCGCGACCCCGGCTGAAATCGCGAATGTGTGGGATGTGCGGAAGGCGGGATTGGGCCTGTTGTTAAGCCAACGGGGGGATGCTAAACCGCTGGCATTTGTAGATGATGCGAGTGTGCCGATTGAGAACCTGAGCGCCTTCGCAGGGGATGTGGAAGCAATGTTAGCGGAGAAGGGGATTCAGGCGTCGTTCTTCGCGCACGCCTCGGCGGGGTGTTTGCACATCAACCCGATGGTGAACCCGAAAACCGTTGAGGGACTGGCGACGATGCGTGACATCTCGCGGGCGGTGATGGCGCTGGCAATGAAATATGATGGGACGACGACAGGCGAACATGGTGAGGGTTTTGCCCGGAGTATTTACAACGAGGAACTGTATGGGGAGCGTCTGCATCAAGCCTTCCGGCAGGTGAAGGGTATCTTTGACGAGCAGAATACGATGAACCCCGGTAAGATCATTGATGCGCCTGCGCCGTGGGATTCGTCTGTGATGCGGTTGAGTCCTGAGTACGTGACACCACACGCGCCGAAGACGACGTTCTTTGACTTCAGTGCGGATGGTGGCTTCACGGGGATGGTGGAGATGTGTAATGGACAGGGGGCGTGCCGCAAGACGGACGTGGGCGTGATGTGCCCGTCGTACATGGCGACGCGGGACGAGGCGCACTCCACGCGGGGGCGGGCGAATGCGCTCCGGGCGGCGATTAGCGGTGGATTGGGCGCGGCGGGATTGCTCAGTGACGAGCTAGACGAGGTGATGGACCTGTGTTTGGGGTGTAAGGCCTGTAAGCGCGAGTGTCCGTCAATGGTGGACATGGCGAAGCTCAAATATGAGTATCTGGCACAGCGACAGGCAGAAACGGGGGTGTCACTGTCGAGTTGGGTATTTGGGAATATTGCGTTGGTGAACCGAATTGGGGCGTTGCCGGGACTGCGGAGCCTCACGAATTGGAGTTTCAAGAACACGGTCACACGGCGGGTGATACGTTGGGCGTTGGGAATTGATATACGGCGCGAACTCCCGGCAATTGCGCCGCAGACTTTTCGCGAGTGGTTCAATGAGCGGGAGACACAGCAGCAACAAAGCCGTGGGCAGATTGTGTTATGGGATGATACGTTCTTGACATATAACGAGCCGGAGATTGGCCGGGCTGCTGTGAAAGTGTTGGAGTCCATCGGCTATGAGGTGTTGTTGATTAAGGATCGGCGGTGTTGTGGACGTCCTTTGATCTCGAAGGGGTTGTTGCCGCAGGCGATCCGGCAGGCGGAGCACAATGTGAAGCGGCTGTATCGCTATGTGCAGGCGGGTATTCCGTTGATTGGGGTGGAGCCGAGTTGTATCGCGACATTGCAGGACGAGTATCCTGACTTGTTGCGGAGTGAGGCGGCGCGCATGGTCGCGCAGAACAGTCACTTTATTGAGACGTTCCTGGCGGGGGAAGCGGCGAACGGCGCGTTTGAGGAAATCAATTGGAATGCGCCGGATGAACGGCAGACGGTTCACGTACACGGTCACTGTCATCAGCGGGCGTTGATTGGGACGGGCGACATGGTGGCGATGTTGAATCTGTTGCCGAATACGGATGTTCGGCTTATCGATAGTGGGTGCTGTGGGATGGCGGGGTCATTTGGCTATGAGGCCAAGCACTATGAGGTATCAATGGCATGTGGTGAGGATCGGCTATTCCCGGCGGTGCGTGAGGCAGCGGCGGATGCGGTGATTGCCGCGCCGGGAACATCATGTCGTCATCAGATTATGGACGGGACTGGGCGTGCAGTGGATCATCCGATTGTGTTGTTGGCGAACGCGATAAGAGACTAGCGTTGTTATCCCTTGAGGCCGCCGGTCATCATGGCGCGAAAGAACTGGCGATGGAGCGCGAGGAAGATCGCTAGGACGGGCAGCATCATGATGATGCAGGCGGCGCTGAGGACATGATAGTCGATTTCATAGAGCGATTGAAAGTCGTATAACCCCACAGTGGCCGTGCGTGCATCGCCGGAGAGCAGGACCACGGCCATCAGGAACTCATTCCATGTATCGACAAAGACGATTAGACCTGCTGCGACGAGTCCGGGTGTTGCGAGTGGAAGAATGATGTAGCGGATGCTCTGGAGCGCTGTTGCGCCGTCGATGAGGGCTGCTTCTTCGAGTTCGACGGGGATAGCGTCGATAAACGAGCGGATAATCCAGATAGCGAGCGGGAGACCCCAGGTAGTATAGATGGCGATGATGTAAGTGTGGGTGTTGAGCAGGTCGAGTGTCCCGCCGAGGCGGTAGTAGGGAATGATGTAGGTGAGGCCGGGCATCATCATGAGGCCGAGAATGACCCACTCTAGCGTGCGGCTGCCGTAGAAGCGATGGCGGGAGAAGGTGTAGGCGCTGAGGGCGGCCAATACAACGACAAATAGCGAGGTGGCGCTGGCGTTGAGGAGGGTGTTGGGCAGGTAGATACGTAACATGTCGCTTTGAAACAGGACGGTGCGGTAGCCGTCTAGGGACCATTCGGTTGGGAACAGGGCGGGGGGGGATGTCAGCACGGTATCCCCGGTTTTGAAGGAGGTGCCGAGGGTGTAGGCGACGGGGAACAGGGCCAATAGGCTAAAGATGCCGAGCACGAGGTGGGTGCTGATGCTGTTGACACGCGCAGACAACGGTGATTTAACCATGTGGGTTCTCCCAGATGCGGGGGCGCGTGCGGCGGATGAGGAGCAGGTAGAGGGTGGTGAGGCCGAGGTTTAGGGTGAGCATGACGAGGGAGATGGCTGCGCCGAGACCGAAAGCACCCTGTTCGCGGACGAGGGTGAGCAGGTAGACGGCGAGGGTCTGGGTAGCGCGTCCGGGGCCGCCGCCTGTCGTGGCGTAGATGAGGCCGACGGAGTTCACGGCGCGAACAGAGACGAGTAACACCATAACGAGGAGGTGGCGGCTGATGAGGGGCAGGGTGATGTGAGTTAGCAGTTGTGGGGGCGCTGCGCCGTCGATGGCGGCGGACTCGATGATCTCACTGGAGATGGTTTGCAGGGCGCTGAGGGTGAGAATGGTGGTGAAGGCGACGGACTGCCAGACGGAGGCGGCAATCACGATGCCCATTGCGCCGGATGGCGTGGTGTAGGCGGTGGCAGGGGTGACGGTGTAAATCCACTCCTGAACGATACCGTAGCTAGGTTGGAACAGCCAGCGCCACATCGTCCCGGTGACGACATCGGAGAGAACCCAGGGGATGAAGATCACGATGAGGTAGAGGCGGGTGAAGCGAATCCGTTGATTGAGAAGCAGTGCCAGGCCGACGCCGATGAAAACGGTTAAGGTGACGTAGAACCCGGCGTAAACACCTGTGCGTGTGATACTTTCTAAGAAAGACGGGAGTTGAAATAGGCGGGCATAGTTGTCCCAGCCGACGAAGGTGTTTTCGCCGCGACGGAGGCGGGTAAGGCTGAGGTAAACGGTGTAGAGGGCTGGCGCGACCTGGAATACCAGTAGGACAGCAATTGTTGGTAGTAAAAATGCGAGTGGCAACACCCCCCGGCGTTGGTAGCGACGACGGGGGGTTGTGGCGGTGGATACGGCTGTGTTTGATGTGGTGTAGTGTGTCATGAAGGTGGATTACTCGATCAGCAGGTTGTACTCATCCTGCGCCTGTTGTAGTGTGTCGCGGATGTCGGCTTCGGGATTGGTGATGACCGTGACAATGGCCTCACTAAGCAGGCGTTGGGCGCTGTTGTAGTCGATCCAGGCGGGTGCGGGTGCGCCGTGCTCTGCACGGATGTCGATGGCGGCGGTCCAGTAGGGTGAGCTAAAGGCGTCGGCAGATTCGGCGCTGCGGAGTACGGGTAACTTACCGCCTGCGATGGCAGCATCTGTGTTGCGCTCGGGGGT
>CAYWZS010000160.1:0-8435 GCA_964462905.1 uncultured Anaerolineaceae bacterium
GTTACGATAGCGGCGGGGTTGTTGGGCATGAGCATCCCGACGCGGAGGCCGGGGCGCACGCCGACATCCCGGAGTTTGTGCGCGAGACGAGCAGTGAGGGCGTTAAGTTCGGCGTAGGTCCACGTTTGGTCGTTGTGGACCAGCGCGATTTGGCGTGGGGTGGCGTTGGCACGGGCGGTCAACCAATCCTGCATGGGGTGTCCTCTCTAATGGCGTTTCTTGCTTTTCCAGGTGCCGCTGTACTGATAGGTTTCTGAGTGGGTGGTTTCGAGGTGGCGGCGGCAGTTGGCGCAGACGAACACCCAATCGCCGTCCTGTTCGTAGCGGATACGGTAGAGTGTGGCTGGGGTGTCGTTACAGCGGACGCAGGGTTTGGTGCGAGTACGTTTAGGTTTTGGCATGATCACTGGCGATTGGTTTGCGAACTGGACAGCATCATAGCAAATGTGGATGAGTTGGCGCTCAGTAGATAAGGTCGCCGTTGACGAAGGCGGCGGTGCGTTTGTCTTGTGGCTGGTTGAAGAACTGTTCGTTGGGGGCGATTTCTACCAGTTCGCCTTCTAGGAGGAGGGCGACGCGGTCTGCGAGGCGACGAGCCTGGAAGATGTTGTGGGTCACCATGATAACGGTGGTGTTGGCGGTGCTTTCGCGCACGAGGTCCTCTATGATGCGGATGTTGTAGGGGTCCAGGTTGGCGGTGGGTTCGTCAAGAATGAGCATGTCGGGGTTTAGGACGAGGGCACGGGCGATAGCGACACGTTGTTTCTCGCCGCCGGAAAGGGTGTGGGCGGGGGCGTCTGCGACTTGAGTGAGGCTGACACGCTCCAACATGTTGTTCACGGCAGGTTGCCAATTGCGCTGGCCGCGCAGGGTTAGGCCGTAGGCGATGTTGTAGCGGACGCTGCGGGAGAGTAGGGCGGGTTGTTGAAAGACCATACCAAGGCGACGGCGAACGGCGAGTGTGAGGTTATCGTGGGTGTAGCTCTGGTTGTTGAGCATAAGGGCGACGGTGCCGTGGGTTGGGCGTTCCAGTAGGGCTAGCAGCCGGAGGAGGGTGCTTTTGCCTGCACCCGATGGTCCAACGAGGGTGAATGTCTCGCCCTGGTGGATTTTGAGGGAATCCAGTTGGAGGACGGTGCGTTGGCCGTAGATTTGGCGAACATCCTGGAGGGTGTAGGCGACACTCATGCGACAACGGCCCCTTGCCCCTGAAGGCGTACCAGCAAGAAGTTTAGGATGAAGGCGATGCTTAGGAGAATGATGCCGAGGGCCAGAGCGAAGTCGAAGTTGCCTCGACGGGTTTCGAGGACGATGGCGGTGGTCATCACGCGGGTTTTGCCGTCAATGTTGCCCCCTACGAGCATCACTGCGCCGACCTCGGCAATGACGCGGCCAAAGCCGATAACGGTGCTGACGATGACACCGAAGCGTGCCTCGTGTAGCACGGCGCGGGTGACCTGCCAGCGGGTCGCGCCAAGCATCCGCAGTTGGGGGCGTAGGTTGGGGTCTACACCCCGAATGCTGCTCATGGTGACACCTGTGATGAGGGGGGCGGCGATGATGGTTTGGGCGGTAATCATGGCGCGGGGGGTGAACAGCCATGATAAATCTCCGAGGGGGCCGTTGCGTGATAGAAGTAGGTAGACGACCAATCCAACGACGACAGGGGGAAGGCCCATCCCGGTGTAGACGACCGCTGTTACCACGGATTTGAGCGGAAACTCAACCAGGGCCAGCCATGTGCCAGTGGGGACCCCGATGAGGCTAGCAAGACCGAGGGCAGTTAGTGCGACCCGAAGCGATAACCCCATGACCTCCAGCACATCTGGATCAAGAGAGATCAGGAGTTGGATAGCCTGTTGGATGCCTTGAGCGAATGTTTCCACGGGTGGTTCGTTAGCGGGGATACTGGCGGGAACGGGGGGCGGCGTGCGACCATCCCCATTTGCGCCACTTCATCCGTCGTCCTGGGCTACGTTGTAGGGTTTGGAGTTTGGGGTGAAAAGTTGGTTGCCGTTGACCTCGAAGGAGGCGATAAGCTCCTGGGTTTCTACGCTGATGAGCCAGTTGATAAAGGCAGTAGCGAGTTCACCGTTGATGGCGTCGTTTTTGCCGGGATCGACAGGCAGGGCACCATAGGGATTGAACAGGCTCTCGTCGCCCTCAACTAGGACGTTTAGCTCGTTGCCCTCGGCCTGGACCGCAAGGTAGGTGGCGCGGTCGGCTATTGTGTAGGCTTGCTGTTCATTGGCGATGGTGAGAACGGCCCCCATGCCCTGCCCGGCTTCCTGGTACCAGTCACCTTCGGGTGACAGTTCGGCGGCGGCCCAGAGACTTAATTCTTTGGAGTGGGTGCCGGAGTCGTCACCACGAGAGATGAAGGGGGCTTCGGCGTCTGCGATGGTGGTGAGGGCGTCGGTGACGTTAGCTGTATCGGCAATCCTGGCTGGGTCGGATACAGGGCCGACAATCACAAAGTCGTTGTACATGATATCGTAGCGGGCGGGGGCGTGACCATCGGCGACAAAGGTGTCCTCACGGGGGCGGGCGTGGACGAGGACGACATCGGCGTCCCCATTGATGCCAAGCTCAAGGGCTTGCCCGGTGCCGACGGAGATCACATCCACAGTGGCCCCGGTCTGTGCTTTGAAGTCCGGCAGAATGTAGTCTAGCAGGCCAGAATCGTAGGTGCTGGTGGTTGTGGCGAGGGTGAGGGTTTGGCCCTCAAACTGGCTGGCGGGGGCGGCGATTACGCCCAGGGGCAACAACAGTAACCCTAGTGAGAGGGCTATGAAGTTCAATGTGTTACGCATGTCTCCCAAAATCCTTCCTTTGAGCGTGAGGATATTACAAAGTCTATTTCTGGCGCGGGATCGTAGCACTAGCCGCCGATGTAGTACATTTCGATTTTGTCGCCGTTGGGGTTCGCCTTGCCGCGTGTGCGGTCCTCGCTGTAGCGATCTATGCGGTGGCCCCAGGTGTTGCGAATAATTTGCTCTAGCTCGTCGTCAGTGGCCCCGTCGCGTAGTGGGGTTTTGAGGTCGGTGCCGCTGGTGGCGAACAGACAGGTGTAGAGTTGGCCCTCGACGGAGAGGCGCATTCGGGTGCAGGCTCCGCAGAAGGGTTGCGTTACTGAGGAAATCAGGCCGATTTCGCCTTTGCCGTCGGTGTAGTGGTAGCGGTTGGCGACCTCGCCGTAGTAGTTGCGCTGGGCGCGTTCTAGGGGGAAGTGTTCGTTGATGCGACGGACAACTTCCTTAGAGGGGACGACATGCTTCATATCCCAGCCGTTGCGGGTGCCAACATCCATATATTCGATGAAGCGTAGGATATAGCCGTGCTCGCGACAGTAGGCTGCGAGATCAACGAGGGTGTGGTCGTTGACGCCCTTTTGAACGACACAGTTGATTTTAATCGGGCCAAGTCCGGCGTCGTGGGCGACCTGAATGCCGTCTAATACGTCCTGAACGCTGGCACGTTTACCGTTCATCTGCTGGAATACGTCCTCGTCAAGGGTGTCTAGACTGATGGTGACACGTTGGAGGCCGTTTTCCCGTAGGACGGCGGCTTTCTGGGCGGTGAGGAGCTTGGCATTTGTGGTCATGGCGATGTCTTCCACGCCGTCAATCATATGAAGCTGGCCGACGAGGGTTTCTAATTGCTGGCGGATGAGGGGTTCGCCCCCGGTTAGACGGAGCTTGACCGCGCCGAGGCGAACGATAATGCGCGTCAGGCGGGTGATCTCTTCAAAGGAGAGAATTTCCTTTTTGCTGAGGAACACGTAGTTCTCGCCGAAGATCTCCGCTGGCATACAGTAGGTGCAGCGGAAGTTACAGCGGTCGGTGACGGAAATGCGTAGGTCACGGAGGGGGCGGTTATAGGTGTCTGTGATTGCTTGTGGCTGAGTCATGAGGGGTCCTCAGATTGTTGGTATACGAGGGTTCCGGTTTCGTCGGTGCGGTAGCCGGGTTGGGCGGCGAGGTCGGCACGGAAGGTGTCGTCGGCCAGGACGTTTAGCAGGGCAATTACGCCGGGGTGGTTGTCATGGGCGGCGGGGATGATAAGGTCGAAGCGTTCCCAGCCAACCGGGATAAAGTCCAGGTTTAGGGCGAGGGCGGCGCTACGAACGCCGAGGCCGCAGTCGGCGGTCCCAGTGGCGACCGCAGCGGCAACGGCGAGGTGGGTGTATTCCTCGCGCTCGTAGCCGTTGACGTCTTTCGGGGTAATGCCGAGTTGGTACAGTTGATAGTCCAGCAAAAGGCGGGTTCCGGCTCCGCGTTGGCGGTTGACGTAACTCAGGCATGGGAGGTCGGACAGTCCGGTGATCGCCTGGGGGTTACCTTTGGGGACAATTAAACCCTGTTCACGGTGGGCGAAGGTGACGAGGCGAAGCGGTTTGCCGTGCAGCTGTTTCTGGATGTAGGGGACGTTGTATTCGCCTGTTTCACCGTCAAGGAGGTGGACGCCTGCGAGGTGGGCTTCTCCTCGGCGGAGGGCGACGAGGCCGCCTATACTGCCGACGTTGGTAGATACGAGGCGCACACCGTCATGGGCGGCGAGATGCTGGCCGAGCAGGTCCAGCATGGGGTCGTGGCTGCCCATTGCCATGACGGCGTCGTCGATCTCGCGGCGGGGTCGGTACAACTGGACGGGCATATCATCGCCCACGTCTACGCCTTCGCTGAAGCGCGGTACGTGGGCGATGCCGTCTGCGCGGACGAGTGAGGTAATGACCCCAGCACCCTTGGAGATGGGTGCAGCAAGGTAGCGATCTCCGACGCGGGCGACGGTTACGCGGACGTAGTCGTCGTCGCCTGTGTGCGACATGAGTTTGCGCGTCATCTTGGCGGTTAGGGTAGGGCGGGACTTGGTTGGGTTTGGTTGGCCGAGCCACATCGCCAGTAGCGGCGCGATGAAGATCTCACCGGTGAGTGCGGCGGAGACAGGATAGCCGGGGACACCGATGAGCGGTATGTCGCCGGCCATGCCCATGATAACGGGGTGGCCGGGGCGCACGGCGATTCCGTGGACGAGAAGTTCGCCGACTTCACGAACGACGGATGCGGTGAAGTCTTTGCTGCCAGCGGATGAGCCGGACAGGATCAACACGAGGTCCGGGGCGGTGTTCAGAGCTTCGCGTAGGCGGTTGGTGAGGGCGTTGTGGTCGTCGGGCGTGATGGGGAGGACGGTGGCGGTGCCGCCTGCTTCTTTGACTTGGGCGGACAGCACGAGGCTGTTGTACTCGATGATTTGGCCGGGGGCGGGTTCCTGGTCGGCGGTGACGAGTTCGCTGCCGGTGGGGATGAGGACGACATGAGGTTTGCGACGGACGTCAACGGTGTGGTGGCCGCAACCAGCGATTGCACCGAGGTCTACAGGGCGAATTTGGTGGTTGCTGGTGAGGACAAGTTCGGTCGCGACCATGTCCTCACCCATCATGCGGACGTGTTGCCAGGGTGCAATGGGATTAACGATTTCGATCGTGGTGTCGTCCGGTTGTTGGGTGTGTTCGATCATGATGACGGCGTTCGCCTGTGGTGGAAGGGGCGCACCTGTGTTGACAGGGAAGGCGGTTTCCCATAAAGACAAGCGAATGGGGTTGGTTTCGGTGGCAGTGCGGGTGTCCGATGCTTGGACCGCGTAGCCATCCATTGCGGAGGCGTGATAGTGTGGGGCGCTACGTTTGGCCCAAACGGGAGCGGCGGTTACACGGCCAGGGGCGTTGTGTAGCGAGACGGTTTCAGCGGGTAGCGGCTTCAGCTTGCCAGCGGCGCGGATCGCATCGTGGAAGCAGGTGATTGCCTCATTAAGTGGAATATCGATCAGATAGGTGTTGCGCTTTGAGATGTCCATGTTGCCCCCTTAGAACAGTTTCACGCGGACGGACGTTCCAGCTTTAAGCCCGTTGTTGTTGAGTGGAACGGTAACAAGGCCATCGGCATTGACGAGTGTGAAGATGAGATTGGATTTACCGAAGATTGGTTCGGCCTCGTAGCCGCCACTGGTTGCTGTTAGGCGGACGGGTACAGTGTCCTCGCGGCCTGTGGTGGAGGCGATGTTGGCTGTCAGGGTGGCGTTGACTGAGGCGGGTATCGTTGTTTTTTTTGCTTGTAGGCTTGCAATAGTGGGGAGAACCACCTGGCGGGCGACGAGTAGCGCAGAGACCGGGTTTCCGGGTAGGCCGATAACGGGCTTGCCGTCGCAGGCGGCGATGATGGCGGGTTTGCCGGGTTTGACGGCGAGGCCGTGTTGCAGGATGCCGGGTGCGCCAAGGCTGTTGATGGTGTCTCGGGTGTAGTCGCGGGTGCTTACGGAGCTTCCGGCGGAGATAATTAACAGGCCCACCTCGGCAAAGGCGGTTTGGGCCAGCGATGAGATTGTATCGAAGTCATCGTTGGCGATACCATACACCTTGGTAACTGCCCCGGCTTGCTGGCAGAGAGCGGCGACGGTGTAGCTGTTGATGTCACGAATTTGGCCGTAGGCGGGTTCTACCGACGGGTGAACGATTTCATCACCGCTCCCCATGATGCCGACACGAACCGGGGCGACCACCTCTACCTCGGTGATCCCGACGGCGAGCAAACCGCCGATGTCCTGGGGGCGGATGGTGTGGCCGACGGGGAGAATGGGCGCGTTTGCCTGTACGTCCTCGCCGATCTGCACGAGGTTTTCGCCGGGGGCGACCGGGGCAAGCACCTCAATTTCAGTGTTGTTGATTTGCTGGGTGCGTTCGATCATGACCACAGCGTCGGTTCCAGTGGGGAGCATCCCGCCGGTATGGATTGATGATGCCTCACCGGGATTGACGGTGTGGGTTGGTTGTTGGCCCATATAAACGGCGTCTGTAAGGCGCAGGTAGGCCGGTAGTGACCCCGACGCGCCGAAGGTGTCGGCGGCACGCACAGCGAAGCCGTCCATGGTGCTACGGACGAAGGGCGGGTGGTCGGTCGGTGATGTGGGTGTGGTGGCGATGGTACGCCCAAGGGACGCAGTGGTGGCGATGGTTTCTATGTGTTGGGTGGGGTTAATGTGCTCAAGTAGGTGCTGTAGCGCATCGGCGACAGGCTGAACACGGAAAAACGCTTTGGTTCCCATGTGGTTCCAGATTGTAAGCTAACAATAATCACAGTAAATATTCGTCTTTTCACAGCGTATTATGGGCGCTAATCTTGCGTTTGTCTAGGTAATTGAGCGATTGGGACGGTTTACCGTATGGAAGATCATTTAACACATTTGGATGAACAGGGCGCGGCGCGGATGGTTGATGTCGGTGATAAGCCGGACAGTGATCGGATTGCAGTGGCGGGTGGAGCTGTGTATATGGAGCCGGAAACGCTGCGGTTGATTCGTGAGGGGAACATCAAGAAGGGGGATGTGCTGACGGTTGCGCGGATTGCGGGAATTATGGGGGCGAAGCGCACGTCGGAACTGATTCCGCTGTGCCACCCGATTCCGCTAACGAAGGTGGATGTGGCGTTGGCGCTGGACGCGGAAAAGAGCGCCGTCATCATCCACGCGACGGCGAAAACGCGCGGCAAGACAGGGGTTGAGATGGAGGCATTGACGGCGGTGAATGTAGCGGCGTTGACGATTTACGATATGGCGAAGGCTGTGGACCGGGGGATGCGGATTGGTGATGTGCGGTTATTAGAGAAGCGGGGTGGGGTTCATGGGGATTACCTGGCAGATGAGGAGATGAACGATGCAGATTAGGGTGCTGTTGTTTGCGACGTTGAAGGAAAAAGCGGGTACCAATCGGTTGACGCTGGATTTTGCAGAGGAGCAAATTACGTTGGCGGATGTGAAGGCGGCGTTGAGCGAGAATTTCCCAGCGATGGCGGAGAATGTGAACATTGCGTTGGCGGCTGTGAATGAGGAGTACGCTTTCCCCACAGATGTTGTCCAAGACGGAGACGAGGTGGCTTTCTTCCCGCCGGTGAGTGGGGGGAGTGATGCGGACCAGCCCACGCATTGCCGACTGGCGGACGCGCCGATTGACCATGATGCGCTGATTCAGTCGATTACGACGCCGGGGACGGGGGCGGTGGTGGTGTTCAGTGGGATGGTGCGGGGGGAGACGCGGTCTGACGGGGGAAAGTTGGAGACGGAACACCTAGAGTATGAGGCTTATGAGGGGATGGCGGTGGCGAAAATGCACCAGGTCGCCGATGAGATTCGGGCGCAGTGGCCGTTGGTGCAGGGGGTGGCGATTGTGCAACGCGTGGGACGGTTGGAAGTCGGGCAGAACACGATTTTGATTGCTTGTTCGGCGGGGCACCGGAACGACGGGTGTTTTGAGGCGGCGAAGTACGGGATTGATCGGCTGAAGGAGATTGTCCCGGTGTGGAAGAAGGAGGTGCGCCTAGACGGGTCGGCGTGGGTTGAGGGGGGATATGTCCCCTCACCAGAGGATAAATCCGAAGAAAGTTAAC
>CAYWZS010000161.1:0-8193 GCA_964462905.1 uncultured Anaerolineaceae bacterium
CCACCTTAGAAAACATAGTTATATTCTGACAATGCTCCAGACCATATATCATAGTCTGCATCTTGTAACTGTTTTCTAAGCCCAGGGTATCTTTCAAGGTCTTCTGCTCTTAATTTGTACCTTGGTTGAGAGGCGTCATACTGTGCCACGAATGGGATCTTCAAGATTCCCCTGGTTGCTCGGGTCATCAGTTTGCGATCTGGTGTGTTGGTCAGTTGGTTTATTCTGCTTTGAGCATGGTTGACACTATTCAGGAACTTGGTTGTGCGAATGGAGTATGAGGAGTTCACGATGCGGCTTTCCTCTTGAATGGCGTTGAACTCTGGCACGCCAAGAAAGTCCGTAAGAAACTTTAGAAAAGTAGCTTTATCTTTTCTAAACAATTCGTAAGGCAGTGTCAGAACGTTTTCTCTGCCAAATAACGCCTGGTATAGGCCTATCAGTTTCTTGTAATCTAACTTATTGCTTAAGGTGTTTTTCTCCAGATAATCATCGAATGTCGGCACAGGGGTGCCCCACTTCACTTCAAAACTATAGGCTGATGCGATAAACGTCAGGGGGTCTCTGAGTACCAGAAATATCTTGACCTGGCCAAAGTTGGCAACCAGGCTTTCTGCGATAGACTCCATACCGTCAGCCGTGACAAGATGCCCACAGAGGTTTTCGTTTGTTAAACCTTTTACGACAATTCCATCGCTCGCTGTGTCTGTGGACTGGTATTTCGTGTTGTTGTTCTCTTTGATGATTGAAGTGTGAAGCAGTGGATACACGTCTAGATTGGGATGTTGTGGAAAATAGACTCTTTGCAACCAAGTGGATCCCGTTTTTTGCATCCCAATATGTATAAAATCCACATCCATCTTGTCATCTACCCTCATGTCACATACCGATTCGACTCAAATCCTACCTGCAATAACGGCATGTGTCAAAGACTTGTAGGGGAATCGCATATGCTTTCTTGAGATTCTGTTGGAGCTATACCCGGACGCACGCTCCCATACCGACCTGAACACAATCGTTGAGCATCTGTGTAACGCCTTTACGGAAACAACAGGCATGATTGTGGATTTCACCGCCAACAGGCAAAATTTGAGCACACCACAGGGTTTCAGGCGGTGGCGCTCATCCTGGGGCCACGTTAGCCTGTGGTTTTCATCCCGGCGGCAATTCCGTTGATGGTCGCCAGCACCATCCGCAGCTTATCGTCGTAATCGCGGCTGCCCGGTTCTAGCTCGCGCAACTCGCGCAACAGCTTCACCTGGATGAAGTTCAGCGGGTCCACATAGGGGTTACGCCGCTCAATGCTGGTACGCATCACCGAGGCCGTTTCCAACAGGTGTTGCTGCTGGCTGATCTCGACAACCTGGTCGCTGGCAAGTTTGTGCTCCTGGGCGATGCGCGTGAAGAACTCCGACCGCAACCCATCCTCTGCCAGCCCCGCGTACAGTTCTGCGATGCCCATGTCTGCCTTGACGAGGTCCATTTGTAGGTTCTTCATCAACGCACGGAAGAAACCCCACTCTATGTACATCTCGCGTAACATCTCCAACGCGGCCTTGTCCTTGGTCACCGTTTGCAGGGCTGTCCCCACCCCAAACCAACTGGGGATAATCGCCCGCGACTGCATCCAGCTAAACACCCACGGGATCGCCCGCATAGCGCTGAAGCCCCCCGTGTTCCGCTTGGCCGGGCGCGAGCTAATTTGCAGCCGGGAAAGCTCGCTGATGGGCGTTGTCTGCTGCCAGTAGTCTAGGAAACCCTCGCTCTCATAGACAAGATCGCGATAGGCCAAGCGCCCCACCTCGGTGAGGTCGTCCATCAGGGCGTGCCACGCTTGCGGGACGGTGCGGTCGTTCAGCTTGGCGGTGGAGATAAAGACCGCGTGTAACACCTGGTTCAGGTGACGGTCGGCAATTTCGGGGTTGGAGTAGCGAAAGCCGATGACCTCACCCTGTTCTGTGATCTTGATGCGCCCGTGTAAGCTACCCAGCGGAGCCGCCAGAATCGCCCGGTTGCTAGGGCCGCCCCCACGCCCAATGCTGCCGCCGCGCCCATGAAAGAAGGTCACCCGCACCCCGGCGTCCATACACGCCTCGCTGATGGCCGCCTGGGCCTTATACAGGTTCCAGTTGGACGCCAGGTAGCCGCCGTCTTTGTTGCTGTCGCTATAGCCCAACATAATCTGCTGGTGATGGTCCTGCGTTTTGAGGTAGGCGGCGTATTCGGGGTTGTTGAACAGCGTTTTCGTTGTGGTTGGCGCGTTAATCAGGTCTTCGACGGTCTCAAACAGCGGCACAATCGCGATGTGTTCCTCAATGCTGACCTCCCGCGCTAACAGCAGCATCGTCAATACGTCGGACGGCTGTTCGCTCATGCTGGCGATCACCGTGTCGATGCAACGGGGGCCGTAAAGCTGATAGGCCGTCGCGATCATGCGCCAGGTGGCGATGACCTCGTTGGTCACATCGGAGAAAACCACTTCCTCCGGGAACAACGGGCGCGGGTTGCGGAGTTCGTTGGTGAGCAGGTGTTGTTTCTGCGTCTCCGGCATGTTCTCGAAGTCGTAGGCCAGCCCGTACAGCCGTAACAGTTCGGACAAAGCGGCGCGGTGTCGTCTGGCGTCCTCGCGAATCTCCAGGGGGACGAGGTGTAGCCCGAACAGGCGCACCTTCTGCATCAGGCGGTAGACGCGCCCCCGTGCCGAACGGGTGCCGTTGTTCTCGCGCAGGCTGTCCACCACGAGGCGCAGGTCGCTGAGCAGTTCTTCGCTGCGGCGGTAGGCGTTGCTTTCCAGCCGGTTCTCAATGAGGGTCATCTGCTGCCGGTAGATCTCACCGGGGTACTTGCTGGCGGCTTGGCCGCGTGTGGAGGTCGCGCCCTCGGTGGGGCGTACCGCCTCGATGATCGCTGCCGACGCGCTGACCTCGTCTACTGCCTGGGTAAGGCTCAACTGAAGCGTGCGTACATCTGCAAGATAGGCCTCACGCGCAGCCGCCCGCAGCGTCTTGAGGGTTTCCAGCGTCACGTCGGCGGTTACGTTGGGGTTGCCGTCGCGGTCGCCGCCCACCCAGCTTGCAAAGCGCACCACAATCGGGATGAGGGACCAGTCCTCGTCCGGGTAGTGCTGTTCCAGCGCGGCGCGGAGGTCCTCGTGAACGTCCACGACCTCATCCATAATCACATGGCTGAGGAAGTACAGGCCAAACTGTACCTCGTCCCTAACGGTGGCCTTGGTCGCACGGGTGGCGCGGGTGTGCCATAGCTCCTCAATGCGCTCCGCAATGGCTGCTGCGAGAGTGGCCTCCTCACGCGGAATCAAGGTCTTGCGGTCGCCCGCGCCCAACATAAGCGCGACCTCACGTAGCTTAATCAACACCTCCTGTCGCTTGGCCTCGGATGGATGTGCGGTTAACACCAGGCGTAGCTCGATTTTCTCCAACATCGCCCGCACATCTGCCGCGTCCATCCCCTCATTGACAAAGGTTGCCAGCGCGTTGTCGATGGTTTCCTGTTGCGTGCCTTCTAACTCCCGCTGGCGCAACACGCGAATGCGTTCTTGGTCCTCCGCCATGTTGATAAGCTGAAAATAGTTGCTGAAGGCTTTCGTCAACACGCGCAGTTGCTCGTCGTCCAGGTTGTCAATCAACATTACCAGGTCGGCTTGGGCGCTGTCGTCACCACCGCGCCGGGCCTTCGCCAGCTTTCGTACCTGCTCCACGAGGGCTAAGGCATCATCGCCGTGCTGCTCACGGATAATCGTCCCCAACAAGCCACCCAGCCATTTAATGTCGGTACTCAGCGCACTGCTCATGATCTCGGCTGTCGTCATAGTCTGTCTCTAATCCCCAAAAATGTACACACAACCCCAAATGCTAACATACCACATTTGGCGGGTTTTCCCCACAAACTTTTCATCCGGCATGTGTGAAACCCGCCGGATCGTGCGCTATAATGAGAACCATTATCTGAGCAAGTCCATAAGGTGAGTGTGATGAACGAACATTATGAGCAGTGGAGCCGCCTGTCTCCGATTGGGTTGCTGGTGATTGGTGCTGGGGCGAGCATCATCGGCCATGCAGCGATGCTAAAGGGGACAAAACGGGGCTTCTGGCGCTGGTTCTTCATGGGGTCGTTGGGGCTGATGGTCGTCAATGCGGGGGTTTCCATCTTCGGTGAGGCCGTCAAACACCGCGCCATGTATGAGATCCAACTGGACGAACTGACCAAGAAGTAACGCCCTGCTCTGTCATGCGTGCCGACCGCCTTGTCTCCATCATGCTCACGCTCTCGTGACGTGGGCGCACCACCCCATCACCGTGACGTACCTGAGCTGGGCCGGGCGCTCCACCTTTCGCACAGCGCCCGTACCCCCTCGTCTACAAGATGGGCGCGTGGTACCTCGTCGGGCGCAAGCCAGACAGCGAATACCGCACCTGTCGCGCCGCCCGGATTAAGGCTTTGGCGGACCACGGCCCCGAATGCTTATACGGTTGTTGCTGTCCGCCGTTTACGTGATGGGGTGCTCGTCGCGGGTTTGGCCGAGGAACTCGCGTTCTTGGTCCACAATCTCCGGCTCCAGCTTGACGAACAACGGCGACGGCTTGGTGAGCGCCTGCCCCGGTGCCAGCGTGGATGGCTCCCACTTCCCGACGGCCTTTGAGCCATCGTAGACGAGGCCCAGGTGGTTCCGCGTTTCCTCCTTCAGCTCGCGAACCTCCAAATCCCCGAAGATTTGCCCCTTGTAGCCCAGGAATGTGTGAACCTGCTGCGAGGATTCCGGCAGCCACGGCGCAAGTAGCGTCTTGAGGCTGTCGATGCAGCGCAGTACGGTATAAACCGCACGGGCGGCGTCGGCCTCGTCCGTCTTGAAGGTTTTCCACGGCTCGCGGCGGTCGAGGTATTGGTTGGTGTCACGGACGAGGCCCATTGCAATCCCCAGCGCCTCACGCAGTTTGACGGCCCCCAACTGTGCGCCGACCTCGTCAAACCCGGCTTCGATCTTGGCGATGATGGCTTCGTCGGCCTCGGTGAGTTGGTCGTAGGCCGGGACTTGCCCGTCAAACCGTTTGTAGGCAAAACCGAGCATACGATTGACCAAGTTGCCCCAGGCCGCCACCAGCTCGTTGTTGACGCGGTTGAGGAAACCCTCCCAGGCGTAGTCGGTATCTTTTGTCTCTGGCATCACGGCGGCGATATAGTAGCGCATAGCATCCGTCTGGTAGCGTTCGAGAATGTCCGGCAGCCAGATCGCCCAGTTACGGCTCTTGGAGAACTGACGGCCCTCAATGTTCATGAACTCGTTGGCGGGTACGTCGTAGGGCAGGTTGATGGGCGTGTCGTCGCCGTCATTGTAGAGACCGCTGATGCCCAATAACTCTGCCGGCCAGATGATCGTGTGGAACGGCACGTTGTCTTTGCCCAGGAAGTTGTAGATGCGGGCTTCCGGGTTGTACCACCACTGCTTCCAGGCGTCCGGGTCGCCCTTGATGGCCTTCGCCCACTCAACGCTGGCAGTGAAGTAGCCCATGACGGCCTCAAACCAGACGTAGAGGCGCTTGTCGTCCCAGCCGTCCAATGGGACGTTGATCCCCCAACTGATGTCACGGGTCACGGCGCGGGGATGCAGGCCGTCTTTGATGAAGTTGCGAGTGAAGTTGACGGCGTTGGCCCGCCAGTGGCCTTGCTCCTTCTCGATGTAGGCCAGTAGTTGCTCGCTGAAGGCGGGCAGGTCGAAGAAGTAGTGGTCGCTCTCCTTGATGACGAGCTTATCCGCCGGGTTGTTGCGGTTGCGCGGGTCAATCAGCTTGGTGGTTTCCATCAGGTTGCCGCAGTTGTCGCACTGGTCGCCACGGGCGCTCTCGAAGCCACAGATGTAACAGGTGCCCTCCACGTAGCGGTCCGGCAGGAAGCGGTTCTCCGTGGGGGAATACATCAACTGCTGGGTTTGCAGTACGAGATAGCCGCGCTCCTTCAGGATGTTGAAGATGTCCTGGGCGATCTGGTGATGGTTCTCGGTGTCCGTGTGGGTGAACAGGTCGTAGCTGATGCCGATCTTCTGCTGCGTTCGCACGAAACGCTCGTGGTAGTGTTCGAACACCTCACGGGCGGTGATGCCGCGTTGTTCCGCCTCAACGGTGATGGGTGTACCGTGGCTGTCGCTGCCGCTGACCATTAGGACGTGGTTGCCCTTGAGCCGATGGTACCGGGCGAAGATGTCCGCCGGGAGGTAGGCCCCGGCAAGGTGGCCGATGTGCATGTCGCCGTTGGCGTAGGGCCAGGCAACGGAAACGTGAATGTAGTCGCTCATGGGTAGGTGGTTTATCCTTTATCTGAGGTGTGCCGTCACAGGGGGCCATTGTGACAGAACAAAAAACCGCCTGCAACGGCAGACGGTTATAGGTTTCGTGAGTGGTGAACGCGTATAGACGAGCCGAAGACGTCACATCTGCCGTGGTGAGAGTGTGGGCTGGGTTGGCATTCGGTTGGGTTGCTGCGAGTACGTGTTCATATGATATAGTATAGGTCTTCAGTGTTGGCGGGTCAAGCAGAGGAAATGTGAAACTATGGGTGACGGACAAACACGCAAGCACATCAGGCCGGGGCTAAACGTGGCGATTGTACAGAAGCAGGACCAGCGCACGGGCAAGCTCACACGGGGCGTTGTGCAGGACATTCTCACGAAGTCGCCGAATCATCCGCGTGGGATCAAAGTGCGGCTGACAACGGGGCAGGTCGGGCGGGTGCAGGCGATTGAAGGCGACGACGCGTAGGGTCACCCGGTAGGTGTCAGGCTGTGCGCCGGGTGCGTGAAAGGTACGGCAACGGCAAACCTAACCCCGCCTCAATTTCCTCCAACGTTTTCGCGCCGGAGAGCGCTTGGCGCACACGGGCGGCGTAGGGCATCCCTTTGGTGTAGCGCATCAACTGTGCGGAGAGCATCGGCAGTTGGTCTTTGGGCGTGCGCGGCGTCGTCTCCATCGTGATCTGCGCGTGGCGGACGGCGGTCGCTAAACGTTCCTCGTAGGTGAGGCCGGGGTGTGGTTCCCTGGTGCGGATTTCGTGGGCGATGTCGCGGAAAATCCACGGTGACCCCAGCGCGGCGCGGCCAATCATCACCCCGTCGGCCCCAGTGAGGTCCATCAGGCGGGCGGCGTCCTCGGCGTTGTGAACATCGCCGTTGCCGATGACGGGAATATCCACGGCGGCCTTCACCTCACCAATCGTCTCCCAGCGTGGTTTGATCGGTTTGAAGCCCTCCGTCGCGAAGCGCCAGTGAACCGTAATCAGTTGTGCGCCCACATCCTGCGCGGCCCGCGCAAAGGGAACAGCCGTGGGGTTTTCGTGTTCCCAGCCAGCACGAATTTTCACAGTGACCGGCACATCAACCGCCTTGACGACCGCCTCAACAATGGCGGCGGCGGTACACACATCTTTGAGCAAGACCGCCCCGCCCCCGGTCGCGGCGACCTTCGGCACCCAGCAGCCCATGTTGATGTCCACGATGTCTGCGCCGTTGTCCACGACGATCTTAGCGGCCTCGGCCATCTGCGCGGGGTCCGCGCCGAACAGTTGCACGGCCATCGGGTATTCTTCCTGCGGCACCCAGTCGAACTTGAGGCGCGCACGGCGCATTCCGTCCGCCTCGCGCATAGCCTCGGAGCTAATCAACTCCGTACAGACGAGGCCGCAGTCGCCGAACTCACGGGACAGGCGACGGAAGGCGTAGCCCGTTTGCCCGGCCATCGGCGCGAGGAACAGGCGATTTTCCAGTTGAATGTTACCGACCATCAGCGCGGTCAGCAGGGGGTGGGGTGTGGACATGGCGCACCATCAAAACTTGCCGCTTGCTTCTGTTTGCATGTTAAAATAGCTATAATCGTTCGTCTAGCCCTGGGAGCCATAGACGCACGAGCGATATGGCTCCGAAATATGATCGAGGATCGCATGTTTGGCTTTCGGCTGACAGCACCAGCACAGCCTACTTTGACAAGACGATGATTGCCTCATTATGATCCGTAATGTGGACGGATGACTCATGGGGCCAAGGCTCCATTTCGGAGATAATCGCATTAACAACAACCCGTCGTTCTGGTGCGAGGTTTTGGACATTGGCTATGCGGTAGTTGATGCTGTGAGCTTGTAAGGTGTTGAGGAGGACATACTGTCGAAAAGGTTGACAACTATAGATGACTC
>CAYWZS010000162.1:0-8140 GCA_964462905.1 uncultured Anaerolineaceae bacterium
ACGAGAGCAATTTCGTGCTGGGGGCAACAGCGGCTGGGGACGGCCCGCTGGCTTTCTACGTCAGTAGCCCGGACGGTGGTGTTGCCAAGACAGACGACGAGCTTGACAGCAATAACGTGAGCGGGGGAGACGCGCAGGCACGCAATCTTTCGGAGAACGGGGTTGACCCAACCGACACCGACAGCAACGGTCAAATCCGAGATCAATACCTGGATCGGGCAACGACTGTTCGCTCGGTCGCCATTGAACTTGAGGCAGCCACCGTAAACAGCACGGCGACTAACACGACCTTTACGGGTAATGAGGTTGGCTCTGAAAGTGACCTTGAAATACGGGCGGGTGTTGGGTTCCAGGGCGATCTAGTCACGGCAGATGGTTCCGAACTGACAGTAGATATGTCCTTCTACCGCCCAGAGATGAGCCTCGGGAACCGGGTGTGGCTGGACCAAAACAACAACGGCCAGTTCGATACTGGGGAAACAGGCTTCGATAATGTGATCGTCAACCTGTACCGCGACGATGACGCCGACAACATCCCCGACGGAGCGGCCATCGCCACGACGGTGACGGCTGCTGTCGGCGGCAATGCGGGGTACTACCTATTCACTGACTACGACAGTGACGGCGACGGCACCAACGACCGCTCGCTAGAGGCGGGCCGCTACATCGTGGAAATCCCCGCGTTGGAGTTCAATGGCGCTGATGCCGACGGACCAGACAACACGCCGGGGACTGCCGACGACCCCACGCTGGCAAACTACTACAACAGCACCAACTTCGACGGCTCCAAACCGCTGCCTGATCCCGGTGTTGACTTCCAGGATACATCCCAGGATGTGAACCCGGCGGTGAGCGATAACAACGACAACGGAGGTTACTACGCGGGTGCTGTCGGCACGGTCACACAAGACCCCACGCTGGCAAACCTGACGACCAACGGCATTCGCAGCGCAACGGTTACGCTGGTGCCGCTGGGCGAACCCGTTAACGAGCAATCTCCAGACGCTGCCGTGGCGGATGGCTCCGGCACGAGCGCCGTCACCGGGGAAGCCGTGCCACCGCCTAACAGCGACCTGACGGTAGACTTCGGTTTCTGGCAGCCGATGAGTATCGGCAACCGTATCTGGCTGGATGGCAACAACAACGGCTTAGTCGACGCGGGCGAAAACGGCATAGGCGGTGTCATCGTGGAGCTGTTTGCTGCCGGCAGTGTGGATACGACCGACGCTGACAACGACGGTATAGCCGACAACGCCCTGCGAACCACCGTCACGGAGAGCAACGCTACCGGTGACGGTTACTACATCTTCGACGATCTCGTACCGGGCGACTATGTCGTGCGGGTGTCGCCGCGCAACTTCCAGGACTTGCCAGACGATGCCAACGCCACCAACGGCACAGAGGGGGTACTGCGTGACGCCAGCGGGCCGCTCTTTAGTTCGGAAAGTGGCGGGACGCCGCAGTCTGGCTACTTGAACGACAACGGCGAAGATAACAACGATAACGGTGTGGATGAGAACCTGCCGCAGGATAACGGCGTGGTCAGCCAGACAATCACGCTGGCCTACAACACCGAACCATCGCCCGACGCCGGAACCCCAGCGGACGACACCGACCTGGACACCAACGGCGGTGCTGGGGCCAACGGTGAAGGCCGTAATGGTGAACTGGACCAGAACGCGGACATGACGGTGGACTTCGGCTTCTACGCGCCGTTGATGAGCCTGGGTAACTACGTGTTCTACGACTACGACAACAACCGCATCTTCGATACTGGCGCGACACCGGGCGTTATCCAGGACGGCGGGGTGGCCGGGGTACGGTTGCAGTTGTTTACTGACCCAGACGGCGACGGCGTGCCGAATGCGCCAGTCGATGACCCTAACCAGACTGGAACCCAACCCTATATCAGCACGACGAACGCGGACGGCTACTACATCTTCGACCGCTTACAGGTTGGCCGATATGTTGTGCAAGTCCTGCCGGAAAACTTCCGGAATACGGGCTGGACGGGTATCACATTCAACGGAACTGGAAGCGACGCCGGACCGCTGTTTAACTTCTACAGTAGCCAGGACGTGGACTATGGCGCTACGCCGGTTGTTCAGGTGGCACCTGTTGACGCTAGCCGAACTGGCCCCGCAGACACGCGCATCCTGGAAAACGGTGTAGACCCTGGTCGCACCGGTATCATCGGCAATGCAGACCTGTCTACGAACGGTATCTACAGCCAGAGCATTAACCTGGAACCCTCCGACGAGCGGCTGGATGAGAACGGCGTCGGCGAGGGGTTAGGGCCAGAGGGCGACGGCGAGCCGAACGTCCAGGCTTCCAACTCCGACTTGACGCAGGACTTCGGCTTCTACCAGCCGATGAGTATCGGGAACCTTGTGTTTATCGACCTGAACGACAATAACGTGTTCGATCCCGCGACCGAAAGCGGCGTGGGTGGGGTGCGCGTCAACCTGTTCCGAGACAACGGTGACGGGACGTTTGACACTGCCACGGACGCGCCCGTCAGCGCGTTATTCGATGACGGCACGACGGCGGCTCCTAACCCTGTCCTGCGTGCCTTCGACATCACCAACTCGGACGGCTTCTACCTGTTCGACAACCTGCCACCTGGCAACTACTGGGTGCAGGTAGACCCATCCAACTTTATTGGAACTGGCCCGCTGGTCGGCTATGGCCCGGTAACCACAAACCAGGGAGACGGTACCGACAATAACAGCAACGGCGGTGACGGGGCCACCGGCACGCTGAACCTCTCGAACCTGGTTCAGTTGGGGAACCCAACTGGCGGTGCCGGGAACATCTTCGGCACGGAGGTTGTGACCGAGACGGTAGAGAGCGGTGTACCCGCCCCCACAACCACAACGGCCAGCCCGTTCTATGATGGGCCGCAGAGCTACGGGCGCTTTGGCGAGTTGGACCGCAACAGCGACATCAGCGTAGACTTCGGTTATCGTCTCGCGGCAACCAGCGGCATGAGTATCGGTAATCGCGTGTGGATCGACGAGGACGGGGCGAACCCGCTGGCCGCCACCGACCGCAACGGGAATATCGACGCAGCAGACGTTGGCACGACAGGCAACCTGGGTATCAACGGTGTGACGGTGTTGCTCTATATGGACAACAACGGCGACGGCATCCCGGACAGCACGACGCCTGTCGCGAAGGACATCACTGCTACCGGCCCCAACGGTGACGGCTACTACCTGTTCGACGTGCGTGACAGCAACGCAGCCACGGCTCCGGCGTTTAACGGCACCAACCTGGCCGACGCCGACGGCGACGAGGCAGGCGGCCCAATTATGCCGGGGCGCTATGTGATCGCCATTCCGAACGCGATGTTCGCAACGGGTGGGCCGTTGGAGGGGTATCGTTCAACACTGACGAACAACCCGAATGGCGACGACCAGACCGACAACGACGACAACGGTAACGATACATTGAACGCGACCTACGGCTTGTTGAGCCAGTCGTTCCAACTGACGCAGAACAGCGAGGCCTCCGCAACCAACGCACCAGACGATACGGATGTTTCCGGCCCGGATGGTGTGGGTGAGGGCAACGGCCAGTTCAACGGCAACAATATCACCGACGACAACAGCGAACTGACGCTCGACTTCGGCTTCTACCAGCCGATGAGCATCGGGAATCGCGTGTGGGTGGACAACAACAACAACGGCCTGTTCGACGCGGGTGATACACCGCCCCCGGCTGGTGTGACCGTAACGCTATATCGCGAGACAGCGGGCAGCGATAGCGGGACCGCCTTCGACGGGGCCGGGTCCACCACGCCGGACGAACCCGTCCGCATCGACACGGCAACGGGACAGATCCAACCGGGGGGGACGCCAACGGGCGGTACAATCCAGAATTACACGGTGACGACCGACGCTAACGGCTACTACATCTTCGATAACTTGCCGCCGGGTGACTACTATGTCGTGGTGGACAACACCAACTTTGATAACGCGGGTGACGCACTGTTCGGCTACCAGGGCAGTAACGGCGACACACCGGGCAACACCGAGGACACGGGCGACGCAACCGACGACAACGATAACGGCCTGGACGCACCAGACGCGGCCACGGTCGGTATTCCGAGTTCGTTGATTCCGTTGCGGTTCGGCACAGAACCCACGGGTGAGCAGGGCAGCGGCAACGCTGGGGCCCACGGCCCACAGAATCGTGGTCGCTTTGGCGAAACCGACACCAACAGCAACCTGACGATTGACTTCGCGGTCTTCCCGTCTACACGCTACGCCATTGGGAACCGGGTGTGGGTGGACGAAGGCACCACCAACGGCACGCAGGATGTCGGTGAAAACGGCATCGGCAACGCGAACCCGGCCCAGGGTGTGCTGATGCGGTTGTTCCGCTTTACGGACGACGCCACACCGGGCCTCAATGACCCGGCCAACGAGCTAACGACGGTGAACGACCCACGCAACCCGACCCAGCCGTATTCGGTGACGACAGATGCCGACGGTTACTATCTGTTCGACGCGCTCCCGGCTGGGCAGTATGTTGTGGCGGTTGCGCCGGATAACTTCCAGAACATCTCGATTGGCGGTGCGCCAGCGGCCTTGATTGGCTACGGGCCGACAACCCAGGTGCCAAACGCCGCCGACGCGGACCATGACACGGACCTGCTCTCGGACCATGTGAATGCTACGCTGGATGCCACGTTCGGCTACTACAGCAATGTCTACACGCTGGGTAATGGGGCGGGTGCGGACGAGCCGACCAGGGGCACCGGGGCCAACCAGGAACGGCTGCCAGACGGTAGCGCGGAAACCTTCACCGACGGCACCGACACGGGCGGCACACCCATCCCGGATAACCGCTCTAACCTGACCGTGGACTTCGGCTTCGTCCGCACGTTGAGCCTGGGGAATCGCGTTTGGTTTGACGCCAACGCCGACGGGACGACCGATGTGGGCGAGAATGGGATTAACGGGGTACAGCTCCAACTGTTCACCGACCGCGACGGTGACGGCATCGTAGAGCCGGACACCGACGACAGCGCCGTGGTTGCTACCACCACCACCGACAACGACGGTTACTACATGTTCAACAACCTGCCGCCAGGTGAGTACATCATTCGCATCCCGGCGGCAGCCCCGAACTTCGATGGCGGTGCGGGTTCGCTGGACCCGTACTCTGCGAGTACAACCACCGTCACCACGCCGGACACGGGCGACCTGAACGACAACGGGATTGACCCGGGGACCTACGGCACGGACCCGATTAACAGCGAGCAGTTCACGCTGGCTTTCGGCGGGGCACCGCTCAATGAGAACCAACTGGGCAATAACACGGCCATCTACGGGCCACAGAACCAGGGCCTTAATGGTGAGGCCGACAACAACAGCGACATGACGCGTGACTTCGGGTTTACCTCCACGCCGTACAGCCTGGGGAACCGGGTCTGGGTTGACAATGGCGCGGGTGGCGGCACGGCCAACGACGGCAACTACACCGACGGCGAGCCGACGGTCCCGAATGTAACGGTGAACCTGTTCAACAGCTTTGACCCGGTAACGGGCATCCCAACCGACCCGACCAATCCGTTCCGCACGGTGCAGACGGACGCCAACGGCTTCTACCGCTTCGATAACATCCCGCCAGATGAGTACGTCGTGCAGATCGACGAGGCCGAATTTGTCGCTGGTGGCGACCTGGCCGGGTTCAGTAGCTCGCCCGGCACGCCAGGCGGTGATAACCAGGACAGCGGGCGCGATGACACCAACCTGAGCACATTGGGTGTGCTGAGTGGGATTATCGACCTGAACCCGCCACCGGCCCTGCCAACCAACGAACAGTCGTCCGACGCGACCGCGCCGGACCCAACGGGTACCGACGCCAGCGGTAACCCGATCCCGGATGGGAATTCCGACCTGACCGTGGACTTCGGCTTCGTGGAGGCGTTCGACTGGGGTGACGCGCCGGATACCTACGGCACGAACAACAACACGGGCGACTCTGGCGATCCGGCCAATGACGACGCGGACGAGATTGGCGCGAACCACCGCATTGTTGCTGGGTTGCGCCTGGGTAACGATGTTGACGACGAGAGCGACGGTGCGCCCGTTGCAACCGGTGCGGACAACAACCCCGGTAACGGTGACGGCGCAATCAACCGTGATGACGAGGAGGGCTTCGACCCAACTGTGCGTTTGGTCGCTGGGACGGCGGTACGGATTGATGTGAACGTGACGAACAACACGGGCCGCCCGGCCAACCTCATTGCTTGGTTCGACTGGAACCGTAACGGCGTCTTTGATGACGACGAGGCGACCCCGGTCTTGTCCGTACCGACCGGAACCGACGGCCAAGTCACGTTGCCAGAGTTCGACATTCCGGCGTCCGCCAATACCACAATCGGCCCGTTGAACACCTATGCTCGGTTCCGATTGACGAACGATAATATTGACGCGACCGAACCCACCGGGTCGAAGGCCAGCGGTGAGGTCGAGGACTATCGGGTGTCTGTTGAACCGCCGGGGCTGTCCATCAGCAAGTCGGACGGTCAAAACTCGGTCGTGGCTGGGCAGACGACGACTTACACGATCATCATCCAGAACTCCGGCATTAACGAGCGTAACGACGTGCGTTTTGTGGATGACATCCCAGTCGCCACCACGGGCAACCGGGACGGGCTGGTGGGCGGTACGATCTCCTGGACCTGTACGGCGACCAACGGCGCAAGCTGTGAGAACCGTGCAGACCCGGTCAATGACCCGCCAGTGACGACGCGCACAGGGAATGTCGCGGCAGAGGCCGGGGCCGGCAACTTCGAGATTGACGAGCGTGTTGACCTGCCGCCGGGTGGCCGGATCGTCTACGAGGTCACGGGGCAGTTGGACAGCCTCGCCGGGCAGACGGGCGGCACGAACTTCGTGAACACGGCGCGGCTCCCGCAGGAGGTGCCCCCGATTGAGGACACCGACGCTAACGGCATCATCTTCGACCCGCCATCCGGCGTAAAGACGGGGACCTTTGTCGATGGCAACATCATCCGCTGGACGATGATCTGGTACAACACAGGGACAACCCAACCGGGCATCACCATAACGGACCCGTTAGCGCCAGACCAGACGTTGTCCGCAAGTGATGCTGACGTGGACTTGCAGTGTACGACCAACACGGCGGGCGGAACGACTGGCGGCTGTTCGATCAGCGCAGACCGCCGGACGATCATCTGGACGGGTACAATGGCGAACAGTACACCGACCGCTCCGGCGGATGCCGTCATCATGTCGTTCAACGTGCTGGTGCCGGGGCCGGGGACCTACACCAACGTCGCAACGCTGACGGGCTTCCCAGCCCCGAACAGTGTAGTGACGGCGGCCTCGGCTGTCGATGTGGGTGAGCCTGGCTCATCAGGTGGTGATGATGAGCCGGATTCGCAGCTTGAAGATCCGACCATCGTGAAGTCGGTGGACCCAGCCTTCGCGCTCCCTGGCGATGAGGTTGTGTGGACGGTGATCGTCACGAACCCGAACAACGCACCGCTCTTTGATGTGTCGTTCTCGGACAACGTGCCGTATCAGCTTGATGTGTTGGGTGTGGATGCGGACACAGGTGACGTGACGGTTACGGCCAATAACGTGACCTGGACGGCGGCGATTATGCCAGCGGGGCAGTCCGTGAGTGTACGGATTCGCACGCAGATACGCGATGATGTTGACAGCGACACGTCCGTTATCATTAATACGGCGGTGCTGAGCATCGGTGTGTCCGCCCAGGCGGAACTGGTGACAGCCTTCGAACTCCCAGAGACGGGCGAGACGCCGTGGTGGGCTTTGCCCATGTGGTTGGTAGTCATCACCGGGTCCGGTGGTGTGGTCCTGTTGATGGGCGCGACAGCCTATCTCCGCTACAAACGGGAGTAGGCCCACGGCCTGCTCAATGTTGTTCAGGGGGGAATAACATAAGCGCCTATCGACACTATGCCGACAGGCGCTTTTCAAATGTGACGGGTGCTATTTAGTAGTGCCGCAGAACGAACAGTGTTTTGCTCTTCTCCCCAGGGAGGGATACCACCCCCAAAGGCACTCCGGGTTTTTACACTGCACAAGATCGTTGTACAACGCCTTCAACGCAGAGAGATACTCCGCGTGTTGGG
>CAYWZS010000163.1:0-8107 GCA_964462905.1 uncultured Anaerolineaceae bacterium
CCTGCACGCGTGGGTCTTCTATATCGCCAAAACAACTTTCGATACTGGCTAACGGTTTGATTTCAAGCATTTCATCTTTCTCCTTCGCGTCTTTTGACGGTGATTATCCTTTCTCGACCCGACATTACCAACTTTCTTTCATTTTTGAAGCGATTGCCCTGAACTGGAAAGGGGAATTGGGAGATTCCCCCTCCCAACCGACGAGAGGGAATCAACGGGGGAACCGCTAGTCCACGCCGCGCATCCGGGGGTCTAGCGCGTCGCGCAGGCCGTCGCCCAGGAAGTTGAACGCGAACATGATGAAGAACAACGCCATCGCCGGGAACAACGCCTGCGACGGATAGGTCGCGATGGCCTCGGCCCCGTCTGCGATCATCGCGCCCCAGGACGGGGTCGGCGGGTTCACACCCAAACCGATAAAGCTGAGGAACGCCTCATAGCTGATGTAGGTCGGGATGGTGAGCGTCTCGGCGACGATGATCGGCCCCAGGATATTCGGCAGGATGTGCTGCCGGATGATGATTAGGCGCGGTGTGCCGATGGAGCGGGCCGCCTCCACATATTCCATTTCACGCACGGATAGCACCTGCCCACGGGTGAGGCGGGAGAGGCTCATCCAGGCGGTTGCGCCGATGCCGATGAAGATGAACAACATCCCGCCGAGTGCTCTGTCCGCCTCGCTGATGTAGTAGGTAAATGTTCCTGCCTCTGCCTGCGTAAAACTTGACCGAAAGAAGGCCATCAGCAGGATAATCAGCAGGATCGTTGGGAAGGCGTACATGATGTCCACAAAGCGCATGATGAGGTTATCCACCCAGCCCCCCGCATAGCCGGACGTGAGGCCGACACTCAGGCCGATGAGCAATGCCACTGCCGGGCCAATGAACGCCACACTGAGTGACACCCGCGCCCCGTAGATAATGCGCGTCAGCAGGTCACGGCCCAGGAAGTCCGCGCCGATGGGGTAACGGTCGGACACCTCGACATAGCCGCCGTTCTGCTCCTTCACACGCAGCACATCATTGGACAGGCTAACCTGAGCGCGGAACTCCGTCTCGACAACCTGTTCGTTGTCAGCCGTGCGGGCGATGACGGTGTTGGCGTCTACCGGGCGCATCATGTCGATGTTGGTCAGCAGCACCTCCCAGCCCTCATCCGGCGGTACTTCATGGAAGCGCACGTTGGCCTTTGTCACACCAACGTTGTTGCCGTCCAGAAAGGCGATACCGTCCATAACAGCGTTACGGGTCTGGCCGTTTTCTGTGTTGGTCGCCAGCAGGTCGCCCCGGCTCACCTGGTCGCCGTTATCCACGGCAATCTCCCAGTTGGTCGGGTTGTCCAGGCCGACGATCTGGTCACTGGCGATCATTGTTGGGAACAGGTTGATGATCCACTCCGGCGCGACGTTCTTCTCGTCAAGCGTTTGGTAGGCGAATTTCGGCTGGGTGTAGTCGTCCGGGATGTTGGCGCTGGGCGTGACGAAGGGCGCGAAGACCGCCAACAGCAGGTTCAGCAGGATAATGACGACGCCCATGGTGGCCGCACGGTTGCGGCGTAGTCGCCGCCATGCGTCCATCCACAGGCTTTCGCCTTTAACGTGTTCGTCCTCCTCCAGCCGAGCGACCTCGTTATGGACTTGTGGTTTGGCTTCTAAAGACATGGTTCTTATCTCCTGTTCTTGACGACCTTACGTGTAACGGATGCGCGGGTCCAGTAGCGCGTAAACAACGTCTACGATCATGTTCGCCAGGACCAGGAAGAAGGCGTAAATGAGAATAGTGCCCATAATCACCGGGTAGTCGCGGTTGGTGACGCTGGTGATGAAGTAGCGCCCGATGCCAGGGATTGCGAAAATCGTCTCCGTCACGAACGACCCGGTCACGAGCGCGGCCAACAGCGGCCCCAACACTGTCACTACCGGGATCATGGAGTTCTTGAGCGTGTGGACGATAATCACGCGGCGCTCGCTCAACCCCTTGGCGCGGGCCGTGCGGATGTAGTCTTCATTGAGCACCTGCAACATACTTGCGCGGGTGAGGCGGGCCAACAGCGCGGACTGCGCAAAGCCCAGCGCAAAGGCGGGCAGGATGATCTGTCGCCAGTTGTCGCCCCAGCCACTCACGGGTAACCAGTCCACCTGGACGGCGACATAGCGCAACACTGGCCCCAGCACAATCACTGGGACGGACACGCCCAGGATCGCCACACCCATCGCGAAATAGTCCGCAGATGTGTTGCGGTTTAGCCCGGCGACCACGCCCAGCGGGATACCGATCACGGCGGAGACGATGATGGACGCCAGCCCCAACTGGGCCGATACCACCAATTGATTACGGAACAGGTCGTTTACGTTTTGAGAGCGTGACGCATACGACGGGCCGAAGTTCAACCAGTGCCAGGTGGCAGGGGCCGGGCGGAGCGTGGTGGCGGCGGGGGCGTCCGCGCTGAACTCGCCATCTGGCGCACGTACACGGTTCACCAATACCCAACCCACTTCGGCCTCCGCTTCCGTGTCCAACCCCGCCAGGCTGATCTGGTAGAACGTCTCGCGGGAGTTCAGGCCCACGACCTCCACCTCGGCCCCACTGTCCAACGTCGCGATAATATTCGTGCCCAACGAGGCGTTCTCGCGCACGTTGACGGGCACGCCGCGTGTGATAAAGGGCACGGGGATATTCACGAGATAGTTGTCGATGACGGAATCTGCCTGGAACCGACTGAGTGAGTTGCGGGGGAAGGCCAGTTTGACCTCCTCGCCCTCCGCGTCCACGATCGGTTCCAGGCCCGCATCCTCGCGGTCGAGCGTTAGCGTGTACTGCCACTCACCGTAGGTCAGCCGGGGAATCGCCACGCCGCCGATGTAGTTCACATAACGGAACCAGATCGGGTCATCCAGGCCATAGCGGGCCTCAATATTCGCGATAATTTCTGGGGGTAGGGGGCGTTCACCAGCGGAGTCAAAGGGGCCACCGGGGATCGCGTTCATGAGACCGAAGGTAATCAGCGATACCACGAATAACACGAGGATCATCCACAACAGCCGTCGAACGATGAACTGAGTCATCTGGCTTTCTCCTAAATAGAATAGGCTACCTACGCTGGGCGCAGGCGACGTTCATAATCAAATGGAGAAATACAGTCGTTAGTCATTGGTTTGTTAGTGTGTCGCCCACATCCACAGTGGGCGAAATTTCCGATGAATGCCTACAATTGGGCCAAGCCAATTGATAGCAAAGGCTCGCAGTCAACTAACAACGAAAAACGCATCACTTATAACTGTATCTCAGTGTACACAACAGGTCGCGCACAACACAGGTCTGCCCCTGCAAGCTACAGTAACACACCGCTACTGTGTGCGGGCACAAAAACAGGGAGGGGGACGCAATGGTCCGCCCTCCCTGCCTCATTACAGTAGGAATTCGTTAGCGGCTAGGCGCTTACTTGTCCCACTTCGCGTAGACTTCGTGGCCCAGCACGGAGTAGGTGCGGGTCGTGATCTCTGGGTTGAACATGCGCAACTGGGTGTAGTAGTAGATCGGGGAAATTGCCGATGCGTCCCAGGAGAGGATGTCGTCGGCCTGGGCGTAGAGTTCGCGGCGTGCTTCCTGGTCGCTCAACTGGCGAGCTTCCTCCACCAGTGCATCGAACTCAGCGTCCGTCCAGTTGGTATTGTTGTTGCCACTGCTGCTGTGGAACACGTCGTACAGGAAGCTGTTGGCATCCGGGTAGTCCCAACCCCAGCCGAGGCGGAAGATCTGCGGTGCGTCCTCGTTCAGTGTCTCGAGGTAAACGCCCCACTCCTGCGTAGCAATCTGAACCTCAACACCCAGGGTGTCGGCCCACTGCTGCTGCACAGCTTGGGCAATACGGGCGTGGCCCTCGCTCTCGTTGTGCATCAGGGTGACGGGCGGCAGGTCCCCAATGGTGATCCCATTCTCGTCCAGGTATTCCTGGAGCAGGGCCTGGGCAGCGGCGGCGTCAGCAGCGTAGTCACTGGTGAATGGCACACCGAGGTCCGGGGTTAGTTCCTGGGACGGGCCAGCAGCCACGTCGTCACGGGTGAAGAACCCAGCCGGGGCCTGCCCACCCTGGATCACGTTGTCGATCAAGCTTTGGCGGTCGATAGACAGGTTGAATGCCTGGCGCACGCGCACGTCGTCGAACGGAGCCTTCTCGATATTAAAGCCGTAGTAGTAGGTGAACTTGGACGGGGCGATGAAGAAAGCCTCGGACAGTTCGGGGTCCGCCTGGATACGCGGGATGTCGGTGGACGGCACCTGGGCAACGTCCAGGTTACCCGCCTCGAACTCGGCCAGGGACACGGAAGCGTCCATGATCAGCATGTGAACTTCGTCAACCATCGCCTGCGGCATGGCGGAACCAATTTCAGCGCCACCCCAGAACGGGTTGTTGATGAGGATTACGCTCTCGTCGTTGTTCCACTCCTTGACCGTGAATGGGCCGTAGGACTGGTAGAACTCGTCGGTGATCCAGGTGTCGCCGACTTCTTCGATCAACCAGGACGGCTGTGCAGTCGCGATCCACATGCCGTATATACCGCCCAAGAAGCCTGCGGGGGTTGGGGAAGTTAACTGGAGCGTGTACTCGTCCACGACCGCGATACCCAGGTCGGCGGCCTCAGCCTCACCAGCCAGGAACTCGGAGCCGTTGACGATCCACGGGGCCAGCACACCAGCGTAGTCTGCGCCCGTCTCCGGGTTTAGCGTGCGGGTGATGCCGTAGGCGAAGTCCTGAGCGTTCACGAAGCGGACATTGCCCTCTTCGTCCAGAACCTCGACCACTTCACCGGCCTCGTTGTCGTACTCAACCCACGGCACGCCCTCCAAGATAGAAAAGGTGTAGACTGTGTTGTCCTCGGAAATCTCTACGGAAGCCATACCATCTTCCAGTACGAGGGTTTCCTCGTTGTAGATCTGAAGCTGGACGGTGGTGTTGGAGATGACAGCGATGGAGCTAGTGTCGGTCGCCAGGGACGGGTCTAGGGTCGGCAGGTCGCTTGCGCCCAGTGCCTCACCGTCATAGATGATCTTCATATCATCCTGAGCAGCCACTGCGCCGACGAGTGTCAGCAGCATCAGCACGGTGAGACCCAGCCCGAAGATACGGGTCAATTTCTTCATGTGTTCACTTTCCTCCTGAAAAGAAATGTTATGGTGTTGCAAACAGTAGTTAAATTGCAGAAACACAAACTATTATGATGTAACTACTGTAGACATGTTGGAGAGTTTAACTTCTCCTTAACGGTTAAAGAATAGCAAATGTAAACAAGCGTTGCAAGGAATGGTTGTACAAAGTGTGGAAAAACAATACAGATGAGCGCAATCACCCCTGTAAAGCCATATCTGGCGAGGATTGGCGGTCCAGATTTCTTCCCGCTCACCTACTCAGTTTGCGATGAGGTTGTACTATCTTAAAGCTCATGTTATATTCGTCATGTTCACCTTTGAGATACACATTGTAAGGCTTGGTTAGCTCCCAGGGTGGTTCGCAAGATCGCAAAGATTTTTATTAGTTCAGTACAATGTGGTTGTGGCAACTTAGTCTGCCGTTGGCTAGCAAAGTTCTCGCGTGTGTCTCATGATGGTCACGTTCAACTGTAAATATCAGGAGTGTGTATATGTTAAAGTCGCTTCGTGTTTCGCTGTTGCTAACTTCGGTCGCCCTATTGGTGATCGGTGCGTTTGCAGTGGTGGCACAGGATGAGCCTGCTGAGGGTGAGGGCGGGGTTATCGTCTGGGGGAACCAGCGTGGTTCGTCCAACTTGGGGCCGCTGGTGCCGCTGCGTTGCTCGGGGGTAGACTGCGCCGACATGAACGGTCTGATGTACCCGAGCTTCATCGGCTTGAACCCAGATGACCTGAGCTTCCAGCCGTACACCGAGGATAACCTGGTCGAGAACGCCCTGGCGACCGACTGGACCGTCGAAGAGGACGGCCTGCGCTATGTGTTCACCATGCGTGAGGACATGACCTGGTCCGACGGTGAGCCGATCACAGCAGAGGACATCTACTTCTCGTTCCTGGCGATCCAGAACGGTGAGGACATCGGCCTGTCCAGCAGCTACGGCCCAGCCCGTCAGGACATCGCCAGCGTGGAGATTATCGACGATTTCACTGTCGCGGTGAACTTCAACTCCGCCAACTGCCTGGCGCTCAACCGTGCAGCCCTGTTAGTACCGACCCCGGCGCACGCCTACGGCTTCAGCCTAGAGGATGAGGAGTCCTTCGACTTCACCACGCTCAACGGGCACCCCTTCGACACCGAGCCGATGGTGACAAGCGGCCCGTTCAGCTTCAACCGTGTTGAGCCGGGCACCGGTGTATTCCTGGAGGCCAACAGCACCTACACCGACGGTACCATTCCTGAGGGTGTGGCTTATATCGACGTGCCGGACTACAACGTGATGGCGACCCGCCTGCTCTCTGGGCAGGAAGGCGACGTGAATTTTATGTTCGAGCCAGACAACGCCGTGCTGCCGCAGTTGCGGGAGTCCGCCGATGCACAGGTGTATGAGGCACCGGGCACAATCTGGCACTATGTCGCGCTGAACACCGCTGACCCGAGCAACCCGCAGCCGGGCCTGGACGAAGATGGCAACCCCATCGACCAGGGCATTCACCCGCTGTTTGGGGACAAGGCCGTCCGTCAGGCGTTGCAGCACGCTGTCGACATCGAACAGATTATCGCCAGCGCCCAGAACGGCAACGCAACCGCGATGGCAGCCGGGACGATTCCGTCCGCCTTCTCCCTGAATCCAGAGATTTCCCCGCGTCCGTTCGACCTGGACGAAGCGCGTGACCTGCTGGACGAAGCTGGGTGGGTCGCCGAGGGCGAGCCGCTGGTTGAGGGTGGCGACGGGCAGCGTGTCTGCCGTGGCTGTCTGTACAGTGTCGAGGTGGACCCGTCCTATGAGGGCACCCCGTTCGCCTTCGAGGTGTTCAACCCCGGTGACGCTCGTAATGACGTGGCGGTGATCTTGCAGCAGACCTTTGCTCAGATCGGCGTTGACCTGACCCCGGCCCCGACGGATTTCAACACGATGTACGACGGCAACATGGGCGTGCAGTCGTTTGACGCCGCTGTAGCTGGCTGGCGCGGTGGTATTCCGTTCAACGCAGACCAGCGTTCCTTCTTTGGTGCCCAGGCGGACATCCCGGACCTGACAGGTGGCGGCGAGTACGGCTTCAACTTCGGCTCCTGGTACAATGAGGAGTTCGAGGAACTGAGCGAGTACATCTTCGCCGGTGCTGCTGCTGACGACTGTAGCGAGGAGGCCATCATCGAGGCCGCCCACCGCGTACAGGAGATCATGTACGATGAGCAGCCATACCTGTTCCTGTACGCGCTGAACAGCGCCTACGTTGCGCGTGGCGACGTCCAGGGCTTCGACCCATACCCGAGCCAGGGTGTGTGGAACATTGACGACTGGAGCGTTGCCCCGGCAGCCCAGTAGAGCTAACGGACCTCGGTCCGTTATGGCGAGTCGTAACCTTCCTCAACAACGGGAGGTTGCGGCTCCCTTTTTGCATCTGGTGGGTTTCCCGCCGCCTCTCTCTGATGGTCGATAGGCAGTATTTGACTCATGGCTAAATTTATCACTCGGCGCACGCTTCAGGCGATACCGACGCTCATCGGCATCACGGTGATCGCATTTGCAATTATGTCGTTGGCCCCTGGCGGCCCTACAACTGCCCTTGGGTTCAACCCAGAGCTAACAGCCCGGCAGCGGGCGGCAATGGCAGAGGCGCTAGGGGTGAATGACCCCTGGCATGTGCAGTATTTTCGGTGGCTATTTGGCGATGGCGCGTACATCGTAGGCGGCCAGGATGCTTGGCGGGTGGACGTGAACACCAATAACCAGGACGGCACCTACTATATTTTCGACGCGGACAGCGGTGCGTTGGTGGAGACAGGCCCCAACGTGACGACCGAGGCGATTGCCTTTGAGGGGGAACGCCTGGGTGTGGACCCCGCCGAGGCCCCGGCGGACATCAACGTCACGGCGGACCAACTTGAGACGGTTACGCCGGAGGTGCAGCGCAATGCCGGGTTGCGCGAGGCATTTTACATCCCCGGCCTAACCGTG
>CAYWZS010000164.1:0-7756 GCA_964462905.1 uncultured Anaerolineaceae bacterium
GACTGCGCCGCACAGCCTCCCACACGGAAAGGTGGCGTTCCTGGACAAAGGGCTTGGCGTTGTGGCGGGGGGCGGTGTGGACGCGGAGGAGCGCACCCCGTACAGGACGATGACGTGGCAGAGGGTTGTTACGGCCAGGCCAGCCCACAGGGCAACGCCGGAGACAATGCCCACAAACAGCGCCAGTCCCCCTATGATGAGGCCCAACAGGGCAACCATGCGAACGGGGGGGATGGTTAAATGCGTCATGATTGCAGCCCCTTATTTACTTACACTGGACATATCCCATAGGATAGCCAGTTGTGAAAGGTGTGCAATAGGGGGGAGGTTAGGGGACGATTTCAACGGGTTTTGCGGTAAACCCCTACGAGATGCACCCGCCCCTGCGGATAGGTTGCCTCGATTAGCTGTTCAAGCCGCACCGCAAGCTGAAACGCGAGTTCGTTCACAGCGAGATAGGTGGGGTCGCCGACAGTTTGCAGGCGCTCGGCAATCAACCCGGAGGCCGTGCCCACACGTTCGAGGTCATGCGGTGTGTTTAGGCGGTAGTAGGTGGGGTTGATGAAGTCCTCGTCGCGCCCATAGAGCAACTTGACGATCTGCTGGCTGAGGTTGTCTGGCACCAGCCGCCGTAGGCGCACAACGTAATTGAGCGCGTTGGGGGTGATGAAGATGAAGCGTCCGCCGGGTTTCATCACGCGGGCGATCTCACGCACGGACGCCAGCGGGTCCGCGATGTGTTCCAGCACCCAGGAGCTTGTGACAACATTGAAGGTGTTGTCGCGGAATGGTAGCGAGTGGAGCGGGCTTTCTGCCAGCTTGGTGATGCCAAATGTGCCGTCGAACTCGGTGAAGCCCGTCAGGTGCATGTCCACGCCGACGACGGTCGCGCTTGTGTCATAGCCTGCCACCAGCCCGGCGGGGCCACAACCGGCGTCTAGCACAGTAGCGTTAGGTGTGATGTAACGTGCGAGTAGGGCGCGGTAGATGTCCAGGCCCATCTGGTGCCCGGGGACGATCTCGGTCTGATAACGGTGCCGTAGACGTTCTTGTTTGGTGAGGTTCAGCATGTGTGGGGGTCCGCGAGTGGTGCGGCCCAGGCTGTGCTACAGCATGGGCCGCACGATGTCCGCGCTAGAAGCCGAAGTTCGGCACAGTTTGCTGGGCAGGCTCGTCCGTCAGTGGCGCGGACGACACGGCGCTAATCTCCGCGTAGCGTACCCCGCCGAAGGGCCGGAATGTCTCCATCACCTGTACGTATTCGTCAAGTGGGCTGGGGGGTGTGCCGGCGGCTTCTTCGTCGCCCTCGCTCGTGGCTGGGGCTGGACCCGCCACCGTAGGCGCATCCCCAGCGACAGCGGCGGCAAATGTCGCGCTGTCGTTCAGGTCCACCTCGACTGCACGCACAGCTAGGTTCGCAACGTGGAGGGTGTCGTCGCCGTTGAGCAGCACGACCAGCCCACTACCTACCTCACCGTCCGGGTTGCGTGTTTGGTAGGATACCGTATAGCCGGGCAGCCCATCACGCTCGGTTTCGGCTGTGGTCAGCACGTCCGTCACGTTGGGGAGCGCGGCGGCGTAGTCCTCGGCGGCGGCCTCGTCGTCAATAGCCATCTCAGCGACGGTTTCCACACGCAACGCGATCCCCTGTGCCTCGATGCTGGCGGGTGCGCCGTCGGCGGTGTCGGTGAGTTGCCAGCCCGCCGGATAGCGGATGATGTGGCCGTTAGTCTCGTCGTAGTAGGCGGCCCAGCTAATCGGCACGCCCTCAAACGCCTCCACGAGTTCGAAGCTGGCCGCGACGTTGTCTAGCAGGAACACCAGCAACTCGGTCGCGTTCTCTGGGGTAATCACGCGCACGCTGTAAACCTGTTCGCCGTCAGTCCAGGACCGTTGGCGGGCAACGTAGGTGCGGTTGTTGAACTCCAGCTCGAAGTCAATCGTGATGTAGTCCTGTTCGGCGGTGGGGAGTTGGCGGGCGGTTTCGCGCCAGGATGTGTAGTTGCGCCAACTGGTGCCGAGCACCTGTGTGGTGTAGAGCGCGTTGAGGTTGGCAGAGCTGGCGACGGGCTGTGTGGGAATCTCGGCGGTGGCCTCAACCACGTTCAGCGCGTTCCGCATCAACAGGCGGCCCCGGTTCGCGAACGAGTCGAAGGAGGACTCTATCGCGCCCCACTCCGGCGGCTCTGGGACAGATACGGTGAAGATGCCGTTGGCGTGAACAGCCGTCGTGGCAAAGTCGATGTTATCTACGGCAAGCGGCGGTTCAAAGGTGGGCACGGCGGTTGGCTCTAGCGCCTCGGCCTGTTGGCGGGCGAGGTCACGTTGTTGGGCGAACTGCAACAGCCACCCGGTCGCCAAACTCCCGACCATAATCACGGACATAATCACGGCGAAGGCGATAACACCCCAGCGTGTTCTGCGTTTCTGGTAAGACATAAAGGGTTCCTCTGATCGGCTCCGGCTGATGGCTTCTTGGTCAAAAAACCCGGTTATCATAACGTGGGAGGTGTGGCCGCGCAACGTCAAAAACAAGGGGCGGTTGTCGCACTCAACGTGGACGCCACGCGGCGGCCCGGTCGTCGCTGGGGGCCAACGTAAGCCGCTGCAACGCTGATGCGCCTTGGCCGTTCTTGCCTGTGGGGATGCGGTAGAGCGAGCGGCGTCCGTTGCGGTCGTACTTCTCCACCATCAGCCAGCGGCCATCCGGCGACCAACGCCCCCCGGCCACGTCCTCGCCGAAAGCAGTCAACGTTGAGACAGCCTCCGGCGCGTCCGGGTCAATCACATACACCTGCCAGAACGTGTCCCGGCTGGACGTAAACGTGAGCGTTTCGCCGTCCGGGGACCACGCCGCCGTCCACTCGTTGTCGGAGATGTTGCCCGTTATATTGCGGACTTCCTCCGTCGCCAGGTCCATCACGTAGATGTCCAGGTCGCCGTCGCGGTAGGAGGCGAACGCCAACCGGGAAGCGTCTGGGGACCACGCCGCCTGCTCGTCCGTCCCGGTAATCATCGTCAGCCGTTGTTCCCCCGTGACGGTGACGGTCGTCGCGCCGGGTTGCGTGGTCACGTCCAGCAGGTACAGTTCCAGGTTGCCGTCCTTCGAGGTGTCGTAGACGATCTGCGTGCCGTCTGGTGACCAGGCCGGGTTCATGGACCGTGCGCCGCTTGTTGTCAGTTGTACGGGGGGTGTGCGCCGCTGTGTGATAGCGAGCGCGTATATCTCCCAGTTGCCCGTCGCATCGGACGCATACGCGATTTGTGTGCCATCCGGCGACCAGGTGGGGGCGCGTTCGCCGTAGGGCGTGCGCGTCAGTGGAACGTCAACCCGCCAGCGCACATCCAACAGGTGCAGGTCGTAGTTGTCGCGTGTTTTGCGGGCCTCGTAGACAATTTGGTCGGACGGAAGCTGCGTACCGAGGGCAACGGCAACACCCATTCCGATGAGGGCGCTTACGCTCAGGATGGATGTGATTCTCAGCAACAACATGAGGGGGGCATCACATGTTCGCAAAATAGATTCAGGCCCCACACACGGCACCAGAAAAAGCGCATTATAGCAAGAAATCCCGAAAGCATGAGGGCTTGTGTCGCGGCGGTTGGCGGGTATCTATCATGTGCGTGACTTCCGGCGATGTGGTATGCTATTTAGCATGAATTGCGTAGAAATAATGAGAAACCTCTGGGGTCGCATTAAACTTATGATAGGACGCAAGCTACTCAAGCGATACCTGGTCACGGAGCATGTGGGCGATGGCTCTACCGCGACCGTCTACAAGGCCACGGACACCCGATTGGGCCGTGACGTGGCGCTGAAGGTGCTACTGCCACATGTGCGCGACACCGCCCGTGAACGCTTCTTCCAGGAGGCGCAGGCTGCGGCGCAGCTTAACCACCCAAACATTATGTCCATGCATGATGTAGAGCAGGAGGGTAACACGCACTTTCTTATCGTGGAGTACGTGGAGGGGGTGTCGCTGTCGAAGTTTGTGCCCAGCGAACCCGCCCAGGTGATCGAACTCGGCGCACAGATCGCCCGTGCCCTGCACTACGCGCACGAAAACGAGGTCATCCACCGCGACATCAAGCCCGCCAACATCAAGGTAACGCCCGAAGGCGTGGTGAAGATTATGGACCTGGGACTGGCGCTCCCCCGCGAGGCCAAGCGTGTGACCGCGCACGGCATGGTGATCGGCACGCCAGCCTATCTGTCGCCGGAACAGGCCCAGGGCTTCGACCTGGACCGCCGCACCGATATTTACTCGTTGGGCGTGGTGCTGTTCGAGATGGCAACGGGCGACCTTCCCTTTAACGCGGACGACATCGGCGCGTTGTTGTTGCAACAGGTGAAGCAGCCCCCCCCGCAACCGCGTTCCCTGAACCCCAACATCCCGGTTGCGCTAGAAAACGTCATCCTGAAGTCGTTGGAGAAGAAGCCAGACCGCCGTTACCAGACGGCGGACAAGCTCGCCAACGCGCTAGAGGCTGCGTTACCGCGTGGCGGCGAGGTCCAGCCGCCCCCGCCGGATAAGCCCGCCCGTAGTACCTCGACCGTTCAGTTTAGCCGCCGGACGATCCGGGTTGTGCTGGCGGACGACCACAACATCCTGCGAAAAACACTGGCGTCCTACCTGGAACAACGTGATGATATTGTGGTGGTGGGCGAGGCCAGCGACGGCGAAAGCGCCTGGCGACAGACAACTGCCCTGCTGCCGGATGTGCTCATTCTGGACCTGAACATGCCAGGGATGGGCGGCTTGGAGGTGTTGCCGAAGATTCGCCAGGAGGCGTCCAGCGTGAAGGTGCTGGTGCTCACTGGGCGCGAGGAGGACTACTACATCGTGCAGGCGCTACGGGCCGGGGCCAACGGCTACATTATGAAGTCCGGCGACGAGGAAGAACTCGTAGACGGAATCATGCGTGTGATGCAAGGCCAGTTGGTGCTGGGGCAGGGGGTCGCCGAGCGTATGGTGCAGAGCATCAGCGACAAGCGCACCGAACATAAAACGGGCAATGTCCTGTCCGAGAGTGAGCGCCAGGTGTTGCTCTACGTGGCGAGTGGGCTGGAAAACGATGAGATCGCCAAGACGATTGGGATGCCGCTGCCCACGCTGATTGAGACCATCGCCCGGTGTGTGAACAAGCTCCAAGCGAAGGACCGTCACTCAGCGGCGCTCCGGGCGCTGAAGCTCGGCTACATCTCGCTAGACGAACTACACGACATGTAATTGGTCGTGCGGCTTCACCTAAAAGGCCCCTCCCTGCGTGTGCAGAGCGGGGCCTTTTGGCTTTTTCCCAACACCCGACTGCTATGATTCGGGGTCAGCTTCCTGAACGATAATTGGCGTCGGCAAGACCACCGCTCCACGCGGGGGCACGACATCCGGTTGGAACCAACCGCCGGGGAAGTTGTCGTTGTCGTTGTCGTTCGTGATCTGGTACACCTGCCCCGTTGCCAGCTCCTGCACGAAGATATTGAACACCCCGCTGCGGTCATCGGCAAAGGCCATAAAGCGCCCGTCCGGGCTGAAAACCGGGTTGTTCTCATTGATGAGGGGGTCCCGCGAGAGGAACTGTGCGGGGGCGTCCGGGTTGTTCAGGTTCAGGCGAATAATGTCAAACGTAGATGCCTCCCCGGCGACACGCCCAGCATAGGCAATTTCGTTGCCGTCCGGCAGGACCCACTCCGGGTTCTCCTCAATCGTCTGCGAGCCGTCCGGCTTGAGCGGGGTCTGCAAGCCGCCATCCACCTCAATCACCACCAGGTCTGGGCCGGGGTCCAGGCTTTGCGGGTCCTCTTTGATGGCGATAATTCGCGAGTTGTCTGGCGAGATGGCTGGGTCCGAGTAGTTGGCGAAGTCGTTGGTCATGGGGCGCAACGGGGAGACATTCGGCGCGGGCGTGAAGTTGAGGTCCAGCAAGAATACCTGTCGAATCACGTTGAAATCACGGCTGACAGGCGCAATGAACACCAACTTGCTGCCGTCCGGCGAGAAGCTGATTTGCTGTGTCTCGGAGATTTGGTCTAGCGGCTGCCAGGTCGTCGACAGCAGGCGGCGAGATGTTACTGTCAGGTTCGAGATTTCGATCCCGAAGCCGAATGTCTCTGGGTAGTAAACGGTGTAGACGAGTTCCTGGCCGTTGGCCGGGTTGATGTCCACATTGTTGACGATGATTTCACCTAACTGGCGTTCGCTGTCGATGTCGAGCTGGTAGGCGGTGATGGGGGTGTAGCCCCGGTTCAGGCGGTCCAGGCCACCCCAGCCGACGAGTATCTGCCCGGCCAGCGACCCACGCGGCAGTTCGGACTCTAACGGGGTGGGCGTGACCAACAACTCTGGGCCACCGTCGTCCGGTGTGGGCGTCCAGGTTGGGGGTAGCGCATTGTTGGACCCCAACATGCCGAGCTCCGCCCCATCTGCGCGTTCGGTGAGGGCAATCTGTGCGGTGGCGGTGGCCGTCTCTTGCGCGAAGATGGCCGCTGTCGCGGTGACCGCCTCGCTGGTGGCGGTTTCGGCGAGAACCTGCTCGGTTTGTGTGGCCTGGGCCAGCGCGATGACCTGGGCGGTTGCGCTCACCATCTCCCGGAAGTTGCCACGACGATTGCCGCCAATGACGATAAGGGTGATGAGCAGGGCCAGCCAAACCACCAGCGATACCCCGCCAATCAGCATCACCCGCGAGCGTGACACACCAGGCGCGAGTTCGTTGGCCTGCTGCTTGGCGTTCCCGCCTGCGCTGTCTAACTGTAAGAGCATCTGTTGGGCGCGGTCGTTGTCCGGGTTGATGTGCAGCACATTTTCGATGTGGATGCGCTTCTCTTGCGGGTCATCGGTCACGGTTGCCAGCCACAGCCAGGCACGTTCGTTGTTCATGTCGGTGTCGGTCGCCTGTTGGAACAACTCGCGGGCCTGGGCTTTGTTCCCGGCACGGGCCGCTTCCACCCCCTGTTGGATCAATTGTTGAACGTCTGCCACTGTTGCAAGCTCCTTCTTTCTAACGGTCGGTCGGCAGGAACACGGGGTTCTGGTTGGTCTGGCTGTCCGCCGTGACCTGCCGCACATCCCCCGCCAAGTTTATAAGATAGATTTGAAAGGACGGTGTCTCGCGATTGCTGGCGAAAGCAAGCCACTGTCCGTCGGAGGACCACGCCGGGTGACGGTCCTCGGCCCCGTTATCGTCGGATGTTAGCAGCCGGGTGGAGGTTCCGTTGGCCTCCATCAGGTAAATGTCGCCGTCCCCGGTGCGGTCGCTGGCAAAGGCGATCAGTGTGCCGTCTGGTGAGTAGGTGGGCGACAGGCTACTCCCGGCTGTGTCTGTAAACTGCCGGGTTTCCCCGGTTTCCAGGCGATACTCGAAGATCTGCGCGAAGCCCACGCTGTTGACATCCGACGTGTAGACCAGCCGGGTGCCGTCTGGGGACCAGCTTATATCGGCCTTGAAGCCGGTATTTTCCCCGAGCAGTGTCTCCACGGTGCCAGCTTCTACGTCTAGCAACAACAGCCGCGAGCCACGATCCGCCACGAACGCAATTTGCGTGCCGTCCGGCGAGTAGGCCAGCGCGGTGATGTCTGCCGTTACGAAGGTGCGCGGGGTGAGCAGGGTTACGGCGGCGGGGTTATCCACCGGGGCGGTGTACAGCGCCACCCCATCAACAACCGGGGTCGGCGGGATGTCTGTCTCGGTCGGCTCTGGGACTGGGGTGACGGCGGGGTCTAGCGTGGGCGGTGGGGGGGGTGGGGCTGGCTCTACC
>CAYWZS010000165.1:0-7697 GCA_964462905.1 uncultured Anaerolineaceae bacterium
AAATGAATACTCCCTCAGCACGGGGCTGTCCATGTCGGCAGTCCGTGTTGAGTTTTGCCCCCAAAGACGGTACAAATAGGGTCAATTCACAACCGAAATCAGAAAACAAATCACACATGGGATTCTTTGAGAAGCTATTTGGACGGCGCGAGACGAGTCCCACTGCGCCGGAGCCAATGGATGAGATGCGCGAAGCGATGGACGTCGCCCGCTATGCACGGCGTGCAGAGGACTACGAACGCGCCTACACTGCACTAGAGCAGGCGATGCAGGTGGCCGACGAACAAAAGGACACACATTCCGTCACCGTGATTGCGTTGCACCAGGCAGACGTATTGATTGACCAGGGACGCCATGATGAGGCCGAAAAGCTGTTGCAGACCGTGCATCAGGCGGCGGAATCCGTAAACCAGCGTGGGTTTACGGCCTATGCGCTGGTGTCGTTGGGCAACCTGAACCAAGGCCGAGAGAACTGGAACGCGGCCCGGGAAGCCTACGAACAGGCACGGGATGTCGCGTCCCGTGTGACGGCGACGGGGCCGGAGGGGCGTGCGTTGGGGCATCTGGCGGACGTTTACCTGAACGACAACAACGCTAGTTATGCTGTGCATTTGCTAGAGGAGGCACTGCCGAAGCTCAATGAAGCTGGCGACCTTGAACTTAGCAGCTATTTTGTCGGGCGGCTGGGCGAGGCGAAGTTGCTCACGGGCGAAAAACTTGAGGGCCGTCGCTTGTTAGAGCGGGCGTTACGGCTTGGTGAGCAGATGCGGGACACGCGCATGATTCGCCGTTGGATGGTGGCGTTGGGGGATACAGCCTATGTTGACGGCGCTTTTGACGAGGCAATCCTGTTTTATGGGCGTGGGCTGGACCTTCTGGCAGAAGTGCCGAATACGGAGGCCAAGCGCGTTCGCATCACAACCCGGCTTAGTGAGATGCACCTGGGCATGGGCGAGCGCGAACAGGCACTTGAGTACGCACAACAGGCTCTCACTGGGGCGGCGGCGTTAGATGATCCAGCATCCGTAGCACGCGCCCAGGGCACGCTAGGAACGGTGCTGCGGGCGCTAGGGCGCAGTGCAGAAGCCCTGCCACATTTGGAGGCGGCTGTGGCACAAACGGCTACGGGTGACGAAGTGCTGTACATCAGTATGCTGCGGCAGCTTGCAGCGGTCCAACAGGACGCAGGCCAGGCAGACACAGCCCGCGACACGCTCCAACGTGCCCTGGACTATGCTAAGGAGAACGACCTGCTGTTGCCACTGGCGATGGTGTACCGCGATTTTGGTCTGCTCCACAATCGGCGTGAGCAACCGCGTGAGGCGATTGAGATGTGGTCGCAGGCGCTCACGATCTACCAGGACCAAAACGACAGCACACAGATGGCGCGTGTTCTGGTGGACCTGGGGAACACGCGTCGTCAACTGGGTGTGACCAAACGCGCCATGACCGACTACGAGAACGCGCTGGTTGCACTTAATTATGTGGATGACCTTGCGACCCGTGGCCTGGTTTTGGCAAATGCCGCGAATGCGTACACGGATCAGGGTGATACAGAATCGTCGGCAGCTTTTTACCGCGAGTCCATTGACATAGCGCGGAAGTTAGGGGATGCCCAGGCGGAGACGACCCGCCTCGGCAACTATGGCTTCTTCCTAATTGGGATTGGCGAACCACGTAAGGCTGTAGAGAAGCTGACCAAGGCACTGGAGATCAGCACAGAGCTTGACTTGCCACTGCACATCGCTATCCAGACGGACAATATGGGGTTAGCTTATGATGCCCTGAGCCAGTACAAGACGGCGCTCGGCTATCATGAGGACGCGCTTGCCAAGCTCGGCACGATAGAGGCCCCGCCGATGCGCTGGCAGGCGTTGTTTATGGGGAACACGGCCCGCACCCAGTTAGCACTAGGGCGCTTGGACGAGGCGATGTCGCTTGCAGACGAGGCGTTGGCAGTGGCCCGTACTAGCAACGATTTTGAGGTGATTGTGGTTGCGTTGGTCGCGGTGGGGCGGGCAAATTTGCGGCAAGCACAAGCTGCCGAGGCAATCCCAAGCATCAACGAGGCGCTGTCCATTGCCCAACGTGCGGGCTTGCGCCGGCTACAGGCCGAGGCCTATCACGTACTGTCTGAGGCGCAGGCGGCAACCGATGACCGTGAGACGGCCAGGGGGTCTTGGGAGCAAGCGGCCCGTTTGTATCGGATGGTGGCCGCACCCCAGGCCAAGCTCACACCGCATTGGTTGACAGAAACCACAGCCGATACAAATCTACCAGAAACGACGAATGGCGAGGGAGACACATAGCCGATGGCCCATTTTTGGTTTGTGTCCGCGCCGTTGTACTCCCACCTAGACTGGGGCGGTTTTCTCAAGACGGCGCAGGCACTCGTTGCAGACGGTCACACCGTAGCGTGGGTGAGTGGGGAGGCGGTGCGGCGTCCGGTAGAGAGCCGTGGGCTGCCGTTTGCGGCAGTTGCGGAAACGGGTTGGTTGTGGCCGCCCCCTCCCCAGCCGGACGTGTCCCAGATGGACCCCGGTGATGCGGTGATGCTGCGCTATGTGCGGGCGCTGGATACCTGGATGAGCGAGGAGCTGGTGCGTGAGGCCACACAACATCTGATTGATCTTGCCGTCGAACGTGGTAAGCCGGATGCGATGGTTACGGATCCGTTTTTGACGGCGGCGGCGCTGGCTGCCGAGGCGTTAGATGTGCCGTTAGCAGTGGCGGGGTGGCCCGCACGCGCGGACATGGACGCGGAGCACCTGTTCCCGGTGCAGAAGCGGCTCAGTGAGGAGAGCATCCGACGCCTGACACGGTTGAAGGACCGCTTCGGCCTGACCGGGGTTAACTTCTCGAAAGGGGCCACGCCGTCTGTCGTGAGTCCGCATCTACACGCGACCTATTTCACCGAACGCTGGTATAGCTCTGAGGCCGGACTGTTGCCCCAGAACGCCTACCTGGGTGGGTTTGCGCCGCGAACATCCGAGCCGGAGCCAGACTGGTTACGTGCGATCCCACAGGAACAGCCATTGGCGTTGGTGACGTTGGGGAGCGTGTTCACAGGGGACCTGGGGTTCTTCGCGTGGGCGGCGCAGGCTGTCCGTGCTGTGCGTCTGGTTCCGATTGTGGTGATTGGTAACAATCCGATTGACCCGGAGGGTAAGGCCGAACTTGTCCGCAATTTGCCGAAGGGGACGCGCCTGCTGAATTGGGTGAACTTCGCGCATGTGTTGCCACGCTGCAAATTAGCGGTACATCACGGCGGTATGGGGACGACGCACGCAATCCTAACGGCGGGTGTGCCGCAGATGGTCGTCCCGCACGCGGCGGACCAACGCGGACAGGGCAAGCGCGTTGCAGAGGCCAAGGTCGGCCTTAACCTGACGGCCCATGATGTGCGGAACGGGAAACTGTTGGAGGGGGCGCGGGCGCTGCTTGGCGATGAGAACGTGCAGCAGAATGCGCGTGACTTTGCTGAGGAGATGGCTGCCGGGGGCGGTCCAGAACGAGGGGCGAAACTACTTGCGGCGATGGTGGAAACGGGCTAGGCGGGTTTAGCGCCTGTTGCGCTGTTCCTCCTTTACTCCACATGCTGCTGCACCAACCGCGACCACAGCGGTGTTTGATGCTCCACCAGCCGGAACAGGGCGCTGTTACGATGCCCTCGCAGGAACGCCGCCATATCACAGCCCTGGCCGCTCTCGTGCTTGGCAAAACACCACTCAGTATTCGCGGTTTCCACCGTCTCTAACACATGATTTAACCTGTAGTGCCAACTCAGTTCGACCTGTTCGTGGTCCTCCGCGAACTCGTCGTCGAACTGGCGAATCACAGCGTAGTAAAACCCGGCATGAATAAGCCCCCCATCACGTTTATAGCGCAAGTCTGGCCCCCACTGCACAATCACGCCGTCGTGTTGGGTGTCCTCAATCGGGATGGCGCAGTAGGCCACGAACACATCCCAGGCCGTTGCTAGGTCAAGTTTCGCAACTACCAAACCCGTGTCCACTAGCATTCCACGCAGGTGGTCACGGGCATGTTCGCGTTTCAGGGCGATGTCAGACATGGGCTTATCTCATTCCCCCGATAATCTATTGTGGGTGTGCCCGGCTCTGGGCGTACCTGCAATCATAGTGCGGTTCTGGGCATAGCGCCCGGTGTGGCGTTAAAGTTCCGGTTAAGGTCCGGCGGGCGGTTTACGCCCCGCGATGATGATGTAGCGATGGACGATGGTCCCCTCTGGCGTGCCGATGCCCTTCGGCTCTAACCAGGCTTTCGCCTGTGCGGGGGCCTGTGCTAACATAACTTCCAGGCGTTGTACGTCCGCCGTTGGAACGTTCATCCGCTGTGTCCAGTCCAGGAAGTTGTCGGGTTGGATGAGGCCCGTTCGCACGGCTTCGACCTCAAGCTGTGCGTCCAGGAAGGTGCCACGCCATTCGCGCTCGTTGTAGGCTTTGACGTGTGAGGGGTCGCGTAGTTTCTCGAAGGCGTCCACGTAGGCGGCGTCGCGCTCGTCGTCGGGCGCGTCGTGGTCCTGGATGATGAGCAGGCCACCCGGCTTCAGCACACGGGCGCTCTCCAGCACAAATTGGTAGAGGTCCGAGAAGTGATGTGGCGCGACCCGACACGTCACAATGTCGAATGTGCCATCCTCGAATGGCAACTCCTCAGCATCCGCCAGCCTGAACGTGACATTATCGACTTGAGGGGTGATAAACGTCTTGGCTGCGTCCAATATCTTCTGGGTGATGTCCGTGGCGACCACACGCCCAGCGTATCGGGCAAACGCCAGCGCCGTGTGACCGCCACCCGTGGCGATGTCCAACACATGATGACCGGGCTGTGGATTTGCCATCTCCACCATCAACTGCAACTCACGGCTTGCTGCGTGTACGCCACTCGTCACGTAGTTCTGGGCGTTGTCACCAAACTGCGATTGCACCTTGCGTTTGATGTCCTGCTTGTTTTCCGTCATGGGATTGCCCCTGCTTGTGAATGTGATGGTCGTAGTCTACCGCATCAGGTCTGACGGTGTAGCTGGTATTTGGGCCGCGCATGTGCGCCATAAGCGATTTGAATTATGGCGTACATGTCAGGCATCTCTACTGACTGGCTTTCTCGCGTTTCTTCTGGAGTTTCTCGGCCTTACGCCGTAGACGGTTCCACACACCAGCTAGCCCCATGGCCTTCTTCATCTCGAAGAGGGTCTGGCGGGTGTGTTCGCGTACTGTCTCCGTCCCAGTGACGATGATCTCCTCAATGACCCCGCTCTCCTCGTAGGCGGCGCGGCGCTCGCGCATCGGCTCTAGGAAGTTATTGAGCGCAACCGTGAGTTTCTCTTTGACCTCCACGTCACCGACATTGCCCGTGCGGTAACGTGTCTTCAAATCCTCGACTTCTGCCGTGTTTGGGTTAAATGCGTCGTGATAGATGAACACCGGGTTGCCCTCAACCGTTCCGGGTACATCGGCGCTAACACGGTTGGGGTCCGTGTACATTCCCTTCACCTTCTTGGCGACGGTCTTGGGATCGTCGGACAGGAAGATGGCGTTGTTGAGGCTTTTGCTCATCTTGGATTGGCCGTCTGTGCCGACCAGGGTTGGCACCTCACCGACCATTGAGTCCGGGATGGGGAACACCTCGCCGTAGAGGTGGTTAAAGCGCCGTGCAATCTCACGGGTGATCTCCACATGGGCGATATTGTCCTTGCCAACCGGGACGAGGTTCGCCTTCAGGTGCAAGATGTCTGCCGCTTGCAGCACAGGGTACCCGAGCAGGCCATAGGGCATTTCGATGTTGGCGGCACGGGCCATATCCTTTAGGCTTGGTAGCCGCTCCAGGCGGGGGACGGTGACGAGGTTCTGAAACAGCGTGTTGATCTCAGACATCTCTGGGATTGCGGATTGCAGGTAGAACGTCACCACGGACGGGTCCAGGCCCGCCGCGATTTGGTCTAGTACCATATCACGGGCGTTCTTGTCGATCTGCTCGATGTCGTCTGTTGTGTTTTTTGTCGTGAGGACGTGTAGGTCCGCAATGATAATGAACGTCTCGTACTCGTGTTGGAGCCGCGCACGGTTGGCAATCGTGCCGACGTAGTGGCCCAGGTGGAGTTTCCCGGTGGGGCGGTCTCCCGTCAGGATGCGTTTGCGTTCGGTCATGTAGATGTATCTCCTTCGTGTGTAGTGTCGCCCGGTAAACAAAACCCCCTGTCCAATTCAAGGACGAGGGGGATTAGTCTCGCGGTGCCACCTTGATTCACACGACTTCAACCGGGACGTGTGCGCTCAGTTTATGGTGCGGGTAACGGTGCGCCCTCCGGCAACGGGCTACTGTGTGGGTTCACCCGTGCAACTCGTCGGCCCATTCGACATCCGCAGTGTGCCGCGTTTTCAGCAGGGGGCGGCTCTCTGGGACACTGCGCCAGATGTGTACTCTTCCGAGTCGTCATTTTTATGATGTATGGTATTGAGAATGAGCGTAGCCAGAAACGTGAGACGTGTCAATGACTTTTTCCGCCACTGCTCTAAAGGACCGCGCTGCCGCCATCGGGTTTAACCTGGTAGGGGTGACGCCTGCAACCCCCTCACCCCATCTGGACGCCTATCTGCGGTGGATTGCAGACGGTATGCACGGGGCGATGGGTTATTTGGCCCGCCCGGACCGCCTAGTGCGGCGGCGTGATTTGGATGTGATATTGCCGGGGGCGCAGTCGTTGGTGTTGGTGGGGTTGGACTATCGCGCTCAAGTTCCCGAAGCGTTCCTGGCAGACCCATCACGCGGGCGGGTGGCGTCCTATGCTTGGAATCTCGACTATCACGATGTTGTCACACCGATGTTGGCGGAACTTGCTGCTTGGATGCAGGCGACCTACAGTGCTGAGATTGGACACAAGGTTTACGTGGATACCGGGGCGGTGTTAGAACGGTCCCACGCGCAGCAGGCCGGGATGGGGTTCATCGGCAAAAACACCATGCTGATTCATCCCCGGCGTGGCAGTTATTTCTTCCTGGGGGAAATTATCACGGATGTGACCTTCGACGCCTACGATTCACCCCAGCGCGAGACGATGTGTGGCAACTGTACCCGGTGCCTGCAAGCCTGCCCGACGAACGCTTTTCCGCAAGCGTACACCCTGGATGCGCGGCGGTGCATTAGCTATCACACGATTGAGAACAAGGGCTATATGGCCCATAACCTGCGTAGCGACTTTGGAAATTGGGTCTATGGCTGTGATGTGTGTCAGGATGTATGCCCGTGGCAACGCTTCACAACCTACACGGATCGTCCTGCCTTTCTGCCGTCGGACGCTGACGCAGTTGCCCCGCCGTTGTTGGACCTGTTGAATCTCACGACCGAGACATTCCGCGAGCGTTATCGTAACTCACCGATCTACCGCATTAGACGTGAGCGTTTGGTACGCAACGCCTGTGTCGCTGCGGGGAATTGGGGTGATCCTGCGGCGATTCCCGCGCTGGATGCGCTCTTACTGGATGATAGCCCGGTGGTTCGCGCTCATGCTGCCTGGGGATACGCACAGGTCGTTGGCGCACCTGCACACGAAACTTTAACCGCGCTGCACGATGCTGAACCCAACGCAGATGCGCGAATGGATATGGAACAAACCCTAAATCAACTGTCGCAAACGTAAAAAAAACCCTTGGTTAACGGATTTTTCCAACCCTATATAT
>CAYWZS010000166.1:0-7600 GCA_964462905.1 uncultured Anaerolineaceae bacterium
TGAAACCGACCTCAATCGCATCCGGCAGTACGTGTTAACGAATCCGGCACGCTGGCAAGAGGATACCTTCTACGACTAACGGCGGCAATTCAGGTGGCACCCCTGCGGGGTATGGTGGCGGACAAGTTTTACAGGACGTGTGGGCTTGTCGTGGGTGCGACGTGGCGCTATATTCGCAATATATCCGACAGACGAGATAGGGCATTATGGCGGCGGAACTACGCTGGAACCCACGAGAGCGCATTATCACGTTGACGCTGAGTGGGACGTATACGCTGGACGAGTTCCAGGGGGTGAATGAGGGGTTGGGGGAGATCTGTGCGCGGGACGACTTCGAGTATGGGTATCTGCTGGTGGACCCGAGCACGGTGCAGCGCCCAAGTTTTAGTCCGTTGGACGGGCTGAAGCACACGAATCACTTTCGGGAGCATGATATCCGGTTGATGGTGGTGTACGGGCTGAACCGCACGTATCAGTTTTTGGGGCGGACGTTCCAGGTGGTGATTGAGAACGCGTTGGGGATGCCGCTGGTGTTCGTGGTCACGCGGGAGGAGGCGCTACGGGTGGTGGCGCAGCGCGAGGGCCAGGTGGGGTAGTTCGTCCCGTGAACCCATCTACAACGCGCACCGCAATTTCTGTTACACTAACGTGAGAAGTTGTTCGTTTTTAGCTGTCAGTTTTTGGTTTGTCCTGTGTAAAGTGTTGTCGTATGTTAGGCGGCGCTTTCGCTGTGTAGAGCTGTTGGCTAAATCTTTTCTACTGTTTAGATTGAACCATCGTTGAGTAACAACTCACAAAGGAGACGCTAACTTTATGACAGACGCAACCACGACATTTTCCCCTGGCGTCGTGACTGGACGCGCCGTACAAGACCTGTTCGCGATGGCGAAGGCCAAGGGTTTTGCGCTCCCTGGTGCGAACTGTGTGGGCACCAACAGCGTGAACGCTGTGCTGGAAACGGCACGCGACCTGAACTCCCCGGTGATGGTGCAGTTCTCCAACGGCGGGGCGCAGTTCTTCGCTGGGAAGGGCATGGACAACGCGGGGCAGCAGGCTGCGATTGCTGGTGCGAAGTCCGGCGCGATGCACGTTCACGAGGTGGCGGCGAAGTACGGGGTGGTGGTGCTGTTGCACACGGACCACTGCGCCCGAGAGCTACTCCCCTGGGTGGACGGGCTGTTGGATGCGGGTGAGGAATTTTATAAGGCGCACGGGGTTCCGCTGTACTCGTCGCACATGATTGATCTCTCCGAGGAGCCGCTGGGGGAGAATATCGAGACGTGCAAGCGTTACCTGGAGCGGATGAGCAAGCTGGGGATGACGCTGGAGATTGAGTTGGGTGTGACGGGTGGCGAGGAGGACGGCGTCGATAATACGGACGTGGACCAGTCCCGGCTGTACACGCAGCCGGAGGAGGTGGCCTACGCGTATGAGGAGTTGTCCAAGGTGAGCGACCAGTTCACGGTGGCGGCGGCGTTCGGGAACGTTCACGGTGTGTATAAGCCGGGGAACGTGGTGTTGAGGCCGAAGATCTTGCAGGCGTCGCAGGCGCATGTGGCGGAGAAGTTCGGGACGGACAGCGATACCCCGATCAACTTTATCTTCCACGGTGGCTCTGGCTCGACGGTGGAGGAGATCCGCGAGGCGATTGGCTACGGCGTCGTGAAGATGAACATTGACACGGACCTGCAATGGGCGTTCTGGGATGGTGTGCGCGAGTACGAGGCCGCCAAGCACGACTACCTTCAGGGGCAGATCGGCAACCCGGAGGGCGAGGAACAGCCGAACAAGAAGGTCTACGATCCGCGTAAGTGGCTGCGGGCGGCGGAGGAGAGCTTCTGTGAGCGGCTGAAGCAGGCGTTCGAGGACTTGAACAACGTCGGGACGCTGGGGTAGTAGGCGTCGTTGGGTTCATGGGGGCGGGGGTGGACACCCCGCCCCGGTTGGTCGTGGTTATTGGCCCCGCACGAACACCACTGCTTGACTGTCCTCTAGCGTGATCGCATTGTCTGCCCTTAGATCGTCCGCCATGTGTGGGCCGCTCAACGCCAACTGCCAGCCGTCCGTCGGTAGTCCCAGGATCGGCAGTGTGGTCGGGATGAACGTTACTGGCTCGCCCTCCATGTTGGAGCAGAACAGAATCGACTCGCTCCCATCTGGCGCGATGCGCAGCCCGTAGTAGAAGGCGGTGCCGTTGGCAGGTTGGCGGCGTCCTAGGAACTCGTCGGCACGCAGGTTCTCTCGGAGCCACGGACGCGCCCTGCGAAAGGCCCGTAAGCGTCGGTTGTAGTCGCTGCGCTTTGGCTCTACGGTGTCGTAGTAGCGCGACAGGTTGCAGTAGTCCCAAACGTCGGCCATCCATGCGGCGGCAATAGCTTTCAGCTTATTGGGTGACAGGTCCGGCCCGGCCAGCGATGGCTCGTGGCTATTCATGACCCTGGCGATCTGCTCCAGGTCGTTGTTGGTTGCCTGTATGAGATGGTCCAACATGGTGAAGAAGTAGCGGGTATGTGCGAGGTCGGTGAAGCCCAGTGCCTTGAGGCGTACAAATACCTCATCCTCGGCGAAACGTTCCGGCCACATGGCCCAGTGCAGGAACCGCGCCTCCTCGCTGACGACCTTTACGCCGTAGCGGTCGTCGGTGTTACGGATGAAGCCCCACGGCGCACGCATGGACGCGTTGACGAAGTCCATTGGGATGCCGGGCATCATGGCGTAGTCGAACAGTTTGTGGGCGGGGTTGTCGTAGGCGTTGCGGAAGGTTTCTGGCAGGGTGTTGCCGAGGCGCGAGTTGATGCGCTCGTCGATGCGTACCTGTGTGCCACGGCGCAGGGTGTCGTGGTTGGCGCAGCCTGTGATCCAGTATTTGCCCTTGGCTGCCATCTCTTGCACACGCCACCACTTGTTCATCCAGAAGGTGAACAGGAACGGCGTGTTGTGGGCGAATGTCAGCGGTCCCCACTGCCACACATTCGGCATCTGCTTGTTGATCTCCAGGTAGCTGCTGGCGAGTTCCCAGTCCTCACGGGGCCACGGACGCCCGTCCTCGAAGATCATGTAGGGGTAGTATGGCTGTCCGGCGGCCTCCTGTGTGATGAAGTTCATCTGGCGTAGGAAGTCGTCGTCGTGTTCCATGACCCACTTTTCGGGGTTCCAGTTCTTGAAATCCTGTGCGCCGTCCACGCGGACGCCGTCTATGCCGTAGTTGTTCTTGCGGCGTTGCATCTCCAACCAGGTTGCACGCGGCGCGGGCCGGGTGTAACTGAGGTTTTGCCCGTACATGTTCGGCCCGGCGAGGTAGTCTGGGTGGAACACCTGCACCGCCTGGTTGTCCGTGTGGCCGTAGACGATGTCGAACATAATGTAGATTGGCCCGGTGGGGAAGTTGTGCAGCGTCACAATCAAATCCAGCAGTTCATCTGGGCGCTTGGAGCGCAGCACGGCGGGGTTTACTGCGGGGGACGCGCTCACCATCACATCGTAGCCCCAGTCGATGATGTTGTGTTTGCGGAGTTGGGCGCTGAGGGTGTCGTTTGTGGGGTCGTCGTCGGTGGCCTCCCAGAACAGGGGCCCGGCCTCGTGTTCGATTGGCGGCTCAATCGGCATGAGTTCTACTGCGTCATAGCCGACGAAGTTTTCTTCCCAGGGGGCCAGCGGCTCGTCCGCCTCGATTTTGGCGGCAATCCCGGCGTAAATTTCGGTTAGCCCGGCGAGGGTGCCGTCTGCGGAGGCTGTTCCTGGATGGATTTGGAGGATGTTGGTTGGGGGGGCAATGCGCTTGGTCTCGCCGAGTTGGTGATGTTCGTCCTGGTCCCAGGGTAGGTTGGCGAAGTGGTGGGCATCGCTGCGCCCCGCAAACATCCCGTCCATATCGTAGAGTTCCGCTGGGGCCAACACTCCAAAGGGTACGCTGTAGGCGAAGTGGTCATGGCGGGTGCGCCAGGAGCCGTCGGCCATGTGCAGCCGTACCCAGTAAAGTGACCCCAACTGGTCACGGGTGCCTGCTGTCATGCCCTGGACGACGCCCCAGGCGTAGTCGTTGTGCTGTTTTAGCTGGGCCTGCCGCCGCTGGAATGTAATTGTTTGTTTGTCCGCCAGCAAATCAAGCTCGCCGACTGGGTCCAATACCTCAAGGTAGCAGGCCGCCACTTCGCTCTGAACGAGTTCTGGCAGCCACCAGCCAATTGTAGTCAGGCCGTTGGTGTAATGCGCTCCCATCCGCCGCGAGAATGTCTCCGCCCGTTCAAAGTCATCTGCAATGGTCTTGTATTGGTCTTGCACCCAGCGCAACAAGTCTGCTGTGGCACCCCCATGAAGCTGTAGTTGATCTGTCATCGTTCAAATCTTTCGGTGAAAAATACACTTTTATGCAGACATTGTATGCTACGTTGGAAACGGTTTCAAAGGCAGGTCATCGTACATTCTGCGTTGTGTGATGGATGCCCTTCGTTATAATGTCCACCGACCATATGAAGGAGCTGTCTATGTTCACACCCAAGCGGATTGCATTGGGGTTTGTCGGGATTATCACCGTTACCCTCGTTTTTCTACCGACCCTCCCGCTGGGGCGCGAGATCAACCTAGAAGAAAATAACGCCACCATTATCTATGGGATCACCCGGCGTTTTGTGTTCTTGCCAACGTCCTGCGCTACCTACTATTGGCAGGTGGATAATGTGCAGACCGTTCGCTTTGGGGCGGATGACACCGTCGGCGAGGCGCAGACGACCCACTGCGATAGCACGGATGTGTCGATTTTGCGGGTGGGCTTTACGGACGGGCAGGTTGGCTTCTACTACCTACAACCGGCGGTTCTCGCGAGCAGCCAGTTGGCCCAGGCTGTCGCGTTTCTGGCGCTGGCGTTGTTGGCTTATGCGGTGGCCCCGGCGGGGATCAACCAGCGTGTGATTCGTGTGACGGAAACCGTCGCGATCTGGGTATTGGTGACATTTGTGCTGTTGGAAGTCGGTTTTCGGTTGTGGGTGGTCACGGCTGGGACAGCGACCGACCGTGTGTTGTATCTTGGCACGCCACAGGAAATCGTGGACGCCAACCGTGATTATATCGATATGCCCTTTATGAACTACGGGTTGTCGCCGCTACGGAGTGACGTGAACCGGGCTGGGTTCCGTGGCCCAGAAATCGAAATTGACAAGCCAGACGACGTATTTCGTATCGTGGCGATGGGGGGGTCCACCACATACGGGCATCAACTTGCCGTAGATGAAACATGGCCCGCCCGGTTAGAGGTTATTCTGCGTGAGGACTACGGCTACGAGAACGTGGAGGTGATTAACGCGGGTGGCCCAGGCTACAGTTCTACTCACTCGTTGATTAACTTCTTGTTGCGTGTCGTGGAACTGGACCCAGACATGGTGTTTGTCTACCACGCCGTCAACGACGCAGGGTTGGTGATGTCCACCTCCGCAGACTGCTACCGAGGCAATAATATCGCGCTTGGGTTTGGCAGCACACCTAGTTGGGATTTTGATGCGCCGCCCTTCGGCTCCAGCGCATTCCTACGCTTTATGAACCTGCGCCTTGGTTTGGTGGCGAACCCCCTTGAACAGCAAGACCTTGTTCGCACGGTGAACAACGCCAATTGCGATGTTGACGGCGAGGTTGACCCCTCATCACACTATTATGAGCGCAATTTGCGTCACCTTATTACCTTGATTGAGGCCAACGATGTACAGCCCGTTTTCTCGACTTGGGCCTATGCCTACAGCCAACGCCCCGATGAATTCTTCGAGCATTACGCACAGGAATCGTTGATGTCCACGGAAACCCTTAACGACGTGATGCGCGATTTCACGGCTGAACTTAGGGTGCCGCTCTACGACTTGGAGGCGGAAATGGAGTATGATCCGGCCTACTGGCAGGATGACCTATTACATCAAACCGCCGCCGGAACACAGCGCCAAGCCGAACTTTACGCACAGTTTCTCGATGATTCCTGTTTGGTTGCGCCATGCTAAGCTACACGGACGCATTAGAAATTGTCTACAGCAAGATTAGTCTCCGCTCGACGCTGGACACCGAACGGACCGAGCGTTCGCGTGAGATCCTGCGGCGCACGGGTGAGCCGCAGGCGCGTGTTCCGGCGATTCACATTAGCGGGACCAAGGGGAAGGGGTCGGTCGCGGCGATGCTGGCGGCGGTACTCCAGGCGAACGGACGGCGTGTGGGCCTGTACACCTCACCACACCTGCACAGCCTGCGCGAACGGATACAGGTAGACGGTGAGCCTGTCAGCGAGGGGGATTTCGCCGCGCTGGTGGAGCGACTCCGCGCAACTTTCGAGGTGGTGAGCGGGACCAGCTTCCCGGAGGTGATGACGGCCCTGGCGTTTCATCACTTTGCGAACGAGGCCGTAGACATTGTGGTAATTGAGGTACATGTGGGCGGCACCTACGACGCAACCAACGTGTTGACGCCGATTTGCTCGGTGATTAATGTTATCGCCTATGACCATACCGATGTGCTCGGCGCAACGTTGACTGAGATCGCGACGCACAAGGCGGGGATTATCAAAGCGGGGGTGCCTGTCGTGAGCGCGGCACAGAAACCAGAGGTGCTGGCGGTTTTGCGGGAGCGTGCTGCTGCTGTTGGTGCGCCGTTAACTGTTAGCGGTACGGATGTTGCCTATAATGTGGAGCCGCCCACGCTCACCGAACAGGTGATTAGCCTAGGGGGTACGCGCTACACGACGAATTTGCTGGGCGTTCACCAGGGGGATAATCTCGCGTTGGCGCTGGCGACGCTCCAGGCGTTACCGTCGCCGTTTGCTGTGGATGACCTGGCTGCTGGCCTACAGGATGTACGCTGGCCTGGGCGGTTGGAGGTTGTTGGCAGGCGTCCGACGATGTTGCTGGACATCGCGCATAATGTGGCCGCTGCTGTTCGCCTGCGGTACTTCCGCGATATGGCGCTGCCGCGTGCCCGTTGGACGTTTGTGTTTGGCGCGAAGGCGGGCAAGGACGTTCGCAACATGTTGATGACGATCACGCGCCCAGGTGACACAGTGATCCTCACGCGGGTGTCTGAACCGGCCACACAGCACCCGCTGCGATTATTTGACGAGGCCCGTGTGCTGGATCCGAACATTGGGCTGTTTCCGCAAGATGATTTGCGCCGTGGGTTGAAGGTGGCGCAACGCTTTAGTGGCCCGGGCGATGTAATTTGTGTGACAGGGTCAATCTTTGTGGTGGCGGCGGCGCGTGCTGAACTGTTGGCGATTCCGCCGGAGCCGGGTAGCGCATATTAGACGTGTGATCCATGACCCGCGCCATTGCACACCCACCGTCCCTGTGGTCAAATTTCCTACGGATTGAACGCAACCCAGGGAAGCTGCCACGATGCCATTACCCCCTCTTGACACTTTCATCCCACGCTTGCAAACCGTTATCCCCAAGGCCGCAGACCGTAGGGTCTTTCGTCGCCGCCTGGAAAAACAGTTCCCGCGACTGATTGGGCTGTTACATGATCTCTACGGTGAGCGGGACGACTTTGCCGCCCACGTTGAGCATATGATCTTGGTGGCGGCGGAAATGTATGTGGCGCGTCCAACAGTGATGAAGAAAAGCGACGTTGAGCGCGA
>CAYWZS010000167.1:0-7498 GCA_964462905.1 uncultured Anaerolineaceae bacterium
CCTCAACGTGTGCACAAACATATCACGGTTGTTGGCATGGTGTCAAGGACTTTTTAGGAGAGCGCGAGATCAGTAGCCCGTCGGCGGGGGGCCGATGGGTTGGGAGGTGGGGTATCTTCATGTTGGGTGGGGGCCTCTCGTCGCCTCTCTTGCCCGCACCGTTCGTCAATATATCACAACTTATCCCAAATTCAAAACGAAAGTTGGGTTAGAATTCGGTCTATATCCCAAATAAAATGCAAATGCGATTTAGGAAACCGTGATTTATCCCAAACCGCATTTGCCTATATTCGGAACAACGTATAAAACGTTGTGTGATCGCACAATGTGATCTGTCTAAGGGATGGTTCTTGGTTTTGTGAGAGAGAGCAGGACCATCCCTTACTTCCTATTTACACTTAGTCCCCTGTGGCGGGTACTGGGCTTTGCGTGATGCCCTCGGCAGGCAAGTTACCCTCAGCGCGGGCCTTCGCCCGTGCGATGGAGTAAATCATCAGGCCATAGCCACATTTCGCTGCGACATCCGCAACCGCATAGCCAACCTGAATGCCGACAACGGTTCCAGCCCCGGCAATCCCTAGGAAGGGCAACATATAAACAATCGGGTAGAAACCCCATGTACCCAGCAACAGCAACCGTGCGTTGCGCAATAGTACGCGAACCTCATCGGTCTGATCCTTCATGACTGTTCCCAGCTCGGTAAACAGCACGTATAGCAAGTAGATAAAGGGCAAGGTGCTGATGAAGCCCCAGAGCGCACGCGTGCCGTTATCGGCAGCGACCTCACCCGGGTAACCCAGAACGACCATCAGTGCGGCCGCAATCGCGAGGCGAGCCGTCAAGCTACCGCTTTGCTTACGCGGAAGCGCCAACACCGCGACCAACTCGGCCACAAGTAGCGGCACTGTCAACAACCAGTCAACATAACGATAGGCGTCATTGAAAGGCTCACCGCTCGGCGCATACACACCATCTGTCAGCGCAAAAGCACCGGACCAACTTTGAAAGATACGGAAGTAGTGGTAGCCCGCAACAGCGACAACCAATGCCGACATGACCAGGGCACCACGATACTTCTCTGGTAGGCCCTCGCGTGCTAACACGAAAAAGATAAACGACGCGAACATGGCCGCAAACGTGAACGAGTACACGTTATAGACCAAGCTATACTGAAAACTGCTCAGTTCAGGCATGTGTAAAGCTAACGCTCCTTGATGTTTGTACTTGGCATTTTGTTTTTAGGAAACTTATTTTGTTCCCTAATTCACAAAACATCCTAAAACACTTAAATGAGCACTTAATACACGTGAAATGAGTAAAATATAACAAAGCACCCACTGATTCACTAGTGGGTGCTTTATGGTTTTGCTATTTAGCCTGACACAAAGTTACTTACAGCTCGCTACGCCCCTGTAAAGCACGCATCAACGTGACCGCATCAACGTACTCAATGTCGCCGCCAGTTGGCAATCCACGCGCTAACCCCGTGACCTTGACCCCCTTTGGCGTCAACTCGCCTTGGATGTAGCGTGCCGTCATATCGCCTTCCATACCGGGATTCGTCGCGATAATCACCTCACTGATGCCGCCCAAATCTACACGAGCATTCAACTCCGAGATGCGAATATCCGCTGCGGAAACACCATTCACAGGTGACAAAACGCCGTGCAACACATGATATACACCCCGATAAGCCCCCGTGCGCTCCATCGCCAACACGTCCAGCGGTTCTTCCACGACCATGACCTGCGTCGCGTCGCGGTGGACATCCGCACAAATCGGACACGGGTCATCCACAGTGATATTGCCGCACGTCCCGCAAAAGGTCGTTTTCTCCTTGAGGTCGCGCAGTGCCTCCGCCAAATCCGCCACGACCTCATCCTGCACCCGCAACAAGAAATACACCAGCCGGGACGCGGACTTGGGTCCGATCCCCGGCAGGCGCGAGAACGCCTGTATCAGGCGTGTAACGGGTTCTGGTACGGCTTTGCTCATGCTAACCGAGCAACCCGCCTAGGCCCGGCATATTACCCAACCCGCCTGTGACTTCCTCCAGGCGTTCGGCAGCCATTGTCTGACTCTCCTCAACCGCTTGGTTCATCGCCAACGTCAACAAGTCCTGCAAGTCCTCCGCCCAGTCATCTTCGGAAATGTCGATCAGGTCTTTGTTGAGCGTCACGGACTGCACGCGCTGGTGCCCGGTGATGACTACCGTCACAGCCCCGCCCCCCACAGACACCTCAACCGTTTCCGTCTCTAGCTCTTGGCGGACGCGGTCCATGTCTTGCTGCATCTTTTGAATCTGCGCCATCATACCGCCCATACCGCCGGGCATCCCCTCGTCGTTACGCTTCGCCATGTGATTGTCTCTCCTCAAAATTCGCAAATGATTAGGTTCTACTCGTCGTCCGCTGGTTTGATCTCCGCGCCCATGTCACGCGCCGCCTTCATCAGCGGGTCGTCCGCGTTGTACTTGCCAGACGCGCCCGCCTCACGGTTGACCGCCTCGCCAGCACGCACCACGCGCACTTTGAGCGTTTCACCATGTAGCCGACTGAGAATATAGTTTAGCAGACTTCGATGCTCAGATGTATTCACCCGCTCTAAGAATACGTCGTTGTTGGCCGCCAGCGTCACCACGTTTCCGTTCACGCCCTGCGGTTCCACATGATCCAACAGCGCCGAGAGGATCGTACTGCGAGACTTTGCCGCCCGTACCACCTCGCTCCACTTCCCCTGTACGGCTGACAGCGGGATCACCCCGGCAGCCTTCAGGTCTGCCTGGGCTTCAGGCTCATCTGCTGGCGGGGGAGCCGCAGCCACCTTACCGCGTTGTGCTGAGGTAGCATCACCCACAGGCATTGCCGCCAATCGCGCCTCCACAATCCGCTCGATATGCGCGTCCAAGTCCGCTGGGATTTGTGCCGCCGGAGCAGTACGCCCCATGCTTGCTGGTGCCGCAGCCACCTCACGGCCTTGCACGCTATCCAGCAACGCCAGTTCCAGCGAGAGTTGCGGCTGCCATCCGCTACGCTGATCGTTCACCGCATCGTTGAAGGCCCGCACAGCCCGCAACAACACTGGCTTCTCAACCATTTCCGCATGGCGGGTGTACACGCCGCGCATCTCGTCACTGGCATCGATCAAATCCGCGCTGGCCGTCTGTGCAAGCAACACATAGCGTAGATGCTCCACCAACTGTTGCCCAAACTGGCGTGGATCGCTGCCGCTGTCCACCGCCTCGTTGATGACGCGCAACCCGGCGACCGCGTCCCCGCGCAGTGCCGCCTCCGCCAAATGCTCCACCGCCTCATTGTTGGCTGTCCCCAGGATTTTCTGCGCCAGCGCCAGCGTGATGTGTTCGCCGGGGTCCGCAACAATCTGATCTAATAGGCTGATGCTGTCGCGCACACTGCCTGTTCCATAACGTGCAACCAGTTCCAGCGTGTCCCGGTCGATATTCAGCCCCTCGGCCTCGGCAATCATCTGAAGCCGCTCTGTCACCTCACGCAACGCCACGCGCCGGAACTCGAATTGCAGGCAACGGCTTTTGATTGTGTCCGGCACCTTATCAATCTCAGTGGTCGCCAGCACGAAAATCGCATGTTCGGGCGGCTCCTCCAGCGTTTTAAGCAGCGCGTCGAAGGCGCTCCCGCTAAAGCGATGCACCTCATCTATGATGTAGACCTTGTATTTGCCCTCCGCTGGCATGAACTGCACCTTGTCGCGCAGGTCACGCACATCGTCCACACCTGTATGACTGGCCGCGTCAATCTCGATCAGGTCCATATTTTGACTACCGAGCGCGTGCGCCAGTAGCCGCGCTGTGGTCGTCTTGCCTGTCCCACGCGGCCCGCTGAACAGGTATGCGTGACGAATCCGACCCTTTTGAATCGAGTTGAGCAGCGTGCGCGTCACATGCTCCTGGCCGATCACATCATCGAACGTCTGTGGACGCCACTTCAAGTAAAGTGCTTGTTTGGTCACAGTATGGGAAACCCTCCTGTGTTGTTGGATTGTTTGTAGGGACGAGGCCAGCCTTGTTCGTGGACAGAGGAATAGCCCTCGACACACTTTAGCACATCCGTTCCGTTTGAGGCAAATCTACTTCCACCCACAAAAGCATGATACAATCATGAGCAATGTCTAAACCAATGGAGCTTGTGAAATACCCATGAACTTTGGTGTTGGAGAACTCATCATCATCCTGGTGATTGTACTGGTGCTGTTCGGTGCCGGGCGCATCAGCGGGATTGGCACCGAACTCGGTTCCGCCATTCGTAACTTCCGCGATGGCCTGTCCGACGGGCAGGAAAAGACCGAAACGACTGAAACCACGGAAGAGAGCCAGAGCTAACGCCGCGTTAGTTTCTCTAGCTCCCGCTCGATGTTGATGAATTCCCGTCGGTCTAACCCTGGCGGGATCATCACGTTGTACGTCAACACGTTGCGGTTATAACGTGCTGCGGCCTCCTCAAACGTCGCCAGCAACCGTTCCCACGCCTGCATTACACGTTGCCGCCGCCCCAGGTCACCGCGACGTTCGGCATCCTGCAACGCCCCCTGATACGCTTTCAACCCGCGTTTGAGTTCTGCGGTGATTTTTCCTTCACGGTCGTTCAAGGCTTGCCCCAACATCATCCACGACGGCGCAACATCGTGATCTTTCATGATCTTATTCGCCATCCGCATCTCACGTGGGGTATGCGATTCCTCGTGCGCTCGCCAGTTGAGCGGCTTGCCCGTGCCGGGTAGGTTGTCGAACAAGCCCTCAGCAATTGCCCGCTGAATCGCCCGTTCGACAGGCGACATTGACAGATCATCAGCCATATTTTCGTGTCCTTATCACGCTTATGAAAAAAATGGCCCCCAGACGGACAAGCCCGCTTGCCCTGTCCGTCAGTTTCCCCCGTTTGGTTTACGGCGCGGCGTCCTGCACACGCACGGACGACTGCACGCGCCCATTGGCGTCACGCAATGTCACCACATCGTCGGCATCCCCCCACACCGCTGTGCTGCGCCCCCAGAAAAACACAATCGGCGTATCCTCACCAGGACGGGTGTAGATCGTCACACTGCCGTTGGTGAACAGGCGTTGCTCTGGCAACACAAACGCATTGCCCTGCGCATCTGTGATCGTCCAACCGGCGACACTCACCGCATTGCCAACGTTGACAATCCGCACACCCTCCGCCGTGATGTCCCCCGGACTCAACACCTCCACAATCTGCACCTGGGCATCAACGGCTGTCGGAGCCAGTGCCGGGGTTGCAGTCGGGGTCACCGTTGGGGTGGGCGTCTCGCTCGGAGCCTCTGTTTCTGTCGGGAGCGGGGTGCCTGTTTCCGTCGCAGTTGGGAGGCGCGTCTCGGTCTCGGCGGCATTGGTTTCCTCTATTACCTGGGTCGCCGCCTCATCGGACAGGGTCGCGCTGGCCGTCGGCGTGATGGTTGGCGTCTCTGTCGGCGGGACCAACTGGTCAATTGGGCAGCCCTCCACCGGGATAATCAACTCCTGGCCGATCTGCAAAAACGCTGCGTCGTCCTCGGTGAGTTCATTGGCAAGCAAAATTGCGGACAGCGAAACGTTATACTCCACGGCCAAGGACGCCGGGAACTCACCTTCTGCCAGCGAATGCACGATACACCCACTAGGGACGGCGGCAGCAGCAGCAACCGCTGCACTGTCCCCAGGAAGCGGCGTCCCTGGTAGGTCCGTCAGAATATCCGACGGCAGGTCCACCGAGCGCGTCCCGGCATCCGCCGTCAACACCTCAATGGTCGCGTCCACCGCCGAGGCAACACGGGTGGCGTCGCCGTCGGGGTCCGCTGTGGACGTGACGAGAATCTGCACCGTGACCGGGACGATCTGCGACGTGCCGCCGCCACCATCCCCGCCCCCCAGCAGGTTCACCAACCCCAGCGCCACAGCCGCCGAGATCACCACGTTGAGAATGATAAAGGTCAGGGGTGAACGTCCACGTCTCATACAGCCTCGTTTCACGTTGTCAATCACAGGAAATTTCGCACGCAGATCATAGCACAGGGACGGGTAAGCGCACAACGCGGGACGTGTTCGGACCGCGTTTGAACTTCTCATGAGTCCACCGCAACATCGGCCCGCATCGTGCTATCATAGAAAGAATTCTGTTTCTGCTGGACGATATTTTGTGAGTAAGCACCATGCCCTATTTGATCGACGGCCATAACCTGATCGGCTACCTGCCGGATATTTCGCTCAAAGACCCCAACGACGAGGCCAAGCTCGTCACCAAAATCAAGTCGTTTGCCGCCCGCACAGGCAAGAAGTGCTATGTCATCTTCGACCGAGGACTGCCCGGCGGCAAAAGCAAGCTCTCCAACAATGCCGTGAAGGTCTCGTTCGTCAGCCGCCCCGGTGAGGCCGATGACGTGATGATAAAACGCATCCAGGCTGAAAAAGACATCAATGGGTGGATTGTCGTGTCGTCCGACGAGCGCGTCCTGGGTACAGCGAAACGTAAGGGGATGCGCGGGGTGCGCTGTACGGACTTTGCCAAACAGGTTCAAAAGACGATGGCGCTTCCGCCTAAAGAGGAAAACCCACACGTCTACGTTTCCCCGAAAGAAGTTGAGGAGTGGCTGGAGATCTTCAGGGATGCGGGGGACTAACTGCCGCCTGTGTCGTACACCCTGAGCGTCGTCAGGCCACCCGGACGCGCTATCTCGAATACGATGTCACCGGGAACAGACGCCGGGACGTAGGGGCTGTTCTCCAGCACCACATAGGTACCCGCGCCCTGTTCCGCTTCAACCAAAGCCGTCAATGCCGGGATGTCCGCACCTGTCGGGCTGATTCGCGGACACTGTACGTTTAACGTTGTCGCGGCGACATAGCGCAGGCTCTGGCAGTTCGCCAGCAGGCCGATCACCTGTTGCGCGTCAGCATCCACGAGTACAGTAGCCACCTCCGCCAGTCCCATCCCAGCGCTGTCTGCCGCAAAATACTCATTATAGTCATCACGAGAAAGCGGCAATCGCTGCGGGTCCAGCGATAACTTTGCATAGAACGGCACACTCACCACGCCAATCCACACAACCACCCCCACTCGCACCAGCCACCGTCCATAGCGTAACCGACTGAGCCGCACCAACTCTATCGCCACGATCAACACCACAATCACGATATGCGCGTAGACGTAACGTGAGAAAAACTGCTGTGCCGCCAACACCGCCGCACCGGGTATGACCAACACCAGCGGTAAAAACCACCGCCGCCGCCATAGATGCACCCCTACCAGCACCAACGACACCGCCGTCGCCAAGATTCCCGCATACCCGGCATAAATCGTGATAATGACACCAACCCGACCGACCATCTGCCCAATCAGATCGCCAAGAGTGCCGAGGTCGCCGCCGGAGCCACGCAGCAGAATATCCAGTGGGGCATAACCGCGCCAATATTGAACCGCCGTGAACCCGCCAAACAGCACACCGAACACCAGCAAACTGTTCACGGCCC
>CAYWZS010000168.1:0-7476 GCA_964462905.1 uncultured Anaerolineaceae bacterium
GGTATCGGCTGTTCGCTCAATTAGGTGAGAACAGGTATCGAGGGAATCCGCAATTTACCAACCACGCCCAGCCATCTTCTCGCTCTCCGGCAATGTGCTGATCCCAATACCAACCATCGCCTCACCCAAATTGCGGCTGACCCTCGCCAGGATCTCTGGGTTATTGTAGTGCGTCACCGCCTCAACAATGGCCTTGGCACGCTTGGCCGGGTCGCCACTCTTGAAGATACCACTACCGACGAACACACCGTCCATCCCAAGCTGCATCATCAGCGCAGCGTCCGCCGGGGTCGCCACACCACCCGCCGCGAAGTTCACCACGGGCAGACGGCCCAGCTTGGCTGTCTCCAAGACCAAACCGTGCGGCGCACGAATTTCCTTCGCGTAAGTATACAGTTCATCCTCGTCCATCGCGCTTATCATGCGAACCTCACCCATGATCTGACGCGCATGACGTACCGCCTCTACGACGTCGCCCGTACCAGCTTCGCCCTTGGTGCGGATCATCGCCGCGCCTTCCTTCACACGACGCAGCGCCTCACCCAGGTTACGCGCCCCACACAGCACAGGGATATCAAACTTCCACTTGTTGATGTGGTGCTCCTCGTCAGCCGGGGTCAACACCTCGGACTCATCAATATAGTCCACGCCCAACTGCTGCAAAATCTGCGCCTCAACAAAGTGACCGATCCGCGCCTTCGCCATCACCGGGATCGACACAGCCTCAATAATGCCCTCGATCATCTCCGGATCGCTCATGCGTGCCACGCCGCCCTGTGCGCGAATGTCCGCTGGCACACGCTCTAGCGCCATCACCGCGACCGCGCCCGCGTCCTCGGCAATTTTTGCCTCATCCGGCGTCACAACGTCCATAATGACGCCGCCCTTCAGCATCTGCGCTAAACCCTGCTTGACCTTGTCCGTGCCTGTCGCGCCGTTGTTGTGGTTTCCGTTCTCTGCCATTTGGCTTTTCTCCTGTTACTTCGCTTCAAATTGGACGATGTGCCTCATCATACTGACCACCCCCAGCACACTGTATGTCCAATTAAGTCCATTTAGTCCAATTATAACCATTGCAAAGAAGCTATTTGCATACCTATTTCCGCCCTAATCATTAGCAACTGATTGGAACCCGATGAACAAACCATTGAACCCAACCATCTCCTCACCCATAATATGATCCCTATTTGTAGGAGTATCCCCCATGACGGACGCCGAAACCCACACCTTCACAGTCGAAACAAGCGGGCACAGACTCGATAAGCTAATCGTCACTTGCCTTCCAGACCTATCTCGCACCCAGGTTCAACAACTCATCGCAGATGGCAATGTTACCGTAGACGGCGCACAAGTCAAAGCCGGCATTAAGCTACGCGGTGGTGAAACCATTGAAATCACCGTCCCCAAACCGGAACCCGCCAAACTGCTGCCGGAGAATATTCCGCTAACGGTCATCTTCGAGGACGAACACATCGCCGTAATCGACAAACCCGCCGGACTCGTAATCCATCCCGCAATCGGCAATGAGCATGGAACCCTCGTCAACGCGCTGCTGTTTCGCTACCCCCACCTCATCGAAACCGAGCGCAAGGGCATTGTGCATCGGCTGGACAAGGACACTAGCGGCGTGATGGTCGTCGGCCTCAATGAGGACGCCATCAACAACCTGATGGGGCAGTTCCAGGACCGCATCGTGGACAAGTTCTATCTTACGCTCACCGAGAAATCCCCACCAACCACCACCGGGTTTGTCGACGCGCCTATTGGCCGCGACCCCAAACAGCGTAAGCGCATGGCTGTCGTCCACACAGGCAAACCCGCCCAAACGGACTACGAGGTCATAGAAGAAGGCTTTAGCGGAGAGCAAGCCCTCGTCCGCTGTCAAATCTACACTGGGCGCACCCATCAAATCCGTGTACATCTTGCCTTCGTCGGTGCGCCCGTCGTCGGCGATAGTGTCTACGGCTACCGCAAACAGCGTGTCAAGCTCAAACGCCAGTTTCTTCACGCAGCGGAGCTCAGTTTCGAACACCCCGTCACGGGGGAGCGCCTGACGTTCGAATCTCCGCTGCCGGTTGCGCTCCAGAACCTACTAGACAAACTACGCAAAACCCGTTGATGCCCCCCGTGCATACATCCACATAAACAGCTACAATAACCCTCGTCAATCGAACAGGATCCGAAGGAAAACCCATGCGAGAAATCACCGTTGCCATCGTGCAGATGAAGCCCCAACTTGGCGAGATGGAAGAAAACCTCGTCAAAATGTCCGACATGATTAGCAAGATCGCCTCTCAGCAACGGGTGGACCTGATCGTGTTCCCCGAACTCGTTACGAGCGGCTATGAGCTAGGCGTGCGCTTTACCGAACTCGCCCAGCGCGTCCCCGGCCCAACTGTCAACCTCATGGCCCAACGTGCCAACGAAAACGGTGTCTACATCGCTTTCGGTATGGTGACAAAGGAGAAGGTCGAGAGCGTCCTATACAACACCTCCGTTCTCGTCGGGCCGGAGGGCGAACTCCTAGACAGCTACAACAAAATTCACCTGCGTGGTGAGGAACGCATGGCCTTCCGTGAGGGCTACAAGCTCCCCGTGATCGACACCGAACTCGGTACCATCGGCATGATGGTCGGCTACGACCTCGCCTACCCGGAAGTCGCCCGTAGCCTCGCCCTAGATGGTGCTGAGATCATCCTGTGCCTAGCCAACTGGGAAGCCTCTCACATTGACGAGTGGAAAACCTATGCTCGCGCCCGTGCCTACGAGAACAGCGTCTACATGGTCGCCGCCAACCGCGTTGGCGAGGATGTCACGCTCACCTTCGGCGGCGAAAGCATGATTATCGGCCCCCGTGGGCAAATCTATGCCTCAATGGTAGACGAAACCGACCCCGAAACGGGCGAGCCACTAGAGGGTTTCACCGTCGCTCGCATCGACCTAGACACCGTGCGTAAGTTCCGCGAGGAGTTCCAGTTTATGCAAACGCGCCAACCCACCTCCTACCGCACCCTCGTCAAGAAGTACTAGCTTATACATCGTTCCTCTGGGGAGAACGAATGTCTACCGAAAATCGTACGACTCTCATTGTGCTCGCCCTGGTGTTGGCCGCCGTCTTTGCTGGGAGCGTCTTACTTGTCCTGACGCGCCCGGCCCCCGTCGCCATCACCGTTATTCCACCCGAACCCACCGCTACCCCGCTCCCCACCCACACCCCGGCTCCCATCACCGTCTACGTAACCGGGGCCGTCACGGAACCTGAGCAACTGATCACGCTCCCCGCCGGGAGCCGCGTCACAGATGCAATCGACGGGGCAGGCGGCCTTCTCATCGACGCAGACACCACCCGCGTTAACCTGGCGGACCTGCTCCGCGACGGCGACCAAGTTCATGTGCCGTTCGTCGGCACCATCGCCGCCACCCCAGGAGGCGGCATCACCGACAACGCCGACGCCGTCCGCCAGGAGTTAGATATCGCTACCCCCATTGGTGGCGAGGTTATCAACGTTAACACCGCCACCGCCGAGGAACTCACCGCGCTCCCTGGCATCGGGCAAGTCACTGCCGAGGCTATCATCGCCTACCGTGAGGAAAATGGCCCCTTCACCTCCCTGGCGGATCTAGACGAGGTCAGCGGCATTGGGCCTGCCACCCTAGAAAATATCGCTGCTCAGGTTGCCTTCGACTGAATCAAAAAAGGGCGGCACCTTGCCACCCTTTCACAGTTGCCTCCGCGTGGGATAACCCCTTACTCGAAGATCCAGCTATCTGTGTTACGGCTCCAGCCGGAAAGCAACTCATCATCGCTGAAGAAGTTCGCAACCTCATCCACGCCTTCCTCCGGGGAAGCAGAGCCGTGAATCAGGTTGCGGCCAACCTCCAACGCAAAGTCACCACGAATCGTCCCCGCAGCAGCCTCAAACGGCTTGGTGGAACCAATCGTCGTGCGGGATGCCTTGATTGCCTCAGTCCCTTCCATCGCCATTAAGACAACCGGGGATGATGTAATGTAAGACACCAACCCATCGAAGAACGGCTTGCCGTCGTGCTCTGCGTAGTGTTTCTTCGCCAGTTCCTCGCTCACCTGCATGAACTTCATGCCGATGATACGCAGGCCGCGTTGCTCCAACCGCTTGATAATTTCCCCCGTCAGCCCGCGCTGTACGGCATCCGGCTTGACGATAATCAACGTGCGTTCCAAAAGTACCCTCTCCTGTGGTAGTGCGTTCAGTTATATCTGTCACGAGCCGCCCATAAGCAACCCGGCGAGATTATAGCAGGTTGAGCGCACGCCGATAAGTGTCCAGCGCGGCCTGCAACTTGCCCTGCCGCATCAGCGCATCACCCAACACCCGATAAGCCGCTGGATTTTCCTTATCTGCCTTGATGATACCCGCCACATCTGCCACAACCTCTGCTAGGCCACCGTTTGCCCGCACCACGCTTTCATAGGCCATCAGTGCCCCTTCAACATCCGCACCTTGCACCCGCTGACGCGCCTCTTGCAGCGTTGCTGCTACATCAATCTGCACGTCCGGTGTCGGTTGCACAGGCGACCGTCCCGGCGGTTGTGGTGTGATCTGGCGTGGCGGTTGTGCAGGGGGCTGCGGTGTAACCTGTACTGGGACCAGAGGCGTCGCGTCAATCACCGCAACTGGCTCAGATTCCTCGTCAATCGTTTCCAACAACCAGTCCGGCACATCACCCTCTGCAACAGCATCACCACCGCCCTCAACCAACCAGTTCGGCAGATCACCATCAGCCTGATCCCCCTCGTCAACCCCATCAACCAACCAGTCCGGCATATCGTCATCAGCACCCACCTCTGGCGTCACAACCACCGCTAGGGCTGGGGTAGCCTCTGGCGGAGCAACCGCGCCCGTCGCATAAGCCAGCCAGTCTGGGATCGGCTCACGCTGTCCACGCGGAAGGTCGTCTTCGTCCGGCAACTCCACAACCTGAAGCTGCTGCCCCGTTAATGCCTCCACCTCTGCCATACGATCCGGGTTGTTCATCGCCTCAACATACCACTCCGGAAGCGTCTCACTGGCATCGAAATCACCATCTGGTGCCTCATCCAGTGCGTCCACCCACGGATCATCATCATTCTCAACTCGCCCTTCCGGGTTCAGCCGCTCCAGCAGGCCCGGGTCCATCTCCGTGTTCACAGGAACCGGGGCCGCCTGCTGGTCTGCCTCGCTCGTCTCAAACTTCGCAAACACATCATCCAACGACTCACCGCCCTGCGGCGCATCGTCCATCAACCAGCTTGGCATATCCGGCACGTTAATCTCATCACTCAATGGGGACGGTTCACCCCCCGCGTTTGCATCAGCTTCAACTCCCGTCAGGAAGTCCGGCATCGCATCATCATTTGGTGCAGCCTGTGCCGCCGACTGTGTGAAAAGCGATTCTAAGTCGCCCAGATCCTCCTCGTCATCCCCCTCATCACTCAGCGCAGGTTCCACGTCCCCACTCGGGGCCATCTGTTGTAACCAGTCCGGCATATCCGCCACAACGGCTGGCGCATTCGGGTCCGCTGGCGGCGCAGTCGCCTCTTCGTCCTCATCAATCGGCAACGGGTCCGCACTCAACATCACGTCCATCTGCCGCGACATCCACTCCTGCATCATATCCGGCGGCGGCGTCTCGCCACGGTTAATCATGTCCGCAATCGGGTCACCGGTGGATGCTTTCTTATCATCAACCGGATCCGGGTTCGGGTCGAAACGCGGCACACGATCCACATCCCCCATGTCACCTGCCAATTCACCTAACCATGCCGCCGGATCAGTCGCATCCTCAGCGTCCGGGAATACTTGCGGAGCCGAATCCCCAGCGAGATCATTCAACCAATCGTTCGGGTTCGGTGTCGCCACTGCCCGACTGCTACCCTCGTTGTCCACGTTATAGCCGGCATATCCAGGTCCTGTGTCCTTCGCCGTTGCCGGGTCCACATCCGGGATGTCCATCCCGCCCCCGGTAATCAATTCTTCTGGGTTTACGCCTTGCTTCTGCGCCAGGCTCTCTAGCCACTTCAACGGATCAACATCCCCCGAAAGCGGATCAAAATCTTCTGTGGAAGCCGCTGGCTCAGGAGCAGGTGGCGGCGGTTCTGCCGCCGCTTCGGGTTGTGTTCCCGCCAACCCCTCCAACCAGGAGAGGCTATCGCCACCTTGATTGTCTGTCTCGGGTTCCAGTACACCCCCCAATTCTGCCGTCAGACTGTCCAGGTCGCTCAGGTCTGGTAAATCATCCCCACTACCCGTATTACTGCCACCCGTCAAGCTATCTAGCCACCCCATATCATCCTCAACCACAGCCGGCTCTGGTTCGGGGGTTGGCGGTGGTGCCGCAGCAGGCTTCGATTCCGCCGCTGGCTTTTTCTCCTCACCAAATGGGGTGTAGCCCGGCCCAAAGTCCGCCTCGTCATAATCTGTAGGGTCAACCACATCTGCGCTTGCATCCGTCAGAAAACCTTCGGCATTCGCGCCTTGACGCTTGGCAAGGGTTTCCATCCACCGCATCGCCTCTTCTGGCGACATCGCATCAAAGTCTGGCATACCCCCCGCAGCAGGTGCGGCAGCAACTGGCGGTTCTGACTCAGGTTCTGGGGCCGGTGGTGGTGCAGCAGCTGGCTTCGATTCTGCTGCCGCTGGCTTTTTCTCCTCACCAAATGGGATATAGCCAGGGCCGAAGTCTGCCTCATCATAATCCGTCGGATCGTCAACGTCCGCGCTCGCGTCCGTCACGAAACCCTCGGCATTCGCGCCTTGACGCTTGGCAAGGGTTTCCATCCACCGCATCATTTCTTCTGGCGACATATTATCAAAATCGGGCGTATTAGAGGATGACATAGAGCGGACCTCTCGCGTGGGCATCGTATTTCAAAGTCAAAATGCTATAGCGCTATCATATCGTATTTTGGTGGCTCTCGCTCACGAAAACCCCGTTAATCCAAATCATCGAAATCGTCAAAAGCATCGTCCAACCAAGCAGGCTCATCTTTTGCCGGGTCGCCATCTCCCGCGAGGTCATCCAACGGGGCACCATCCTCAGCCTTATCACGTTTACCACGCCACTGCCACAGCGGGGGCCGCGTGAACACAAAGCGAGGACGCCGCCGTGCCGGGGCAACAGCAGAATCTGCCTCCTCCTCTACAATCTCCAGCAACCAGTTAAACGCTCGTGTGGGGTTGCCCGTTTCCATCTCAGTCGCCTCACGCGTCCGGTGCCCTGGCTCGTCATTAATGAAAGCGGTTTCAATCGGCTCATCCGCCTCTGGCGAAAAGTCCAGATCCAAGCCCGGCACCATCGCATTCAACCATTCTGGAGCTGCGTCAATTGAGGCAGGCTCATAATCGTCGTCCGCGTCAGGCTCACCCTCCCACAGCAATTCATCGTTAGGGTCAAACGTGAGCCAATCCGGGGTATCAGCGTCTCCAGGCTCCCGGTACTCATCAACGGCAGCAGCAG
>CAYWZS010000169.1:0-7459 GCA_964462905.1 uncultured Anaerolineaceae bacterium
GACTTTACCGCGAAAGTCCGCTTTTGTTTGCCCCATTTTGGCGAAGGTATTGTTACCCAAGAAACCCATAGATAGAGTACCCTATTAATCATCACACCCACAGGAGCGCCCCACCATGCCCCATGTCCTCGTCTGGATTCCCGGCGACCAGCTACTCGCCGACCATCCCGCCCTGCACAAGGCAAAGTACGCCCACGGTAAAGACGATATTCGTGTTGTGCTGGTCGAGAGCACGCGCCGGATGGGTCGCCTGCCGTACCAGCGCAAGAAGCTCGTGCTGCTACTGTCCGCCATGCGCCACCACGTCGAGATGCTGCGCGAGGACGGCTACGACGCCCACTACATCCAGGCGGAAACCACCGCCGCCGGACTACGCCAAGTCGCGGAGGACTACGCGCCGGAAAAGTGCTACACAATGGCTGCTAGCGAGTACAGCGGACGCCAGTTCCAGCGGGAAAAGCTGGCGGAGGTTGTCGGCTGTGAGGTCGAACTGCTGCCGAACACGCAGTTTCTCGTGGGGGACTACGACCCCTACCCGGAGGAAGCACAAGACCCCGAAAAAAATGTCGTGATGGAGTACTTCTACCGCAAGATACGCCAGCACTACGGCCTGCTTATGGAAGGTGACGACCCCGCCGGGGGCGCGTGGAACTTCGACAAGGAGAACCGCAAGAAGCTCCCCAAGAACGCGAATCCACCGCTTATCGAGGGGGTCACGCCGGACGAGATCACGCAACAGGTGATGGAGGAGGTCGCTGCCTACGATAACGCTGTCGGCACGGTGGACGGCTTCAACTACGCTGTGACTCATGCGGACGCGCAGGTCGCGCTAGAAACCTTCATCGCGGAACGCCTCGTCAAGTTCGGTCCCTACGAGGACAGCATGAGTCACGAGCACGGTACCCTGTGGCACAGCATTTTGTCGCCCTATCTCAACATCGGCCTATTGGAGCCGCTGCCAACAGCGCGTGCGGTTGCCGCCGCCTATGAGCGCGGAGATGCGCCCATTAACTCCGTCGAGGGTTTCGTGCGGCAGGTCATTGGTTGGCGCGAGTTCATGTACTGGCAGTACTGGCGGCTGATGCCCGACCTGGTGGAGATGAACCACTGGGACGCGCAACGCCCTATGCCGGAGATGTTCTGGGACCCAGAAAAAACCGACATGAACTGTATCAAGCAGGTGGTGCGGCGTGTGACCGATACTGGCTACAACCATCACATCGAACGCCTGATGATCGTCACTAACTTCTGCACATTGGCGGGGATTCAGCCGCAGGCGGTGGTGGACTGGATGAAAAGTTACTATATCGACGCCTACGACTGGGTGATGCAGACCAATGTCGTTGGCATGGGTCTCAACGCAGACGGCGGGATTATCGCCACCAAGCCTTACGTGTCGTCCGCCAACTACATCAACAAGATGGGCGATTTCTGCAAGAACTGTTCGCTGGCCCGCACCAAGCGCCACGGCGAGAACGCCTGTCCGTTCAACTACCTGTACTGGAATTTCATGCTGGAAAATGAGGACGCGCTACGGAGCAACCCGCGCACAGGACGGGCTGTGTTGGGCCTGCGTCATCTGGACAACGAGGAGCGCGAGGCAGTTCGCGCCGAGGCTGCGGACTTTCTGGAGCAGATCGCACCTCGTTCGTCGTGAATGGCCTTTGATGCCTCGTTTTGTACGAAATTCTGGATCAAGCTTATTGCTGTTCAGTAAACTCTCCGGGGGGAAGTTTACGATATGTGCTAAACATATTTTTGGTTATTGGACCTCTTGGCAGGCGCAACACACTAATTATCATAAAGCTGTTCCGATAAGCTAGTTGGTTGCCGATTAGGAAATAGATGTCCTGTTTAGAATTATTGGTAGCACTGCACAATAACGTGGACGGGTGAAATGAGCCTATTTTAGTGGAAAACGCTGTACAAAAGCTGCCTCAATAGGTTCACATTGGCTCTTTAAAGCCCAAATTTCCCTCACGGTCGTAATAAACCCCGTAATCACGCTATCTTGTGGTGCTACCGTCATGGGCGACAAAGCAAAAATCATCGAATTTATATCTGTGCTCACCGCCTCACTCGTTGCTCATTGCTCATCACTTTTTACGCTATTCACCTTTCCCCATCTCACCCCCACACGTATACTATCCCGGTTTTCATGCCCACCGACCCGAAGGAACGCCCCACCGTGCGTCGATCCATCCACCAAGTTCTACCGTTGGGAATCCCCCTGTTGGCCGCGCTGGGATTGGTGATCGCGCTCTCCGGGCAAATCACCGACGAGCAAAATGGCTCCGACGCTCAGGATAACCTCGAAGCAGGCTACAACCTGGCCTACTTCGGCGTGCTGTCCTTCGACGATCAAGTACAGGTCGGCACGGACGGCCTCACGCTCTCCAACTACCGCGAGCCGTTCCCCATCTGGGTCGTCGCCGGCTACATCGCCCTGCATCCGACCCTCAACGACGGCCTCACGGCAGACACACTCAATACGGGTGAACCCGTCCAGTCGCTAAAGCGGCTCAACCTATATTGGGCGGCATTGCTGTTACTGGCCGTGACGGTGCTTGTCTGGCTGGCGATCCGCCCACCGTGGCTCGCTGCCGGAACCGCGCTGGTCGCTTTCGGCCTGATTCACCGCTATTTTCTGTCACAGAACCCGGTTATCAACCTCATGTTCACCGAGCTTGAGGCGGCTACCGTCCTACTGTGGTTCTCCGTCACAACGGTGCTGGCGCTCAAAACGTGGCACCCCGGATGGTTTATCGCCAGCGGTGTGCTGATTGGCCTCATGGCATTGACGAAGGCGGTATTCCTGTATGTGGCCGTCGGTGTCATCCTGACGCTGCTCGTCGTCTACCTGCTGCGCCCTGGCAGCATGACGCGCCGTGTCGTTCTCACGCGGCTGGTACTGTTGGCCGTGGCCCTTGCCGTGGTTGTGCTCCCGTGGATGACCCGTAACGCGCTGCTGTTCGACGACTTTGGCATTACCCAGCGTGGCGGCGTCATCCTCATGATTCGCGCCTACCTCAACACCATGACGCATGACGAGTGGGTGGGCGGTTTCTATCACTACACACAGGCGGGGGACTTCAAAAACTGGATCGGTGCGACGCTTGGCTACACCCCCCAGGACGAGCTGACTGGGCGCGTGATGCGCCTTAACCGAGGGAACGCCTTCTTCGTGGAGGATCGTGAGGCCGACCACGCCGGGAAGCCCGATGAGGCGATTAGCTACTACCGCGCCGGACGCGCCGAGCGCGTTCGCCTACGCAATGCGTTCGAGGAGGCCGGACACCCCAACCCCACCCATGCCGCCGATGACGCCCTGCAATCGCTCGCGATGGATCGTATTCTTGCGGACCCCGCCGCCCATCTCAAAGTAAGTGTGCTGATGGGGTGGCGCGGCATGTGGGGGATGGGTACCCCTGCGCCGTTTACATTATTGGCCGTTTTTTCGTTGTTCGCCGTGACCATCATCGGCCTGTTCCGCCAGGAGCCGTGGCTGCTCGGCAACGGACTGGCGTCCTTCGGCGCATATCTGTTCTATACGCTGCTGACGCACTTCATCACCCGCTACCTGGACCCGATGGTGCCGCTACTGCTGGCAAATATGGTGATCTTTGCGGTACTGGCGGCGCAGTACCTCTACGCCAGGGTTTTCCGCCCCGCCAAGCCATTAAACCAGAGCCAGAACGTTTCAATAGCCAACAACTAAAACCTAACAACGCTCATCGCTTGTTGCTTATCACTACCCCTCCTCATCCCGATAGTGGCTCGGGATTCGATGATTAATCAACTCCGCCAGCAGTCCCAACATCGCAATCTGCACCGCCGATAGAATCAACACGAATGTGCTATCATCTGCGAAGCCCCCCACAAAAAACAGATGTGTGACCACACCCCATACCACCGCAAACACCAGGATAAACCCGCTCACCGGCAGAAAGACTTTCAACGGCTCGAAGTACAGCGACACCCGCAAAATCAGAATCAGAAAGTTCAGCGTGTCCCGTATCGGCTTGATCTTGCTCTGCCCAATCCGAGCGTGATAGTTAATTGGCACATAATCGACCTTGTAGGCGTTTGTGAGCATCCCTAGCGTGATCGTCGTTGTGAACGAAAACCCGTTTGGCAGTAGGCTGAAGAACCGCATCACCAAATCTCGCCGGAACACCCGCAGCCCGGAGTTAATATCGGGGATCGCCTGCCCCGCCACCACCGCCGCCAACTGTCGGATCACCCACTTCGCCGGACGCCGTACCAACGGAATCTTGACTGTTTCGCCAGTCCGCGCCCCCACCACCATATCGCTCGTTGTGTCCGTGAAGTACCGCACCAGTTCGGGGATACGCTCATTCGGATAGGTGCCGTCTGCGTCCGTAATCACGATCAACGGCCCCTGTGCCGCCCGAATGCCCGTTTTGAGTGCTGCCCCGTAGCCCCGGTTCGTCTGATGGTGAATCACCCGAATACCCGTAATCGTGTCCAGGATGTCGCCCGTGCTGTCGGCGCTGCCGTCGTTCACAATCACGATTTCATAGGTTAGCTCGATGTCTTGGTCTAGCAGCGCACGGAGTTCGTCCGTCACCCCTCGGATTGACCCGGCCTCGTTGTAGGCGGGTATGACCAAGCTGACATCAACGGCGGTTTCAGGCTGCATATGTGCGGCTCTCTCTTGATTGTCTAGACAGATTTCTCAGGGGATGCCTCTCGCCAGAACACGAAACGCGAGTACAACAGGTACCGGAATAGGAAGATACTCCCCGCCACAAACCCCGACGCCAGGTTCGGCTGCAACCGCAGCCCGTACACCAACGCCGTGAACAGCGCAAAGTCCGCCACGATCATCACCATGTTCGACGCAAAATAGCGGACAAAGCTCCCCACGGAGAATGTTGTCTTGAACGAAACCCGCGTGTGGTACACCCACCCCGCCAGGTACGTCAGCACATGCACAATTAGGTACAACAACCACATGGGCAACACGGGATACACCAGATTCAGCGCAATACACATGTTTTTGAACGCGAAGAACACCCCGGACCCCATAAATACCTTCGCGAACGTGCCGCCCTCGGCGTTAATCAGCGCCCTTGCTCGTATATACAGTTGTTGGATTGCCACGACGGTCCTCTCCTAGTATCTCGTCGGCTGTATTGTTTGCCGAATTGTGAGGATAGACCAGGGCGCATTTTGAAATTTCCCGCTGGACTATGGTAAAGTGACGCGGCAAACCCCACCCACCGAAAGAGCGGCCCATGTCCCACCTGCGTGACCTCATCCCCCACTTTGCCGGAAAACGGATTATCGTGCTCGGCGACCTCATCTTGGACGAGTACCTGATCGGGCGTGCTACCCGCATGAGCCGCGAGGCCCCGGTCCCCGTGCTGGAGTTCGAGAGCCGCCGTCACATTCCCGGGGGGGCCGCCAACCCCACCGCGAACATCGCCGCGTTAGGTGCAACGGCTGTACAAATCGGCGTTGTGGGAGCTGATGACGCCGCCGACGGCCTTCGCACCGCCCTCCGTGAGCGTGGCATCCTCGCGGACGCGCTTGTGACCGATCCAAGCCGCCCGACCACCGTTAAGACCCGCGTGATGGCCCACATGGGCCTGCGCTTTCCGCAACAGGTCGCCCGGCTAGACACCCTCTCGCGTGCTCCTATCCCGCCGGAGGTGGCCGCCGCCGTCCGTGACCACCTGGAACGCGAGCGCCCCCAGGCCGACGCCCTGCTCGTCAGCGACTATCGCAACGGCCTGCTCACACCCAATCTCGTGGCCGCGATTCGTGATGGTGCCGGGGACGCTCTGCTCACCGCCGACGCCCAGGGCGAGTTCGACAAATATCATGGGTTTGGGCTGGTGAAGTGCAACGCAGCCGAGGCCGCTGTCTACCTAGACCGCACGCTATCCTCCGACAAGGATTTCGCGGACGCCGCCCGGACGCTCTGCACGAACCTCGCCCTCACCGTTGGCATGGTGGTCACGCGGGGCGCGGACGGCGCAACGCTCGCCACGGCTGACGGAGCCGTCCATCACTGTCCTGCCCCCTCCGTGACCGACGTGTTCGACACGGTCGGCGCGGGGGACACTGCTATCGCCGTGACCACCCTCGCCCTCGTGGCCGGGGCTGCTCTCCAGCACGCCGTCACCCTCGCCAACGCCGCCTCCGGCCTCGTCGTCCGCAAGGTCGGCAACTACGCCCCCTCCCCGGATGAACTGATGGCGGCACTACCGTAAATTGCTGCGTCCGTCACCTCAATACGCCACCTTATACGGATTCGCCTCCCCCGGTACCGGCACATCCTCAATCGCGAGATAGTGTTCGATCTCGCGCTCCACGTAGGCTGCGTCCGTGTACTTCATGAACCCGCCGCACACCTTCACCGCCCCCTCAGCCATCGTGTCCGCCATCACCTCATAATGGTGATGGCCGTTGACCTCGTAGCCCGTCGCCCGCACGTAGATTTGGTCAATGCAGGCCGTCTTAAAGCGGCGCGGCGCGTGCGTGTAGATCGGAGTCGTTATCACCTCAACCGCCTCCCGCGTTACCACAATCCGCGTCGTGTTCAAGAAGTGGGCCAGCAACCAGTACGTCAGGCCCACGCCCACGGCCCCGTGCAGGCTCCCAAAGAGCGCCATCTCCAGCGCCCCAGACGAGAACGCAATCACGAACCATATGATCATGAACCCGTCCCAGAACAACGTGAAGAAGACCAGGAAGCCCATGTTTACGTTCCCGTCGCTGTTGCGGTCCTGCTTGTGGATCTCGAAGCCGCCCGTTTGCGGGTCGTCGAAGGTCCGCAGGATGCGGCTCGGTCTTACGTTGTGCGGCTTCTGCTTGATGCCCGTCTTGGCCTTGCCCATCGGGTTTGTTGTGGGCAGGTCACTGCCCCGCTCCGGGATTGCGCTCGGCTCCCCAAACTGGAAGACGGTATCACACGTCGGGCAGACGGCCACCAACCGACGCTTGTTGATGTTCCCGTTTGGAACCGCGCTCTTACAGTTCGGGCAATTGGGTCCCTGCGCCATACTACGCCACCTCGCTAGTTGTTATTGCCATATATCCCATTTTACCCCAGTTCATGGACTGGCGATCACCGCGCCATATCCGAACGACTTGAGCTACTGAATGTGACGGGCTATATCGTCACCATTGGCGCACTGGGTTGTCAAACAGCCCTCGAGTACATCCGTCACTGCGACGGTTGGGCCGATCTCAACAACATGATCCGTACTCATTGCCAAGTCCATCATAGCGAAAAAGCCACCGAACAAACCGCCCACTACATCAGCAGCCTCACGCCCTTTGCCAAGACTCTACTTGGTGCGACGCGCAGTTGGAGGAACATTTCAACTACAACATGCAGGTACGCTACGGGCTGGGAATGCCCCACGTATCGCTCTTGTAGACGTGCATGAGCAGGTGGCCGGCGGCGTCCATACGCGGTGTTTGG
>CAYWZS010000170.1:0-7431 GCA_964462905.1 uncultured Anaerolineaceae bacterium
CCGCTCATTTGCTCAAACATCTGTTGCGGACTCGCTTCGGCATTGATGTCCAATACGAAGTCCACAGCCGCCGGATAAGGCTTTGTGCCGTTTACCAGGGGAAAACAAAACCCCCGCTTCAGCATGATGCGGGGGCTTGGGGTGATGATCGTGGGGTGCTCGTCCTACGTCGCGGGCGCTCCCATTTCGGCGTCTTCTTCGGCCACAGCCAGGGTGAGTTCGCCGTCCTCGCCGACACCCACCTGTACCACACTGGCGAACGGGAACTCATTGGAGAGGATGCCGTCGGAGAGGCGGTCCTCAACCTCGTTCTGGATCAAGCGGCGCAACGGACGCGCCCCGTAGTCCGGGTCGTAACCGCGCTCACCCAGCCACACGCGGGCCTCGTCGGTCAGGTCGATGGTGATGGCGTGCTCAATCAGCCGCTCACTGACCTTCGCCAGTTCGAGGTCCACAATCTCACCGATCTCCTCACGGGTCAGCGGACGGAATACGACCGTCGCGTCCACACGGTTGAGGAACTCTGGGCGGAAGGTGCGGCGTAACTGGTCCTGCACGCTCTTCTTGAGATCGTCGTAGGATTCCTGCGTCTCCTTAACCTCATCCACCGGGACCGCAAAACCGAGCGTGGTCCCCTTCTTGATCGTGTCCGCGCCGACGTTGCTCGTCATAACAACGATGCTATTGCGGAAGTCCACGCGGCGGCCACGGGCGTCGGTCAACTGCCCCTCCTCCATAATCTGAAGCAGCATGTTAAACGTCTCTGGGTGAGCCTTCTCGATCTCGTCAAAGACGATAATGCTGTAAGGGCGCTTGCGGATCGCCTCGGTGAGCTGTCCGGCGTCCTCGTAGCCCACATACCCGGGAGGTGCACCCACCAACCGCGCCATGCTGTGACGCTCCATGAACTCGCTCATGTCGAGTTGGATGAGCGCATCCTCACTGCCGAACAGGAACTCCGCCAGTGACTTCGTGAGTTCCGTCTTGCCAACACCCGTTGGGCCGAGGAACATAAACGAGCCAATCGGACGGCGCGGGTCTTTTAGGCCAGCGCGAGCGCGGCGGACGGCCTTGCTGATGGAGATGATGGCCTCGTGCTGGCCGACGATGCGCTTGTGTAGCTCCTCCTCCATCCGCATCAGGCGCTCGGTTTCCTCCTGGGTCATGCGCTTGACCGGAATCCCGGTCCACATAGAAACGACCTCAGCGATGTCGTCCTCGACTAGTCGCGGCTGTCCCGTCTCCGGGTTCCAGTTGGCCTTCAGGCTATCCAACTGCTCCTCTAACGCCGCTTTGCGTGTTTCCATCCGGGCGATCTCTTCGGCGTTGCCCTCCTCGCCGAACTCGCGTAAATCCTCGATGTCGATGGTGATGCTCTGCAACTCGCTCTCGGCACGACGCACCTGGGAGGACTCGCTGCTCTTGTACATGCGGAGGCGGGCGGCGGCCTCGTCGATCAAGTCAATCGCCTTATCCGGTAGGTAACGGTCCGGCACATAACGGGCGGAGAGGTTGGCTGCGGACTCAATTGCCTCGTCGGTGATCTCCACCGTGTGATGCTCTTCGTAGGGCGGCTTGATCCCCTGGAGAATCTCGACCGTCTCCTCTATGGACGGCTCGTTCACGATGATCTGCTGGAAACGACGCTCTAGTGCCTGGTCACTCTCGATGTGTTTGCGGTACTCGTCTAGTGTCGTCGCGCCGACACACTGCAACTCGCCACGGGCCAACGCTGGCTTGAGGATGTTCGCAGCGTCCACGCTGCTCCCGGCGGAGCCTGCGCCCACCAGCATATGCACCTCGTCGATAAAGAGGATGCTGTCGGACTGCTTCAGCTCCTCGATAACGCGCTTCAGGCGCTCCTCGAACTGACCCCGATACATCGTACCCGCCACTAGCGAGCCGACATCCAACTGCAACACGCGCTTGCCAATAAGCGGGCGCGGCACGTCCTCGTCAACCACGCGCTGTGCCAAGCCCTCAACGATGGCGGTCTTACCAACGCCCGGCTCTCCGATAAGGGCGGGGTTGTTCTTGCGGCGGCGGCTGAGCACCTGGATCACACGTTCGATCTCGGTTTCACGCCCAATCACCGGGTCCAGCTTGCCCTCCTCGGCCATCTTGGTCAGGTCGGACGCCAACTGGTCCACCAGCGGGGTTTTGACTTCTTGCTTGCTGCTGGGGCGGCGACGGTCGCGAGCGGTCGTCTTTTCCTCCTTTTCCTCGTTGGGCTGCACCGGGCTTTCCTGCAAGACGCGGCGCGTCTGGCGGCGGACTTCCTCCGGGCTAACCCCCAAACGACGCAACACGTCGATTGCGACGCCCTCGCTCTGGCGCACCAAGCCGAGCAGCAGATGCTCTGTCCCGATGTAGTGGTGCCCCATCCGGCGGGCTTCGTCCACCGCGAGTTCCAGCACACGTTTCGTCCCCGGTGATAAATCCAATTGGGAGTTCGCCGGGCGGGTGGTGGCGCGGGTCATGCGCTCAACCAACTCCTCGACACGGCGCTGTTCCAGCCCAAGCTCACGCAGCACGCGCCCCGCAACACCACCGTCCTCACGCATCAGGCCGAGCAGCAGGTGCTCCGTCCCAATGTGGTTGTGTTGCAGGCGTTCGGCCTCCTCCTGCGCCAGGCTGAGAACCCGCCGCGCCCGCTGTGTAAAGCGTTCCATTTTGTTCGGCACGGTAATGACCTCCGGCACTTGTGGCAAGTAATCGTGCTAACTGAGGTTAACACAGTCTTAAACGGTATCCTAGAAAGAATGGTATCTATTGAACACTAACCATTATATCAGGATGTCGCTTGTTTGCTTGTGGAAGCGATCTAACCAGTTGGTGAGAAATGGGTTTGGATTTCCCCACTGGATTGGGATAAAGGGGCGGGGAGTACCAACCAGATGTTACATCGCTCCCATAATGTAACCAGATTATCGCATAACGCTTCGCATCGTGCCAGTAAGCAAACCATTTGAGAAAAGCGCGTGCCGGGGATTTGGTGCAAATCCTGGCGGGTGCGCTGGTCGCGCAGGCGTCCACCCACTAGACACCACCGCCCCCCTCCGGCACAATCACCCCCTGATGTTAACCGCCAACCAGGGGAAACCCGACTGATGACCATCGACCTCCACGCACATACCACCGCCTCCGACGGCGTGCTATCCCCAGCGCAATTACTGGCACTGGCCTACGAATGCGGCGTCACGACGCTGGCGATCACCGACCACGACACGACAGAAGGCATTGCCCCAGCGCAAAAAGCCGCCGCGATGTTGGGCATCACGCTGATCCCCGGCATCGAACTCAGTGCGGAAACAGAGGCGGACGGCAGCATCGACATATTGGGCTACTTTATTGACCTGGACAACGACGCCTTCCAGGAGCGCCTCCGGGGTTTCCACGAGAGCCGCTACCACCGGGGCCGGGCGATGGTCCGTAAGCTGAACGAACTTGGTATCGCTTTGACGTTCGAGCAGGTGGCGGCCCAGGCCAAAGACGCCCCGATCACGCGGCCCCACATCGGGCGGGCAATGGTCGCAGCGGGCTACGTCAAGACGCTACAGGACGCCTTCGATGGCTACCTCGCCAACGATGGCCCCGCCTACGTCAACCGTGAGCGCATGTCCCCGGTAGAGGCAGCGGCGCTCATTCGCTCCGTGGGCGGTGTCCCGGTGATGGCGCATCCAGGCCGGATTAAGAACGGTGAGGCGGTCCTGCGGCGGCTGGCGGCGGCTGGCCTGGAGGCGGTTGAACTGTATCACCCGCAAAACGATGAGGACGTCCGTGCCTACATAAGCGCGATTGCCGCCGAGTACGACATGATTACCACAGGTGGCTCGGACTTCCACAAGCCCAGCGCCGACGGCAGCATTTGGCTTGGTACTTACAACCCACCAGAGGGCGCACTAGAGCGCCTGCGAGCAAAGGCGGCCTCGCAGTCGTGACGCGCACAGATTGGCTGGCCGTCGGGGTGTTGTTGCTGGCGCTGGTGCTGGCCGTGCCCTGGCTGGCGGCGGACCCGTTGACTTTCGATGAGGTACGCTCGTTGGTGGCGTCCGGCGCGGGCTTTCATGGCCCTGTGGATTATCCTTTCGGTGTGTGGGAACGGCTTGTCTCGCAGTCGCCGGACCAGGCGCTTGGTTTTCCGTTCGTGGTGGTGCCGTGGGTTGCGCTCGTTGGCACAAGTGAACTCGCCCTGCGTTGGCTCCCTACACTGGCGGGGTTACTCACCATCGCGCTCACTTACCGCCTCGGACGGGAGCTATTCGGCGCGTCTGCCGGGTTAGCGGCGGCGCTAGTGCTGGCGACATCCGTGCTATACCTCGCCTATATGCACAAATTCCGGGTGTTCACGCTTGTCTCGTTGGCCGTCGCGCTGACGCTGTGGGGTTACTGGCGACTGGCGCTGCGTCCGCGTCCGCCGGGGGTGGGCGCACGCGCCGCCTTCATCGGCGGCGGCATTGGCTTGTTCTACGGCCACTACTTCACAACGCCGTTGGTCGTCGCGCTGGGGCTGTTTCACCTATCGCGTCCGCCCTATGACCGTCGCTGGTGGTCCGTCGTCGGGACAGCGTTGGTGCCGATTGCCGTGTTCGGCTTTGAGGTGCCCGTGATCCTGCGGGGGCTGGCCTTCAACAGCGGACGTGAATATCTGCACGATCAGGCATTGCCGCCCCTGGGCGTGGTAGACGGCGTCGCGACCTACTTCAGCAATGGGTATCCGTGGTTGCTGGCCGGGTTGCTGGCCGTCGCCCTGTGGCACGGCTGGCGGATACGGCGCATATGGTGGTTGTTGTTCGTTGCGCTAGGGATGGTTGCGGCCCACATTGCCATGAACGAGGTCGTGAACCTGTTCCTATTGCGGCGGATTCGCTATGCGTTGGGCGTGTGGGTGCCGCTGGCGCTGCTGGTTGGCTATGCGATGGCCGTCGCCGGGACGCGCTGGCGGCTCATCACCCCGGCGTTGATGGTCGGTTGGGCGCTGCTGGGGGTGGCGGCGACGCGCTCCGGCGAACTGATGGCCTTCGACAGCGGTGATGATCGTGTGTTCCCCGACTGGCGAGAGGTGACGGCCCCGGTACGTGCGGGGAGCGCCCCCGGTGATGTGATGTTGCTGGTGGGCCGTCACAGTGACCGCCAGTGGCACTACACCCACGGCATTGACCCGCTACCCGTGTTCGGTGGCGACATGGACGCAGGTTACCTGCCGTTGATGATTGCGGACGCGCCGCGTGTGTGGTTGGTCGAAGAACGCACGACGACAGTCAGCGGACGCGACGAGATGGCCCGGAACTACCTAGACGACAACGCCTACATCATCTGCGAAACCCCCTATGACGACTGGGACTTCCGGCTGACGCTCTACGCCGCCACGCCGACATTTTGCCCGTCGGCTGTACAGACGGCGGATTTTGGGGGGATGTTGGTGTTGGGGGATTGGGCGATCACAGCGGATGATGAAACCGTTATGGTGGATTTGAACTGGCGTATCGCGCCGGAGATGCCGTCGTGGACGTATTCGGCGGCGGTCTATCTGTTAGATGGGGAGAACGCGGTGGTGGCCCAGGTAGACATCGGCTTTGACGGCGCAGACGGCCCCCACAAGCCGATGCGGGCCGTCCTCACGCCACCAGACGAAAGTACGCATCGCGTGGCGGTGACGGTCTACGCTTGGGAGACTGGGGCCAAGCTCCCTGTCTCCGCGCTGGCCGATGCCGTAACCGTTAGCGGGGACTTGCTGGTCTTGAGCGCGTCACGTTAACCCATCCCCTGCGTCTGATGGTCGAACGCCTCGTCCACATCGTCAAAAACCGGGATACTGTCGGTGGGGTTTGCGGTGGTCGTCAACATCGGCTCGATCTCGGCGTCTTCATCCTCGGCCTCGTCGTTCTTCGGCTCCTCACGTGCGAAGTAACGCCCCGTCTCCTGTGCGACTACGTCCTCGCTGCGCTCAACAAACAAGCGATAGGGATTTTTGTTCTTGCGGTAGGGGCCACTGTTGGCCTCGAACAGTGCCCGCTCACGCTCCAAGCCGTCCGCCGCGTACTGGAATGCTCGCCAGTTCGCGCCGTAGTTCTGCACATTCTCCAGGGCGGTCGCCGCCGCGACCAACCCGGATAGGATCGCCGGGACCGCGTTAATGCCTGCAACCCAGGTGTTCAGGTTGTCTACGGTGATGTAGGGAGACCACCAGCCATCTGTGTTGGCGAGCGTGTTCGCGAAGTTAATGAAGTTGAAGTTAAACCCCAATAGCACGGGCACCAGCACCGCCGTCACTGCGATGAACAGTTGCAGGCGCAGGTGTTGCTGGCGGTTACGGTTGGCGCGGTTAATATAGTAGGTGTATTGCTCGTGCCAGCGTGTCTCGATGTAGTGGCGAATGCGCTGTTCTGGTGAGGCACGCCGCGACAGGAAGCGCGGGGCCTCCTGGTAGTTGCCTGCAACATCTTTGTTTGGTTGCTCAACATCAAACACACCGCGTAAGTTCATGAGTGCTTTTCCTCCACATCATCCCAGAACACAGCATATAATTTCGATTTTATGGTGGGTTGGCCCAGGGCGCAACGCGCTACCCAGTACTGCCGTCCTCACCCTCCGCACGGCGACGACGCCCCACGGTCAGCACAAACACCACAATTGCCAGCACCAGCCCGATCCCGCAGACCGCATAGACCCACGGCGGGATGCCCCCATCAACAGGCCCACCCGTATCCGGTAGGATCTCCTCCGGCGTGCCAACCGGGGTAGCAGATGGTACATCACGCGGCCCACCCGTCGCGGTGACGGTCGGCTCACTCTCCAGCGTGCTAACGGCATCTGCTGTTTCCGAGGCGGCGATGTTGTTCGCCTCAGACTGAATCGTCATCTGTAGGTCGGCGGTGGCCGTGGCGTTGGCCCGCCGTGTGCCGAGTGCCTGGGCGGTCTGTTCGGCATCCGCCGTGGCGAAGCTGTCCAGTGTAGCCTGAGCATCGTTGGTGGCCTGGACGTCGGCGGTGGCGGTGGCCTGAGCGTCGTTAGTCGCCTGAGCGTCGTTAGTCGCCTGAGCGTCGTTGGTGGCCTGGGCGTCGTTAGTCGCCTGAGCGTTGGCGTCATTGGTGGCCTGAGCGTCGTTAGTCGCCTGGGCGTCGGCGGTGGCGGTGGCCTGAGCGTCGTTAGTCGCCTGAGCGTCGTTGGTGGCCTGGACGTCGGCTGTGGCGGTGGCCTGGGCGTCGTTGGTGGCCTGAGCGTCGTTAGTCGCCTGAGCGTCGTTGGTGGCCTGAGCATCGTTGGTGGCCTGAGCGTCGTTAGTCGCCTGGGCGTTGGCGTCATTGGTGGCTTGGGCGTCATTGGTGGCCTGGGCGTCGTTAGTCGCCTGGGCGTTGGCGTCATTGGTCGCCTGAGCGTCATTGGTGGCCTGGGCGTCGTTAGTCGCCTGGGCGTTGGCGTCATTGGTGG
>CAYWZS010000171.1:0-7341 GCA_964462905.1 uncultured Anaerolineaceae bacterium
CGGTGAGCGCGGGGCAGCAACATCTCGGCTTTGTGGAGGGGGAAATTAACGCGGTAGCCCAGGTGGAGACACTGGAACTCGATGTGATGATACAGCGGGTGGTCGTCGGGCCGGATCATCCGTGGTGGGGCCGGGACAAGGTTGACCTCTATGAACTCGGCGGACAGCCGATGGTCTTTCGCCAGGAGAAAAGCCAGAGCCACGTCTGGCTGACGGCTATCATGCAGGCGCACGGGGTAACGCCACGCATTATTGGTGAGTTTGACAACCCGGAGACGCTCAAGCAGGCGGTGCGCTCGTCTGCGAGTTTGACCGTCCTTCCAGAAAACGCACTCCAGCACGACATCGCAGCGGGGACCTTGTGGATGGTCGCCGTAGCGGATGTGCCGTTGGAACGGGCGCTACGGCTGGTGTGGCCGCGAGATGTCGTGTTCTCGGCGGTGGTGCGGGCGATGCTAGACCACCTTGCCCGCACCTACCCGGCTGTGAGGGCGCTGCTGGCCTAGTCCTCGACCTGGACCTTACGCTTGTAGAACGCGATATAGCCCGTAATCTCGGACGCGCCGGACTTCGGCTCCGGGTAGTACCAGGCGGCGTCGGCGAGGGTCTCACCGTTGGCCTGGATGTCGTAGTAGTTGGCGCGGCCCTTCCAACTGCACATGGTTGTGGTGTTGTTGGCGCTATCGTTGAAGTAGTCCATGTTGACGCTGCTAGGTGGGAAGTAGTGGTTGCCCTCTACCACCTTCGTCTCGTTGGACTCCGCCAGGGTGACCCCGTTAAACGTAACCTTTGGCATGTACTTGGCTCCCTTATGGGTGGTGTGAACTTTGATCTCAAAAGTAGCGGCTTTCCATGAGAACCGCATTGGCGGCGGGTCAATTCCACGTCATAGTTCGCACTGCCCAAAATGAGCCACTCCATAGTTGTGTAGCGGCACTGGCGCATTTTGCTGTACACTTGGGAGCAACCTGATAGCCACGGAGAGAAGGTGCGTATGTCCGACTTTATTGTCGAAACCGAAAGTCTACGCAAGGAGTACGGCAAGTTTATCGCGGTGGAGGCGCTGTCGTTGCACGTCCCAAAGGGTGCGATCTACGGCTTTGTCGGCCCGAACGGTGCAGGTAAGACAACCACGATGCGGATGCTGACGACGCTCACCCGGCCTAGCCAGGGTAAGGCGTGGCTGGCAGGTTATTCTATTGCGGAGGAACCACGCAACGTCCGCAAGAGCATCGGCTATATGCCGGATAAGTTCGGTGTCTACGAGGACATGCGCGTGTGGGAGTACCTGGACTTCTTCGCGGCCTGCTACGACATCCCAGAGCGTGAGCGCAAGACGCTCATCGGTGACCTGTTGGAACTGGTGGACCTCGCGCACCGTCGCGACGATATGGTAGACAAGCTCAGTATGGGCATGAAGCAGCGCCTATCGTTAGCCCGCACGCTGGCTCACGACCCAAAAGTCCTCATTCTGGACGAGCCAGCGTCGGGGCTGGACCCCCGCGCCCGTGTCGAGATTCGCGAGTTGTTCGTGGAACTGGCGAAGATGGGTAAGACGATCTTCTTCTCTACGCACATCCTGGCGGACGTGCAAGAGGTCTGCACACATGTCGGCATCATCGAGGGCGGCCAGATGATCGCCGAGGGCAGTATGGACGACATGCGCGCACAGCTCGCCCCGCACACGGACCTTGTGGTGTTGGTCCGCACGGCGGAGGATGTGGCGAAGGTCAAGGCGCTGGTCGAAGGGTTGGAGGATGTCGGCGAGGTCATGGACCTGCCGCCGGAAAAGGGCCGCGAGCGCGTTAAGATCGCGTTCATGGGCGATGAGGATGGCGCGATTGCGTTACGACGTAAGCTGTTCGCCCAGGAGGAGATCAACATCATTGACATCAACGAGCAGACCTACGACCTTGAAAGCGTGTTCATGTCCATCACCGAGGGCAAGGTGACGTAGGACGTTTGGATGCGTGTCCATCCGGGACAGGGCGGTTTACCCTGTCCTCCCCCCGATTCACATGCCGCTGTTAGCAGTCGAACTCGCGCACCTCGCGCTGTTCACGTTGTCCCTGAATTTAAAGCGCCATCCCCGCATAGATGAACTCACTCCCAACAACAGCAGGCCTCGCCATAACGTGTCGCTGCAAGCCTGAAACATAACTGAACCTTGTGTAAGTGTTGCGTTGGGTTCTTGTTGCAATGCAACCTATTCCGCTCTTTTTCCGTTAAAATGGCAACGTGTAGATGAGACAGGACGCACAATGGCTGCCAGACCACGACACCAATTAAACCCGGATACGATTCGTGATTTCCTGGCGTGGCGACACTCCATTCCACCACGCCCGATGCTGACGTTGGTGATGAGCATGGCGTTGGCGGTGCTGCTGTGGGATATCGCGCAGATAGCCCGCACCTACTTCGCGCCATCGCAAACAACCGCCCCCGTCACGACTTCAGAACTCGCGCCGCTGTTCACGCCGGAGGTGGCACATTGGGGGCCGCAGATTGTGGCGTGGGCGACGATCTACGACCTGGACCCAAACCTGCTCGCAACCGTAATGCAGATCGAAAGCTGTGGGCATCCGACGGTGGCGAGTGTGGCCGGGGCGCAAGGGCTATTCCAGGTGATGCCGATGCACTTCAGCTATGGCGAGATGATGACCAACCCAGACACCAACGCTAAGCGCGGGGCGGGCGTACTCAAGGACTGTTTGCGTTGGGCGAGTGGCGACACCGGGCTGGCGATGGCCTGCTACAACGGTGGGCCACGTATGATTAACATGCCGCAGTCCGCGTGGTTCAACGAGGTGAAATCCTACTACTACTGGGGGACGGGCATCTATGCAGACGCACTGGCGGACAAACCACAGAGCGAGCGCCTGACGGAGTGGCTGGACGCGGGCGGCAGTCGCTTGTGTGTGCGGGCCGCTGCGGAGATCGGGCGGCGGTAGGGTTGCCAGCGCAGACGCCAACATGACAGGATGGGGTGCGTTTGCAGATCGAACTTCCGGGTTACAACACATGTAAGTTGAGCGGCTCACACCGCCGAATGGGGCCTGATTTCGCGCTATGGGAAAGCATGCTAAAATAGTATTTTATCGCATCAATATGAGACTGGCCCACCGACATGACGAACCTTCGCATCCTCATCGCAGAAGACGACGAAAACCTGGCGCATCTTTGGCAGAGCGCCTTCAAGAGGTATGGTTACGATGTTGATGTTGTTGCAAATGGCGACCTGGCGATTGACTGGCTCGTAGAAAACCCCCTGCCGGACGTGCTTATCGTGGACTATCACATGCCGCAACGAAACGGCCTCGATGTGATCCGAACATTACACGCCCTAGACGGTGGCACGGCGGTCACCACAGTCATGGCGACGGCCAACCACCTCGTTGAACAACAGCTTGAAACTGAGGCTATCGACATTCTCCTGCTGAAACCCGTGGGTTTCCATGACATGAAAACCCTGGTCGAGCGTGTGACCGGGAAAAGCAAGGCATAACCTCCCCTCCACAGACGCCGCTGTAGACGAGCCTCACGCTTGACCACACCCCGCCGCCGGGGTAGCTTAAGCGCCGCACACTCACGGAGGCGTATTGATGTCCCCTCAACGCATTGAAGTTGCACTGCTCACCACGATCCTGGCCGGGTATCTGCTGGTGGGCGGCCTATACGCGACCCAGACGGCCCCCTGGCAGGCTCCCGACGAACCCGCCCACTACAACGTGATTGCACAGATTGCCGCAGCGGGTTGCTGCCCGGTCATCGAAATGGGCGACTGGGATAACCCCTACCTAGAAGATTTGAAGGCGAGCCGCTTCGCGCCATCGTTGACAGGTGACCTGGCGACGATACAGTACGAGGACCATCAACCGCCGATGTACTACCTACTACTGACCCCCGTCTACCGCCTGACAAACGGGAGCCTGATTGCATTGCGGCTTGTCTCAATGGTGTTGGGCGCTGGCGTTGTGCTGCTCGCCTACACGCTGTCCCGGCTGATGTTCCCCGCACGGCGTGGTGTCGCCTTGGGGACCGCCGCACTCGTTGCCTACATTCCGCAACATCTCGTCATCCTGGGAAGCATCAACAACGATGCGCTGGCCTACCTGTTGATTGCGCTGGTTTTCGTGCTGTGTGCGCTCTACGTCACCGAACACGACCGCGAGCGACTGCGCTGGGTGCGCTGGGGCTTCACCGCCGGGGTGAGCTTGCTGGCGCTGGCCGTATTGCTCGGCCTTCCGTGGAGCCGCCCGGACATCTTCTGGATGGTGCCGCCATTGTTGGTCGCGTCGATTATCGTCGTCTGGCGGCTACGGGACGACACCCGCAACAGCTACCATGTGATGCTAGGGACACTTGTCGGGGTTACCTTCCTCACCAAGACGACCGTTTACTTTAGCGTCGGTTTGGTGGTGGCCGCCGTCGTCCTGCGGCCTATCGTCATGGCTGCTCGTTCGGCAGCGGGCCGCAGTGCCGGGATCGCCCTCAAAGTCGCCGATGCGCTCAAGGACATCCCCATCCCGAACCTCTCCCCGGAGCGCGAACGGAAGCTCAAGCAGGCAGGGTGGCGCTTTGGCTGGCAGATGCTCAAAAACGCCCGCAGCGTCTATGCGCCCGTATTTCGCCGCCACGCTCGCAAGATCGGGCGTGGCCTGCTGGTCGTGCTGGGGGTTAGCATCGCCTACGGGCTGGTGTGGTGGGTTCGCAACAGTGTTGTCTACGGTTTCCCGGATATTTTAGGGCTGGCAGCCCACGATGCGGTCGTCGTCGGCCAGCTTCGCACGGCAGAACGTATTGCCGATGTGGGCTGGGGTGGCTACTGGCGCGGGGCGTTCGCCACGACATTCAACAGCTTCTGGGGACAACTCGGCTGGATGGCGCTCCCACTCCCGGCAAACTGGTACACGGTCATCTGGGCGATGTTGGCGCTGGCAGCAACGGGCCTTGTGATCGACCTGCGCCGGGGCGACCGACCGCCGACCGCGCATCGGGTGGTGGTCGGGATATTGCTTGGCCTCGCAGGGTTGGCGGCGCTGGCCCAATTCGCCTACTACAACATCAAGTTCTATCAGGTGCAGGGGCGTTACTTGTTCGTCGCGCTGATCCCGTTCGCGCTCACCGTGGCGGCAGGGTTAGACGGCTGGATACGGCTACTCCGCGACCGCGTAACATCGTTGCCACTGCGGGCCTACACCCCCTACCTGATGCCGTTGACGTTGGCGGCGGTCTTTGGCGGGGCGAACCTGTGGCTGTTGCGCTTCGTGGTCCCGGTGCTGGCCCCATAAACAAGTTTTCAGCTTTTAGCCGATCTCAACTTATGTGGATCATTTGTGGCATATGATATTTGACCGACAGACAATGAAATTGCCGCGCTACAGGCAACGGGGGGAATCTAGCTAATGCGTTCACCGATTCCAACAACCACGGGCAACAATCTGTTTGCAGCCTTCATTGGCGGGGTGGTCGTGCGCTATATCTGCGCGGCTTTACTCTTAGGCGCGGGTTTGGCGACTGCCTCGCTACTGGTGCCGCTGGTGAACCCCACCCCCGCCACCATCACCGACACACCCGCCGGGGCAGATGTGCGCTTCACCGTGGACCGTCCCGTCACCCGGTTGGATGGTTGTTTTACGGCCTCGTGGGCGGTCACGGGCGTGGAGTCCGTGCGCTTCGCTGTGGGGTTCGACCAACCCAAGGGTGTGATCGGCGAGGACAGCCGCGAGGTCTGCATCACGCAAGATAGTTTCGTCTCCCTGAGCGTCGATGACCTGAACGGGGACCGGGGCGTCTACCGTGTAGCCACGCTTATCTCAACGGCACGACTGGCCCCGGTGTACGCGCTCCTATCGTTGACGCTTTTCGCCGGAGCGGGAATGCTTATGTTTGCGCCCCATCATCTGCTCCACCCAAATGCGCTCTACGCCCCGACATCCGCCGACCGTGGTTTACGTCCGTCAGAGTGGGGCGTGCTGGCTGGGATTTTGGCGCTAATTGTCGCCGCCTACTGGCCCGCGCAGTTCATCGTGCGCGGCGGTGACTACGAGGTCCACGTCTACTACTCCCAGCAGATCGCCGAGGGCGCACCGCTGACCTCGCCACACTTCGTCAACCAGTTGCTCACTATTGGCACGGCGGCCTTGCTCCCCGGTGACGACACGGTCACCTTTTTCGCGGCGCAATTCTGGGTGAACCTGGGGGCGTTGCTGCTGACGGGTGTCGTGATTTACGGCTTTCTACGCTATCTCATCGGCGTGCCGGAGGGGGTGGGTGGTGCGTTGCGCTTGGGGCTGTTCACCATCGCCGGAATGATTGCCGCACCTGTGTTTTTCCCCACATTGAACACGCCAAATCTATTCATGGGCTACATTCCCAGCAGCAACCTATTTCACAACCCCACCTACACGCTTATGCGCCCGATTTCGGTGCTGCTGGTGTGGATCGCGGTGCGGTTGTTCCGTGATGAGGTGACGCGCCCGTGGCTGGTGGGGGCGGCGGGGGCAAGTTTGATTGTGCTGTCCCTGCTAACGAAGCCCAACCACGTCATCATCTACGTGCCAGCGGTAGGGTTACTGTGGCTGTGGCACCTGTGGCACCAACGCCGCATCCGCTGGACCCCGGCGCTGGTCGCGGCGGCGGCGCTCCCCGTGCTGGCGTTACAGTTCGGCGCGTTCTTCACCGCCGCCGATGCCGTACAACGCTTTACCGAGCCGTCGCAGGTTATTCTTGCGCCGCTGGCGGCCATGCTCACCCGTGAGCCAAACATCGCGATCATGGCGCTCAAGCTGGTGTTGTCGTCGGCCTTTCCGTTAGCCCTAACCGCCCTCTACTGGGCAGACGCTCGGCGTGATGTGGCGTTACAGTTAACGTGGGCGGCCTATGGCGTGGGGCTACTCTACGCCTATTTGCTGGCAGAGGCGGGCAAGGTCGCGCACGCCAACTTCATCTTCAGCGCTCAGGCCGGATTAGACATGCTGACACTCGCGGCGATAGCCTATTTCGCTCGTGCAGCGTGGCGGGAACTAGACTCGCGCTCTGTCGTGGCGGGGACGTTGCTCGCGCTGCACGTCGCGGCGGGGGTTATTTGGCACGGGGTCAATGTGGCATCGGGCTATGGCTTTTTTTGGTGGTAGCTGTGTTGCATCGTGATGCGATTCAGGCAGGCGCACCACAATATCACGCCGAGGCTATTCCAGATAAAAGATAGCGTTATCCCGCGCCTACGGCTAAAACGTGTCCACTGAAGTGGACAGCGGCTCACACGGCTGTTTTGGCGTCCCTTTAGTGGACGCGCTAGGCTGTAGCCTGTGGTTTTAACCGCAGGCGGCTTGCTCCGAC
>CAYWZS010000172.1:0-7201 GCA_964462905.1 uncultured Anaerolineaceae bacterium
CCCCCTTTGATGATCGCGAGAATCGTCAGCCCATACACAGAGCGCAAATCACATTGGCGGACGGTTTGCCCGACGAGCCGCGAGTTGGGCTTCACGTCAATCTGCCCGATGTCGTAGGATTCCGAATTTGACACATCCGACAGGTGATTCATAAAAGCGTGAACCGCCGGGCGTAGCAATGCCATCGCCATGCGGTGTCCGCCCACCTGATACGGGCTGATAACGTGATTCGCCCCTGCACGGCGTAGCTTGCTCTCCGACTGGATGTTGATGGCCCGTGCCACGATAAACAGGTCCTCTTTCAGCTCCCGTGCCGTGAGAATTGCCAGCACATTGTCTGCATCCGACGGGAGCGCCGCGACAAAACCTTTGGCACGCTGGACCCCCGCTCGCTCTAAAATCGGGTCATCGGTGGCGTCGCCAATGATGAACGGCACGTTCTCATCCATCAGAAACTCGTCGCTCTGCACTTTAATATCACTGTCCAACACGACACACTGTTCGTTGCGAACCAGAATGTCGTGGACAATCTGCTGGCCGATGCGCCCGTACCCAGCAACGATATAGTGATTTTCCAAGAGTCGTACCCTCTCTGCTATACGTCTTTCGCGGACGGCACCCCACAAACGCCTCTACCGCGTTGCTAACGGCTGTCGTGGCTGCACCGATGCCGAGCAGCAGCAAGATAATCGTGAAAGCCCGGCTGACAGGCGTCGTTGGCGAGACATCCCCATAGCCCACGGTCGTCACAGTGATAATCGTGAAGTAGAGTGCGTCCAGCGGCGACAAACCCTCAATAATCATGTAGCCGATAATCCCCACCAACAGGAAAAATAGCAGAAACAACATCGACAACTGGAAACGCCGTAACGGGTCGCTTAGGATGTCTCGTACACGGCTCGCGTTGCGGATCAACTGAGAGATCAAACGGTCTCGCCGGGACGTACGCGGACTGTTCACGGTAAGATTGCCCTGTTGGCCTACATGGTCAACACAATTTTACCCGCGTTCTGGTTGTTTCGCATGAAGTCATGGGCGGTCTGCACCTCACCGAGCGGCATCGCCTTCCACACGGTCGGCTTGATGGTCCCCTCACGCAGTAGCGGCAAGCCCCACGCCCCAAAGCGCCGAATGAGGTCCGATTTACGCTCATGGGTGCGGTCCCGGAGCGTGCTGCCCATAATGCTTAGGCGCTTCTTCATGATCGTGCGGAAGTCGATTTCGTGCTGGTTGCCGCCCATCAGCCCGATGAACACCAGCCGTCCCCACTTGTTGAGCACGCGCATGTTGCCGTCCCAGTAGGGTTTGCCGACCATCTCTAGTACGAGGTCCACACCCGCCGGGTGCCCCTCACGGATGACCTCAGCGAAATCCTGGGCTTTGTAGTCGATGCACAGGTCCGCGCCGTGTTCGCGGCATAGGTCGTGCTTAGCGGCGCTGGCTGTCACAATGACTGTCGCGCCGATAGCCTTCGCCATCTGCGTTGCAGCGAGGCCAACACCACTGGCCCCGGCGTGAATCAGCACGGTTTCACCTGCGACGAGCCGCCCCATGTCGAACATGTTGGTATAGGCCGTTAGGAAAGCCTCCATTGTCGCACCTGCCTCGGCGTCGGAGAGATTATCTGGAACGAGTAGTGTGTGGTCTGCGGGGACGACAGCGTACTCCGCATACCCACCCCCGCCCACCAGCGACATCACGCGGCTGCCCACCGGGAAAACGCTGTCGTTGCTGCTGACGACCACTCCCGCCAACTCTAGGCCGAGCGTGTCCGGTGCGCCGGGTGGTGGTGGGTAGTTCCCACCGACTTGTAACAAGTCCGCACGATTAAGGGCCGTTGCAGCAACTTTTACAAGTAATTCGCCATCGCCGGGTTCGGGCTGAGGGAGGTCAACGAGGACGGCCTGACCGTCCTGTGGGATGACTGCTCGCATAATGGGGACTTCCTCTCTGGTTGTTCTGGATTGTCCCCTAGCGTACCGTCCGTGGGTGTTTTGCGAAACGGTTAGCCGTCGAAGGTCTCCATCAACCACTGCCATACCGGGGCCATGTTCGTGTAGTGGCCCATCACGACATCGACTAATTCAGGCGTCTGCACCACCTCCAATGAGATTGACGGCGCGTAGACAGCCAACCCCTTGTGCTTGAGCAGGTCCGCACGCGGATGATCCGCTTCATAGCCACGCGGCACTCGTTTGAGGTCGGGGTTACTGAGGGTGTAGTCTCCGGCGGCTTGCACCTGTTCAATCGCCGCGACCAGCTCCCTGCCGCCCTTGTCGCTCGCCACCGCCTCGCGATAGACCGTGAGTTGATCCTTGTCAAACCCGAACTGTCCCGCCACGAGGTTCACCTCATCCAGCGTCATCTGTAGGCCAAAACCGGGCGCGTTCATGCGCTTTTGCCCCGCCGGGACGAACATCATCGCCACATTGGTTTTGTAGGGGTTTTGATCCTTGCTGAAGCGCGTGTCGCGGTAGATTCGCATGAGTGTCCCGCTGGATTTGTGGGTGCTGTAGCGGATGGCGGGGTAGGCGGCTTCTAGGCGCTCCCCCAACGCAACAACGAGCGATAACGCGGGTTCCTGGACTTGCTCGGTGAACGTGGCTTTGTTGGCCTCAAACCATTCCTTGTTGTTGTTATCGCGCAGGTCACGCATGAACTGAAGGCCCGCTGTGGGGAATCCCGCAAACGGTGGTCGGTGGTCGTCTTGGCTGGGCATGGTTGGCTCCATGGAAGAACTTGAACAGATGGCAACGCATCCACTATAGAACATTTGTTTAGTTTGTCAAGTTCTGTAACGGAGCTTATCGTGTGACGCTAACTGGACTGTCCAAACCGAGGTGGTTCGTTTAAAGTATCGCGGACTAAAAAACACAAAGGGCATACAGTTGGCAGGACGGGCAACACGGCTGTGGCTCCCACTACACCTCATCACGTTGGTGGCGCTGCTGCTACAACCCAGCACAGGCGGAACGATACTTGGTCGCTACTCCACGACGGCGGCGGCGCTCATTGGCCTGCTGGCGCTGACGGCTCCGCTGGTGGGGTGGTTGGCTCCCAAGTTCGCCGACACCTTCAAACGGTGGGGGCTGTTGGCCGCCGAGCATTGGACACTGACGATTGCAGTGGGGGTTCTTGTGCTGGTGCTGTGGGCGCTCCCGGTCGCATCGGCCCCAGCGTATAGCGTGTTGAAACTCTACATCACGGGCTTGGCGGTCACGTTTGGGCTGTGGAGCCTGGAGACGCTACCACCTGCGGAGGACCTGCGCTGGTGGGTGATGCTGGCCCCGGTACTTGTTCCCGGTTTGGTGCTGGTGACGATTGCGGGCCTATTCGTCGTGGTGTTGGGATTCCCTGGCGTGCGTTTCGTGGACGAAGCCTACATGACGAGCCTCGCTTGGAACTTCGGCAACACGGGCAGCATCTCGCCACTGATCTATGACCCGGTAGCAACCGAGTCCTACGCGCTGATGTACATGGGCCTGGGCGTGTGGTATCGGCTGGTGGGCGTCGGCCTTTGGACCGGACGCGCCTTCATTTACCTTGTGGGGCTGGCGGCGCTGGCGGTGACGTGGGCCGTTGCGCGGCGGCACTACGGCCCCTATGGCGGCTGGATAGCTGTGCTGGTTGGGGCATTTGCGCTGGTTCCGCTGAATCTATTGCGCCAGGACGTGAGCGTGGCACTGTATCTGGCGTTGGCGCTGCTGGCCTACACTGTCGCCCAGGACCGCCAGTGGCCCGCATACCACTTTGTCGTCGGGTTTATGGTCGCGTTCGCTACGGACGGCCATCCGAACGCCTACCGTTTCAGCCTTGCGTTTGGCGCGGCCTATCTACTGGAGTGGGTGCTGCTGTGGCGCAACCAGGGGCGGCTGTTCTACTGGCCGCTGCTGTATTTGCTCATCGGTGGGGTCGCGGGGGTTGCGAGTTATGTGGGGCTGTATGCTTGGCTGGGCGATAGCTTCCTGAATCTGGCATCATCCCCGGTGTTGGAGCCAACCGCGCCGCCGCACCTTGTCTTTCTGGACCAGATCACCGTCGCGATACAGCAAACGCCATTGCTGTTCGGGGTGGCGCTGCTGGGATTGATCGCTGGGATATGGCAAAATCAACCGCTGACACGCCTAATTGCAGTGGTGCTGCTGGTCAATATGATTGTGTTAGCTATACTGTTCGGCTACTATCGCGCCTACTATGTCGCGCAGAGTGTGGGGCTGTACGCGCTCTTGGTCGCGGCGCTGTTTGGGGCGCTCCCGCAGGATGCAGCGGCGCGGGTGCGGGTGGGGTTGGCATTGTTCGTGCTTGCCGCGAACGTGGGCCTACTAATCAATCGCTACAGTAACACGGACCTGCGTGAGGGCTTCAACCCGGCGTTGACTGTTGGCGCGGACCTGCGCGAGATTATCCCCGCCGATACCACCATTGTTGCCACCGACCCCATGTACTACGGGTTGATCGACCATGTGCGCTTTGTGGAGTATGCGGCGGGGGGGTGGGCCGCTGGCAAGTTCGGCGTGACGGAGGCCAGTGTATGGGATGACGTTGCCCCAGACTATGTGGTGGTATTCTACGACAACCCAATCCCGCTTCCAGGCGCGCTCCAGGCACACATGGGGGCTGTGGGGATGGTTTTGGTGGACTGCTGGCGGTCTGAGCGCCTGGGACAAATCGACCTCTACACGTTACCTAACCTCACAAGTAACCCTACTGAACCTGCAAACTGCAAGGACATCCGATGAACACCATCGTTGACAAACCTCAAAAGAAGAAGAACGACCCGCCCCTACGTTGGCGACAGATTGCGTGGTTGCTGGTGCGGTTGGCGTTTGTCGGCGGCATCTTCTACGTGATCTTCCGTACCACGGACATTGACTTTGCGAGCCTACAGGCGGAGGCCGCCCAGGTCCGCTGGGGTTGGATTCTCGTCGCTCTTGTGATCTGGATTGGCGCAATCTGGGTGGCGAGCACCCGTTGGCGAATCCTGTTGAACGTGGTGAAGCCGGGCTATGGGGTTTTACCGCTGTTCGCATTTAACCTGGTGGGCATTTTCTACGCGCAGTTCCTGCCAGGGCTGATTAGCGGGGACGTGGTGAAGGGCTACTACCTGGCGCGGGACGGTGCGGACAAGGTGAACGTGCTGTCGTCCGCGCTGATGGACCGTCTACTTGGGATCGGCGTGAATGGGGTGTTGGGGTTGGCGGCGCTGGCGGTGAGTCCATTGGTAATGGAGATGTTTCAGTTACCGGGGTATGTTCCGGTGCTGGTGTTCGGCGGGGTGCTTGTCGCGCTGGTGATTGGGTTTGCGCTGGTGCGCTTTTTGGAGCGGTTCGAGGAGCGGTTTCCGGGGCCGATCAAAATCGTGTTCCAGCCAATTAAGCTGTACGTGGGGCATCCGGTTGCATTAGCGGGGGCCGCTGCCGCGAGTATCGCCTACTTCGGCGTGTGGACGTTTGCGTTCTGGGCGTTGGGCGCGGCGGTCGGGATTGCAGACCTGGGCTTCTTTACGATGTTGTTGATCCTCGCGGCGGTGAACATCGCGCAGTTCTTGCCTCTGAGCATCAACGGAGCCGGGTTGCGTGAGGGGGCCGTCGTCGCATTGTTGAGCGCCTACGGGGTGGCGGAGGAGAAGGCGCTGGTGTTTGCGCTGTTGATCCCGATTACCGGGCTGGGGTTGGCGGCGCTCGGTGGGTTGCTGATGCTCACGGACTATCGGCCAGCGGCCCCGGCGGGGGAGTCGTCGCCGGAGATACCCGTCGCCGACGAGGGGTAGTTGGCTATAATGGGTAAAGACAGGACGTAAAACATGGTCGCTAAACCGCTGAATGTACCGTCGGATGAGTATAAGGCCCTGCGGATGACCGAGGCGGAGTATCTCACCTTTTCACTACCGTACAGAATAAAACAAGGGAGGCGGCGGTACAGAAAAGGCGACCTCAATGGGATCACCTCGCGTCAGCAAATCCTCCAGCAGCGCCATGCCTAGCTGGAATAGACTCAAATCGCAGCGATGGCGGCGATGAATACGAGGACGAACAGCCGAGCGCCCCAGATTCTACGGGGGCATATGGAGGACGGTGATTGCGGGGACCGCCTGAGCGTGTGAAACTGGTTCTGACGTTGCGATATCCCACGAGGGGGACTCACTATGTGCCGAGCTATTTTGCTGATCCTCACCTGCCTATTGCTGGCAACGCCGGGCCATACGCAGATGTTTGACCCGTCGTATGACCCGTATCGGGAGGCGCTACGGCGAATTGAGGTGACGCGGGTGAATGGAGCAACAGAGCTAGTTGTAGAGGGGTTGGAATTAACCGAGCTACCGCCAGAGCTTTGGGCTTTGTCTACACTTCAGATACTCGACATCAGCCACAACCAATTAACGGTGCTACCGCCGGAAATTGGGGCGCTTCGTAACCTCCATACGCTAGATGCTAGGAACAACCAGTTAACCGCGCTGCCACCAGAAATTGGGAACCTATCCGCGCTCACACGGCTACGGGTTGGCAACAACCAATTAACGGCATTACCACAGGAGATTGAAAACCTGTCTGCACTCACATCATTAGATATTGCTCACAATCAATTGGTGATATTGCCACCCATGTTAGGTCGCCTACCTCATCTCAGATACATGGCCGCATGGGATAATCCGCTCATTTATCCGCCACAATCAACTTTAGGACAGGGACCAGACGCACCATTGTTTTATTTGCGTCGTGTCCCTGTCCCTCCTGCCTACCCGCCCTACTGTCCGGGTACGGGGCTAGCGTGGGTCGTCGGGATGTGGGCGCTGGTGCTGTGGGTCGTCTTGCGGGGGATACGCGGGTACGTGCGGCGGCTGGGGTAGCGTATTTTAACGACTTGCTTAGACCCACCCCGCGTAAGCCTTAGACCCTCAGCCCCTTCTAACTTGTGTGTAGTCGAAATTACGTAAACCCAACAGTCCATGCGGTATAGTCGATGTGTAACTGTTTGGACACCGCACCACGAAAAGAGGAGACTCCATGCAATTAGGAATGGTCGGAATGGGCAAGATGGGCGCGAACATGACGACGCGCCTCGCGGAAAACGGACACCAACTCGTCGTGACAGACCTCAACGCGGAGGCCGTCGAGCAGGCCGCGAACCACGCGAACGTCACTGGGGCCAGTGATCTTGCGGACCTCGTGGGCAAGCTGGACGCGCCGCGTGCGGTGTGGGT
>CAYWZS010000173.1:0-7081 GCA_964462905.1 uncultured Anaerolineaceae bacterium
GAGATCGTTTCACGTGACTGGAGTTCAGACGTGTGCTCTTCCGATCTTGTGCCGCCTTCCCTGCTGGACTACCTCCAAACGGACCTGCGCGGGATTTCATTTGGCTGCGGCGTGTGGTCCGTAGCCGAGCGCCCCGAAACGGAGACAGAACGTGTCCAGAGCAACGTGCCCACAATGTTGATCGGTGGGGCTTACGACCCCGTCACCCCCGTGAACTGGATGGTGAGCGCCCGCGCTGGCCTGCCCAACAGCCAGATGGCCGTCTTTACCTACGGCGGCCACGGTGTCAGCCTGGATTCATCCTGCGGGGTTAGCCTTGTCGTCGCCCACTTCAACGCCCCCAACCTTGAGCACGATCTGTCCTGCGCGGTCGGTAAGGTGGACTTCTTCACGGGGCCGTGAGGTTGTTATTGGCTGTCGTTCGTTCGGGGGGGGCGCATGACCGGGTGAATGTCAATCACGGGGTCGTTTGTGAGTTGGCGCGGCGTGCCTAGCTCGAACTCACCTTCGATCTCCACGATGAAGATTTCGCTGTTGTTACGTTCACGCGATGTCACGTAGAGAACATACTTGCCGTCCGGCGATAGCGTCGGGAAGTAGGCATCGGCGTTATCACGGGCCAGCGGTTCCCCTAACACCCGGTTCGGCGTGCGGACGCCCTCCGTTCGCATCATGTAGATGTTAGAAACCGTGTTGTCGCCGAAGGTATCGTAGATGATATACGCGCCGTCCGGGGAGTAGGAGGGGTGTAGCGCGTTGAAGTCCTCGCGGACAGCCGAAAGTTGACGCCGTTCGCTGCCATCTAGGTTCATTGTGAACAACTCAAACGCCCCAAACGGGTTGCCCTCGGATGAGGCGTAGATGATATGGTCGCCGTCCGGGTGAAACGCCGGGTGTCGGTCCCCCGCGCTGTTGTCCGTTAGTTGGATCGGCGGCTCACCCCGCTTGGCGGCCTCCACATCCAGCATGAAAATCTCGAAGTCGTTCTCATGCCACGCCTGGTAGACGATACAACACCCGTCAGGACTCCACTCCGGGTGCATATCCATCGCCCGTTGCTGCGTCAGTTGCAACAGGTTCCCGCCGCGAGCGTCCATGAGCCAGATGTCATCGTTACCGCCGCGTGTAGACTGAAACGCGAGCCACTCGCCATCGGGACTCCAAGCCGGGGACTGGTCCTGTGCGCCGGGTATCCCCGGCCACCACGTATTCGTATTGGTGAGGTTTACGGAGAGAACGCGGTCCACGTCCATCAAGAAAATCTCGGCGTCACCACCGGGGCGCGAAACATAGGCAATTTCCGGGCCAGCGGGGAGCGCCCTCCCCGCACCAAACGCCACCGCGACAGCCCCCGCCATTGTCGCCAACACCCCAACCACAAAACGCACCACAAAGAACATAGGCTTTTTACCACAACTTGACGAACATTTAACCAATATATCGCAGTTGCAGGGGGTAAGTGGGCGCGACTCAGCAAATTGTTAGGGGGCGTGCCATGCCAACGCAGGCGTTACGTGTCTGCCGCAGGGTTCACATCATCATCCGTCTCATCTGCCGGACGCCCCCCGCGTGCCGTGGGATACAGTGCCATCACCAGCGCGTATCGCTGCTCATCGGCATTTGCAGGGTCATCTTTATGCTGCTTGAACTCCTCCAACAGCGCCTTCAACCGGGCCTGGAACGCTAACGCTTGTTCCTCACTAAAGCGCGTCGTGCTGCGCGAGATGCGTAAGCTGTTGGGGTGTTCCTCGCCACTCAGGTTAATCAACCCCGTTGCCGCGTTCTCCTTGATGTCGTTCCGCGCATCGTTCAGGATCGCGTCAACGAGGATGGTTGCCCCCACATCTGCGGGTTCCTGGGGACGCCCCGGCGACAGTAACCCACGCTCTACCCGAATGCCATGGGCGCTCGTTTGGTAGGATTTCTCCACAATCCCGCTGACAATCCGCGTGCTGGCAACCGCAAGCAGGCCGTGTTTCTCTAACAGGTTGATGTGGTAGTACAGCTTCGATGGCGGCAGCTTGAGTTTCTTGCCAATTTGTTTCACAGTATGCGCGTGGTCAAAGGTGAGTTCGATAATTTGCAGGCGCAACGGATCGGCAACGACCTTGAGGGTATCCAGGTCAGAAATCACGAACTCGTCGGCCTGTGTGAAAATATCGGTTGTCTCTTCGTGGGTCATGGGGAGATTATCTGTTGTTTGACGGTAAGATTCAGGAGGTGATTATACCGTCCGATACGCGGGAATGAAAAGAGGCGCTGATGTAGATTACACCAACGCCCTATTATGGCCTGGATCAATGGAGAGGCGCTAGTTCTTCTCGCCCGTGTCCATCCGATTGTTGTCTTGCGCCATCAGGCGGCGCAACCAGTTGTTCGCACGGGGCCGCTTGTTGGTACGCAGAGCTTCCTGTGCGGCGCGTTCGTTCGCGGCCTCACGCTGGAGCTGCTCGGCACGTTGGCGGGCGATGTCGTAGGTAATGTCAGTCATGGTGCAGTCCCATCCCTTGTTTACTGTAGTGAATCTCTTATCGTTTAAAATTTTTCAAACGACACACGTAGTCTACGGCATTTCGCACTGCTGTCAATAAAATTTTTTGATATTTAAAATTTTTTAACAAGTATCTATTGTATAGATAACACAGGTTTCATGCACGATCCATTGGGCATCCTGCACAGCAAAGCGCCAACACCTCATGACGGAGCACATCAAATTTGGCCGCTTGGCCCTCCCAATTACAGGCGGTCAGCGCCAGAATTTGTTATAGTTGCGTTACACGGATATTTGCAAATAGGATGCCTCCATGAGCGACAATCCCCAACCCAACAACAAACAACAGATCAAGCTGCACATCCCGCAAGACCTCCAAGCTACCTACGCTAACCTGCTCGTGATGAGCTTCACCCGCAACGAGTTCATACTAGACTTCGCCCAACTGTTGCCCCCTACCACCCGTGCGAACGTGCAGGCCCGCGTGATTACCGCCCCCCAGCACGCTAAGGCCATGATGTACCTGCTCCAGCGCAACATCGAACGCTACGAGGCCCAACACGGGACCATCGAGATGCCTAAAAATGTCTCCCTAGCGGACCAACTGTTCAAAGGTATTGCCCCCGACGTAGAAGACGAGGACAACGACGATGACAGCTAATCCCTCGGCGGACCTCACAGCCATCGTTGATGCCATCCGCGACGGGTTCACCGCCCGTAGCGATGCCCGTGATGATGCGATTGCCCGTTCCCGCGAGCTAATCCGCCACTGCTCGGAGTCCATCCGCGCCGTCCACCGCCGCGACTGGCCCACTGCCGACGCCAAACTCGCCGTCGTCCGCGAGAAGGCGAACGAGATCACCGCTGTCGTTCAGAGCTACCCGGACCTGTATCACGCGGGTTACACCCAGGATGCCCTCAAGGAAGTCGCCGAGGCCTTCATTACCTACGCTATCATCCGCAACGAGCCGCTCCCTACCCCCGCCACGCTCAACGTCGAGAACAACACCTACCTACGTGGGCTGGCAGAGGCCGCCACCGAACTCCGGCGCTTTATCCTCGATATCCTGCGCCGTGAGGACGAACATAGCGACGAGGCCGAGCGCCTGCTGGGGTGGATGGACGCTATCTACGATGAACTGGTGACGATTGACTTTCCCGACGCCATCACCAACGGCCTCCGCCGCCAAACGGACATCGTTCGCAGTGTGCTAGAGCGCACCCGGGGCGACCTCACCAATAGCCTGCGCCAACAACGTTTACAAGACGCGCTCCAACGGTTCGAAAGCACCATGCAAAACACCAATCCTGAGTAGTCATCCCCCCGCCCACCGTTCACAGGGTCCGCGTTTCCGCTATAATGCCCCGCGAGATTCAGCTTAACGGTGAGGGAAAATCATGCGGCAATTACCAGGTTGGATGGTTGCTGTTGGGATAATCGGGTGGTTCTTGGCGACAATGGCCTGTGGGGGGGCGGCTTTCGTTGGCACACGCAGTTTCGTTATCACAGCCGGCGCTGACATCCCACTACCGGCGTTCCGGGCAGTCGCCCAGGGACCAACAGCTACGTCCCTGCTCCCAATAGAGACACCGATACTCCCGACGACGGTTTTAGAGACAACGGTGCCGGGTGCTGCCACGGAGCCACCCGCCGCCGACCTCACAACCGTCTCACCGACAGCGGTTCCCACCGAAGCACCTGCCGTTGCCGAGGTGCCACAGGACGATAACGCCCTGGTACGTGGCGCGGTCCAGCGGCTTGGCCCGCGTGCGATCACCGTACTGTTGCTCGGCATCGACCAGCGTAGCGCCGTCGAGAGCGCCGACACCGAGTTCTTCCGCACGGACACCGTGATTGTCCTGCGGCTCGACCCCGTGCGCCGCACCGCCGGGATGCTCTCCATCCCGCGTGACCTCTACCTGGAGATTCCCGGCTTCCGCGCCGGGCGCATCAACACCGCGAACTACCTGGGGGATTCCAACGCCTACCCTGGCGGTGGCCCTGCCCTGGCAATGGAAACGGTTGAGGAGCTAATCGGTATCCCAATAGACAACTACGTCCTCGTCAACTTCGACGTGTTCACAACCGTTGTGGATACCGTCGCGCCGCGTGGTGTGGAGGTCTGCGTTCAGGAGCCGATCTTCGACCCGGATTACCCCGACGAGGCCTACGGCTTCATTGAGGTGCGCTTCGACACAGGTTGCCAGCGGCTAGACAGCGAGCGCCTACTCCAGTATGCCCGCACCCGCGCCACCCAGGGCGCAGACTTCGACCGCGCCCGTCGCCAGCAACAGGTGATTACCGCCATCCAGAACGAAGTCACCAGCGCAGGCGGCCTTGTAACGCTCGTGGCCCGTGCCCCGGCACTCTGGGCAGAACTCGCGGGGAACCTGCGTACCGACATGGATTTCGAGAAGGCCGTGGACGTGGCCCTGCTCGCCACTACCGTAGACCGCGACAACATCCAGATGGGCGTTATCGACAACCTCTACGTGACCTTCGACACTGACGAACAGGGACAACAGATTCTCGTGCCGTCGCCGTCGTCAATCGCCGCGCTCGTGCAGGATACCTTCAACAACCAGGGCGACCTCACGCTGGACGACCTGCGCGAGCGTGCCACCCAGGAAAACGCCAGCATCACAATCCTGAACAACACGACAATACAGGGGCTAGCAGGGCGCACCCAAACATGGCTATCCGGCAACGGGGTCAGCACGACCACAGGCAACGCGCAAACACCCAACGGCGCAGACACGGTCATCCGTGACTACACCGGGAAACCGTGGACATCACGCTACATCGCAGCGGTGATGGGCCTCCCGCGTGACCGCATCCTCTCTGGCACGGACGGCGCGACCTCCGCTGATATTGCGATTGTCGTCGGCCCGGACGTTGAGGCGATCATTGGTGGGGGCTAAACCCGCATTTGCTTTGCGAGGTTGTGGGTTTCGTGCGATGATACAGGCATCGCAGGCACAAAACGGAGAGAAATCTCGATGGACAAGCCTAAAATCAAGCGCGAAATCCTAGACAACGCGCCAGAGTGGTTACAGCCGCTCCTGCTCAAAGAACCGTTCAGCCACACGGCCAACGCACCGCTTGAGGTCGTGTCCAATGCGCTACACACGCTGGAAGTCCCCAGCACCAGCTTTTTCCAACAACGGGCGCGAACAGTGTTAGTCGAGGTTGGGGCCGATGGCGAACAAACCTTCACGATCACGGCCAAGCGGCGCGCCCGCTCGATCTACACTGCCTCAGCAATCGCCCGTGGCCTGCTGGTCCCAGATAGCGGGTCTACGCAGGTCATCGGCTACACCCGCCTAACCTTGAGCGGCATCGTTGGCTTGGTCGTCCCCATTTTTCTGGCGTCGTATGCTGTCTTCTGGTTGGTAGGCGGCATTACGCTAGTGAACCTCGCCATGACGATTGTGCTGCCCTTTTTCCTAATGTTCGCTATCGTGCTTGGGTACATCTACTGGCGCTTTACGCAGATGCGTGACGACCGTGAGGAGATTATCGGGGCGCTGAGCGAGTTGATCTACCGCGAGCTACCGAACAAGGCCAAACGCGCAGCCGACGCCTGAACGACGGGCGTTGGCAGCTAACCCACCAACGCCCACGACTTACGAACAACTAGCTCGTAACCTCGCCCAGAAATGCCTTGAGCGGCTCCGCCACAGCCTCTGGGTGTGTCAGGATGGCCCCGTGTTGCGCACCCGGCACAACAAACATCGTCGTGCTGTTCGGCAGTTCCTCGAACAACCCCTTGCCCATCCCCAGCGGAATCCCTCGGTCATCGTCACCGTGGATCACCATTGACGGCATAGACATGGCGTTCACCTGCTCCTCGCTCAGTTCGTCGCGGTCGATCAGATGGTTCATCGAGTGGGTAATCTGGTTGCCGTCGATCTGCTCCCACTTTGTCCGCCACGTCTTGCGTAGCTCTGGGAACTTGGATTCCTCGCCGATGAACAGGTCCAAGAAGGTGCCAATGAGCGGGGCCGGGCCGTTTTCTACCCAGGTATCGCGCATGGAGCGGTACAGCCCCTTCACTTCCTCAGTGTCTACCTTGAGGTGTGTGCTGACGAACACCAGTGCCGTCACGTATTCCGGGTATTTCAACGCAATCCGGGCGATGCCGTAGCCCCCCTGCGACATCCCCACAAAGACCGCCTTTTTGATCTCCAGCGCCTCTAAGAGGCCCACCACATCCGCCGCCGTGTCGTACAGCGTGAACGCCTCACCATCCCATTCCGTCTGCCCGAATGAGCGTGTATCTACGGCAATGCAGCGATAGTCTGTTTTGAGTTCAGCAATTACACCGTCGAACATTGTGCTGTCGAACAAAAAACCGTGCAAAAAGACGACAGGTGGCTTATCACCTCCCGTATCCGTGTAGTATAAACCTTGCTCGTTAACCGTCTGAAGTGGCATTTTTGTGTCTCCTCAGTGAAACAGTTTGTTGGATTGAGTAGAGCCTATGCTCCCCCTAGAAACTTTAGCACGTTTTCAAGACAAACGTTGAAGATATAACGATATTGCACGGTTAAGCCTCATACCTTGTATCTCTCGTACAACTCCGAACA
>CAYWZS010000174.1:0-7010 GCA_964462905.1 uncultured Anaerolineaceae bacterium
CATTGAAGGCCCCTGGTTGGCTTTCCGCCTGTGGGACAATATTTAGCCCTCGTGTGTAGCGGTCTAAAACCCAATATGAAAGCCACAACAAAAAGACGCTGCACACCGTTACCATGGCCACACCAATGGCCACATCCCACGGCCCACGTGCCACTTCAAATGTGCAAAAGTTGATAGGCAACATAGCTAACAGCGATCCACCCGCCCCTGCTACCGCGCCAACCAGCGCCGCACGGCTATCACGCCGAGGTATAAACGCTACGCCAAGTACAGCAGCCCCCACAGCGGCAGCGCAAATAACCAGAATAAACGGATTTATGATGTACACAATTTCCCTCCGTGTGGTCTGTTACCGAATATGGAAGAGGAGGGCGGGTTACCCCACCCTCCAGGAGATGTGCCGTCTTCGGCGCGTAAACTTACCGAGGGTTATTCATTTGCAAACAGCAGATTGTACTCTTGCAGCAGTTCGGTGGCCTGTTCGCTAGCCAGGGCTAGCTCGGTGGCGGGGTCTAGTTCTTGTGCGACAATGCGCTCCATCGTCTCTTGAATGAGTGTGCGCGTTTCGCTCATGGTCCCGAAAACAGGGCCAAGGGTGCCCAGGGTTACCTGACCACCAGCTAGCTGCTCACTTGCGGTAAGGTAATTCGGGTTGGCGGCAAACCAATCTTCTGTCTCAATATCAACGCGAGCATTCGCGTCACGATCCCAGAAGATTTCGTTACCAGCTTCCAAGTTGCGTAGAAGTTCTACAGAGGAATCACGGACGGGGACGTAGCCGCTGGCTGTGTGCCAAGACGCGCTGTTTTCCGTGTTGGAAAGCCACAGTAGGAAAGCCAGCGCACCATCTTCTACCTCGGAGCTAAGACCATTACTGATCCACATGCTGGCACCAGCAACGGGGTTCCCGTTCCAGCCACCTTCTACATCACCGTTGTGAATCATGAGGGCCGTCTGCATATCAATCCCGACCTCATCGGCAACGTCATCCATGAAGCGCGCATCTGCGCTGCTTGCCATAGTCATAGCGACCCGGCCCTGATTAAAGAGCTGTAACGTACCGGAGTAGTCTGGGCTGGGGAACAGATAGAAGTCCTCCGCAACCATATCAAGGTAGAAATCAGTCACGGCGATCATACCGGGGCCGTCCAAAATAACCTCTGTCCCACGACCTTCACGACCGTTACCGTTACTAACCCATGTTTCGTTCTGCTGTGACATCCACTGTTCTACAAACCAACCGGTGAACGGCCAGCTTGCGCAGGCTTCCAGCTCACCACTCTCGATCATTGGGCGCAATCCTTCGCAGGCGGCACGCAGTTCCTGCCACGTAAGCGGGGGTTCTTCTAGCCCGGCCTCACGCCACAGGTCCATGTTGTGGTAGGCAATTGGTGTAGAGGAGTTCCAGGCGAAAGACGCCAGTTTGCCATTCAGCGTGTAGTATTCGTTAAACCCGTCGATGATATCGTCCAGGTTGGTGGGGATATCCAGAACCTCGGTGCGGCCATTGAGGACATCCTCAAACAGAACGAAAAAGCCGCTGTCTAGCGCAAACTGCTGTTGGATGTCTTGGACTTGAACAATTGCCGGGTACTCACCGCCTTCTTCCCGGATGAGCGTATAGTTATCTACGATTTGAGTGTAGTTGCCAGGATTTTCTACGACGACATTGTACTGAGGGTACTGTTCGTTGAAGCGATTGGCAGCGTCAACGGTCCAGTCCAGGCGATGGTCGCCGAAGATCACCCACATATCAACCTCGCAGGGACTTTCGGTAGTGCAACTTTCCTGTGCCATTACCGGGGTTACAAACGGCAATAGCGTGGCGGCAAATATCAACAGAATGTAACGATAACTCATGTGTTTTCTGCTCTCCATAACTTGTTAGTTGCCTTTAGTGAGGATATCAGCACGTGCTTGGTAGAGAACATAATTCCCCTACGCAGCGAAATCAACGGACCGTGTTTCGTTTCTCATTCAAACAAAAGTTATTCAAGTGATAGCTTCAATTTTGTAAAAGCTTGTTCTAGCGGATGTTATCTGGATGTTTAGAGTTCTTAATTACTGCATACAGGCACTAAACGGCGGGATCGTTAATGGTTTCTTTGGATTTATTTGATCTCAACTTAAACAAAATCTTTTGTGCGGTAGATATGCTGATAAACAGTAAGATGTAAACGTGCAGGACGAAACACAGTCAGTAGCTTTGTCACGCCATTTTCAACTCAAGCCCATCAGGGAATAACTGAGGCAAGCAGTTGGATGAACATCTCGATAATACCGTCAATTTTGCTAATATGACTATGAGGTGATTTGTGATGCCGCGCACACAAGATGCGGTAACTCGTAGAGCCAATACTATTCTAGAGATTCTGTCCGACCGAGATCATGTCTCTACGACTGAGCTCGTAGACACGCTTGGTGTTTCTGCGGTTACGATTCGTAAAGACCTAGATATACTGATGCAGCAGGGGTTGCTCCGGCGCACACATGGAGGCGCGGTTCCAGCGACACCTTTGCATCCGGGTTATACTTCCACAGAGCAGAGCTTTGATAATAGCCAACAGATTTATTACTCGCAGAAAATCGCCATAGCGCGTGCCGCCGCAGCACAGGTTCAAGACGGCGACATCATCGCTTTTACCGGTGGGACGACCGCCACATTTACAGCACGCTACCTTACGGGTTTCACAAATCTCACGGTTATCACCAATGCCCTTAATATTGCACTAGAACTGAGTAATCGGCCTGGCATCACGATATTTGTACCAGGGGGTTTCCTCAGAGGCGGAATGTACTCATTGGTCAGTGTGACAGCGCTTGACTGTATCCGTAATTTTACAATTGACAAGATGTTTATTGGTGTAAACGGCATCCACCCAGATCGAGGGTTAACCGAACTCCTCAACGACCAGGCGCTCGTCCACCGAACACTTATAGACCAGTCCCGGAAGTCTATCGTCGTGGCGGATAGCAGCAAAATCGGGCGCATCTATCGTGCGTTCATATGCGATGTTAGTGAAGTTGACCTATTAATTACAGATTCCGCCGCTAGTACGGACTGGGTACGCCAACTGGAACAACGCTGCCTATCCGTCTCGCTAGTAAAAGCAGACCTATAAGCTCTCAAGGCAGGATAACGAAAAGCGAAAATTTAAATATAATAACTTTCGGTTGTATTAATAATAAGGTGTGTTCCTCGCATTAAATGCTAGTATCTTAAGCAAAATCTACTTGCCTACATGATGGAGACCCTTATGGCAGACACCAAACGCCAAACACTGTTAGATGTACAAAATCAACTTCGCCCGGAACCACGCATTCATTATGTTGATTATCCCTTCGCTGTTCCAGCAGGTGTTAGCAAAATTGGTCTACGTTTTTCGTTTCACAAGGAAAAGCTAGCACAGTTATTTATATCGCTACATGACCCAAATGGGTTTCGTGGCAACCGAATGAACCCCGGTGCAAAGGGGGATGTGGAATTAGTATTGTGGCTTTCCCCCGATGATGCCAGTGAGGGAGCTATCCCCGGCGACCTACCCGAGGGGCAGTGGATAGCACGTGTTGATGTAGAAGCGTTGGGTGAAGAAACAGAATATCACCTTGTTATCCATGCAGAAAACGGCAATTTACCTGAACCGCTTGCTCTCGATTTCAGCGAGACGTCCATTATTCGGGATGAGCCGGGATGGTATCGGGGAGAGCTACATGCTCACTCAACGGAGAGTGACGGCAAATATACTGTTGAAACGGTTGTTGAAGCTGCGATTGACACATCCCTAGACTTTTTCGCCCTGACCGATCACTTTACGATCAGCCAGTGGCGTAAGCTACTCCCCTATACCAAACATCTTGCTTTGTTGCGGTCATGCGAAATCACCAGTCATCACGGGCATGCCAATGTTCATGGCATGACAGATTGGGTTGATGTGTACGTTGACCGCGACGGTTGGACGATGAATGACGCCGCCGACCAGATTCATGAGCAGGAGGGGCTATTCTGCGTCAACCACCCCTACAGCGGGCGTTTAGGATGGCGTGCCTACAATTTTGACTGGAAAAAAGCTGACCTGATGGAAATTTACCACAACCTTGAGGCGATCAATAATGTCTATCAGGTTGGTTTATGGGATCGGCTACTCTGTGCAGGATGCCGGATTGTAGGCGTTGCGGGGACAGACAGCCACAATCCCTTTGATGGGAAACATAAGTTGGGACAGCTTTTGACGTATGTCTACAGCGACGAACTCAGCGAAACTGGCATCATTCGGGGTTTACGACGTGGAATGGTCTACTTGAGCAAGGGCCCGCAACTACGCTTTTTTGCCAGCGCCGCGAATAAAAACGCTAACATGTGGGAAACGCTCTCGGCATCCGGCGATGTTAAAATCACAAGTGAAATCATGACCGACGAGCCGCTGCGTCTGTTTGTGTTCAAGAACGGTCTATTTTTCGACTCGTCTACCGTCGAGGCTGCTCCCGGCACCTGGCAGACCATATCATTCACGGACGAAATCACCACGCACAATTACTATCGCGTTGAACTACATGCGCCTTATCAGCATCCAGATCACCCGTTTATGCAGTGGCGTGACCACAATACCTTTCGTGCAATGAGCAACCCGGTATGGGTCAAGCCGGACCCAGCGTAAAGTGAGCCTGCCTGTGCTAAGACGATAACGGGACGCGCACCACACGCACAAAAGTATCGTTAGCTGTTAGCGTGACAAGGTTGAAGCCGGGGGCCACAAACGGATCCCTGGCTGGCTCAGGTTGGCTGTGATAGGTACGGGTCTGATACCAGGCACTTTGAACACTAATGTAGTTGATGCCATCGCGGTTGGTGATAAGCGTTTCATGGATGTGACCGTGAAACACACCGCGCAGACGATGACGCGCCTTTAACAGTATTTCGTGCATGTCCTCACCATTAACTGTACCAATGCGGTCCAGCCAGGGGGCAAGCAGCGGTAGTGGGTGGTTATGGGTAGCGACTACCAGCGGGCGCGGATCATCTGCGGTGCAAATTTCCTCTAACCAACGCAGTTGGTCCATAGAAAAGACCCCCACTGCATTGCGGATAGCGGGTGGTGTATGGCAGTCAATCAAAACAAACTGAACACCGTTGACCTCAAAGGTGCTGTCAAGGTTCACATTGGGCGTAGGTTGGGGTGGCTTTACAAAATGACTCTGCAACCACGGTACATAGTCGTGGTTTCCGGGTAAATAATGGACTGGATACTCCAGGCGATCCAGAAGCGCACGCGCTTGAACGTACTCCTGCGGGTCCGCCGGCTGGTGCATGATATCACCTGTGTGCAATACCAGATCAATCTCTGCCCCAAAGTCGTTCAAAAAGTCAATCAATTTGTTAACACTGTGGTGTGCGGGGTGCGGTACCCCTTCCATTACATAGTTTGGGTCCGCGTGTAGGTGGGTATCGCTGATATGTGCGAAGGTGACAAGCTTTTCGTTCATCGTTTTGTATGCTGCCTTTATGTGTTGAGGCCAGTTATTCTGCATAATAGTATGCTAGGGGGTACACCATGAATGACATATGCCATTCATGGTGCAGTGCTGCTATTCAAACAAACGGCTGTGAGCCTTATCCCGCAGCCTGGGCGATCTCGTCCAGAACACGGCTGTAGACCTCATTGGCCTCTAGCGTTGCCTGCTCTGCTAACGCCATAATATCATCGTCAGTGGTAATGGCTGTGATGATGAAGTCACCAGTGATGTCGTGGATTTCATTCACACGCGGGTGCGACGGCGTCGCGTATACAGAGATTCCATCGGTATTTAGAATATCTAGTACCTGCTGAAATTGCGGGCGCTCGGCAAGCCAGTCGGCGGGTAGGCCCTGGCTCGCTGGCTGGTAGAAGGGCTGGTAGTTCGCGCCCTGCGTCCAAGCCACTTGAGCTTCCACATCTGTCTGCCAGAACTTCACAAACAACCAGGTAGCTAGGTTCTCCTCAGGGGTCTGGTTGATGATCTGCACGCCGCGCAGATAGGTCTGCTGGACCTGTTGATCACTCCAGGGGAAAGGCGCCATGGACCAGTCCGTTAAGCCGCTACCACTGTCCTCGATATGACCGAGAATAAACGGCAAGCCTACGCTACTTCCGTTCGCCATCGGCACTTGCTTCGCGCCGAATAGCGCCTGGCTCTGGCCGCCATCCCACAAGAAGGCGCACTCATCGTTCAGCAACTCGCGGATGAAGGTGAGCGCTGTAATAAAGCCATCATTGGTAAAGTCATAGGCACCTGCCTCCTCATCGAAAAGGAAACCGCCCTGCCCGTAAACAAATGGGTACACGCTAAAGGGAGTGGTACGAAGTGGGAAGCCACGTACATCTGTGCCGTCCGGGGCTGTCAGTTGGGTAGCCGCGCACGCAAACTCGCGGAATTCCTCAAGCGTCTGCGGGTCGCGGTCAACAAAGCTTACCTCACCCATCTCGTGCAACTCGGCTAGCATCTCACGGTTAACGTACAGCACTTCAGCGGAGATACCAGTTGGGAAGGCCAGTAGCTCGCTGTCAAAAGGGGCTATCGGCGAGCGGTTGACGTTGATCACATCCGTATTGAATAGCGCCAGTTCCTCTTCGGTCAAACCGTAGACCGGGTGGTTAAAATAAACTTCCATTGACTCTAGCACACCATCCAGAAACAGGCCCTGGGCAGTGTTCAAAAAGCCATTGCCGGCCACGTTCGGTAACTCGCCGCTCACGACGCCTGCCGCCAGACGCTCCGTGATGGCACTACCACTACCCAGTTGCACCTGCTCTACAGTGATGCCGAACTCATTGCTCTCCTCGAACAGACGGATCACCTCGTCGATACCTTCCTGCTGGCTGCCTTGCCACTCGTGCCAGTAGGTGATGGTAACACCAGTTGGGTCGATATCGGCTAACGGGTCGTTGTCCTGTGCATTTAGGACGCCGACGCTCATCAGCGACAATACCAGCGTTAAAAATAGAACCTTCCTCATTGTCGTGCTTCTCCCTTAG
>CAYWZS010000175.1:0-6963 GCA_964462905.1 uncultured Anaerolineaceae bacterium
CGGGTGCCCAGGTCGCTCGTATCCTTGGACGGATCGTGTATGACATGCAGCGGGCACGCCGTCATACGCCGCAGATCGTGTTGATCGATCCCGACACGGTGGAGGAAAAGAATGTCGGACGCCAGCTCTTCTCGCCGTCTGTGCTGGGGATGCCTAAGTCCGAGGTCGTCGGACGGATGCTCAACCTGGCGCTGGGCTTGGATGTGCGCTGGATTGTGGACGGCGTTGATCCAGTCAAGCACTTCGACCGCTATGGTGGCAACCTGGTTGTGTCATGCGTAGACAACTGTTACGTCTCACAGTAAATGCACCAAAAACCCCGCACAAAGCGACGCTATTCTCAAAGTTCAAGCACCGCTGTCTCACAGTTGTTGCTCAAAACCGACATGAATCTCAAAGTAAATGCCCCAACCTGACAGGAAAAACATATGGATACCTACACCTTTGACCCCCACCAGATGGTGCGGCAGATCGTTGTCGTCGGACTGGGCGGCACCGGATCGCACGTCGCCCGGAATTTGGCACGCCTGCTGTACCATCGCCAGCAAAATCGACAGTTCATTCCGGACGTGCTGTTCGTTGACCCGGATGTCATCGAACCCAGCAACATTGGACGCCAGCTATTCGTGCCTGCTGAGTTAAATCAACCCAAGGCACAGGTTTTAGCGCGACGCTACAACTTTGCTTTTGGATTGAGCATCAGCGCAGTTTGTGAGCCATTGGATGCCCAGAAGCATATTCCACATGGTGCCATCGTCTGTGGTTGTGTGGACAATCATCATGCTCGCCGAGAGATTGCCAGCGCGTCACGCTGTACCTGGATCGATGCGGGCAACGAGTTTGCCTACGGCCAGGTCGTTATCGGTAATGCAGGGGATTGGCAGACCGTTTTCACAGGAATAGATCGTGCTCGAGATGGACGAAGCACGGCGCTGCCCCATGCGGGACTGCTGTTCCCATCTCTGCTGGAACCCGACCCTGAACCGTCGTTGCCTGAGCCAGATTTATCCTGTGCGGAGCGGGTAGTCCAGGGCGACCAGCACCTCTACATCAATGACTTCATGGGTAACCTGGTCAGCCAGTATGTTTACAAGCTGCTCAACCGTGACCCCATTACGACCTTTGCCAGTTTTGTGACGCTGGATCCATCGCTTTCAGTGCGCAGTGTGCCGTTCACGCGGGAGAATCTGGCGACATACCAGTAAACCAACATCGCTTTCACTGCATCAGGGTTTTCTCTTCATCGCATCGTGTATAGAAAAGGCCAACTGTATGACCGGAAAACCCGGTGGTGCCATTCAGGGGACGTTTCCCAGCCTCAAACTGGATCGTCCTGTTCGTTACACCTCTACATTGGAACGTGACCTGTTGTTTGTGCTGGAATACGACATACAGGTTCTACGTTACCAGGAGCAACCCTTCTCAGTTCAAGCCGTTCTGGACGACGGCGTAGCGCATACCTATACTCCCGACTATGCCGTCTGGACATCAGCGGACCGCCTGTTGGTCGAGTGTAAACCTGCCTCACAGATGACTGACGCGCACACGCACCAGCAAATCCAGATTGGAACCCGCTGGTCACGCCTTCATGACTGGTCGTTTAAGGTCGTGTCGGATGTTGAGCTGCGTCAGGGCGCACGGCTGGCTAACCTCAAACTCCTGTGGCGCTACAGCCGTCTCACCATCTCCGAAGCAGATCGCTGTGACCTCCAACAACGCTGCCATTCCGGGACGACACTGTCCAACCTCACTGAAACACCGGACACACTGCCAACCGTTCTGGCACTACTGTTCCACGGCCATCTGCAAACGGATCTGTCGCAGCCATTGACTGCACAGAGTCAGGTGTGGTGTTAAATGGGTCGCGTTCATATCGTTGTTGGACGACGTTTACTGCTGGATGACCAGCTCCACATCGTCCGCGACATCCATACTGACGGGCGTATACACCTGGAAAACCTGAGTTTTGGCGATAGCATGCTGCTCTACCCGGATGATCTGGCTTCTCGTTGGGCAGAGGGACGCCTGCGGTTTGAGGTCGGTGGCCCGGGAACGCGCCTGGATAGCGACTCCGGTGTGGCTGCCGCTTACACACGGGCTGACTTCGACGCCCTGCCATCCGGACAGCGCGAACAGACCTGGGAACGGTATCGTCTGCTGGACGCTCTGTTTCGCTGGTGCCAGCAACCCCGCTGGACATCGCTTACACGCTCGGTCATTCAGGCGTTTCTAGATACACAGGACACCACAACCGTGAGTGTCTACACCGTGGAACGCTGGCTGAAGGCGTTCCTGGATAGTGGTGGCGACTTACGCGCCCTGGTCTCCCTGACCGACCAACGCGGTGGAAAAGGTCAGTCGCGTCTGTATCCCGATGTCGAACACATTGTGCAAACCGTGCTGGCAAGCTGCCAACAGCACCCCACTCACCGTACTCCTGACCAGGTTTACGCGCTCATTCTGCACTACATTACAGATGCCAACAGCTACCGCCAACCGGATAACCAGTTACCACCACCCTCGCGGGCGACCCTTTACCGTCGTCTGGAACAAGCAGGCCAGGCCAAAGTCATCCGTCGTCGAGCCAGCCGAACGCAACAGCACCGCGAGAGCGATGTTGCCACCGGTCCGCGTCCGACGCGGTTGCTGGAACGGGTTGAAATTGACCACACCCCGCTGCATCTGTTTGTCGTTGACATGGATGACCGACTTCCCATTGGACGTCCCACTCTGACCCTGGCGACGGACACCTACAGCAAGATGCCTTTCGGCTTCGACATAAGCTTCCAGCCCGGAAGCTATCTGACGGTTATGCGCTGCCTGCGGCATGGCATCCTACCCAAACCGGATTGTCAGACGCTGTATGAAACCACCCATCCCTTTCCTGTTTACGGACTGCCCGAAACGGTCGTAGTTGACCGGGGCAAAGAGTTTGTCGGCCACAGTCTGGTCAACGCCCTGGGAATGTTAGGGGTCATTCACGAGGTCATGCCCGGACGCACACCCTGGTACAAAGGCAGCATTGAACGCTTCTTCCGCACCCAGAACCAGGGGTTGTTAGAGGGACTGCCTGGCTACACCTTTGGCGACATTTTTTCTCGTGCGGATTACGACCCGGCCCAGGATGCTTGCATCTCGCTGGAGTCGTTTCACAAACTGCTGCATATCTTCCTGCTAGACATCTACGCGCAGCGTTGGCATGAGGGCATTCAGGACATTCCTGCTCGCCGCTGGCACGAGAGTCTACAGAGTGGATTGGCACCCACGCTTTACCACGACGCGGAAGAGTTGCGTATCTTGCTCTGTGCCAGTGACACCCGAACACTAACGCGTCGCGGGATTGCCTGGGAAACGTTGCAGTACAACAGCTCGGAACTGGCTTACCTGCGGCAGCGAACGGGTGGCGCTGGGGTGCGTTTTCGCTACGACCCGGACAATCTAGGAAAAATCTATGTCTTTGACCCTGACGTTGGCTGGTTGACTGTTCCCGCCCTTTATCCGGACTACGCCGAGGGACTGTCGCTCTACAAGCACCGTGTCATTCGGCAGTTGCTTCTCGCTGACAAGCGTGAGAGTGTGGATATCTACGCTCTGGCTGAAGCCCGCTTGCGGTTGCAAGACCTGGTGGCACAGGAGTTTGCCCAGACCCGTCGCCAGCGTGGCCGTAAGCAGCAGGCCCGTCTGCTCGAGAACGGCTCAGCAGCTCAGCCCAGGTTGGCCCCTCCCGCTATGCCTTTGCTACCGCCCGACCTGCCACTGCCCGACCGAACCGAAGATGACGGGTGGCGGGGCGACTACAACTTACCCCCAACGACCCAGGAATTGACCTAACATGTCCACAAACCCAACCACCCTTCACCAACTTTCTACTCGTGAACGACAGATTCATGTCGAGCACATCCGCATCTGGTACCCACGCGTGCAGGTCATTTATGACGCTGTCGCCCACATCCATGACTTCAATGCGGTGAGTGCCGAACCCCAGTGCCTGATGGTCGTTGGACCCACCGGTGTCGGCAAGTCAACCCTGCTGCGATCCTACACTACTAACTATCCCCGCGAGAAACAACCGGAAGTCGACCGTCTGCCCATCCTTGAAGTCACCGTACCTGCCCGAGCCACTATCCGTAACTTCGTTACCCGTTTGCTGTTGGCTGTCGGTGATCCCAGAGCGGACAAGGGAACCGTTGGCGGTATGGAAACCCGTTTGTTGCACTACATGCGTCAGTGCCAGGTTGAGATGTTGGTGGTGGATGACTTGCAGCATTTCGTGGACCGCGACAGCGACCGGGTGCTGCATGACATTAGCAACTGGTTGAAGAACCTTGTCAAGGAAACGCACACAGCCTGTGTCATTGCAGGCTTGCCCGAAGCCGAAAAGGTGCTGCGGGCCAATCCCCAGTTAGGGCGGCTCTTTGGCGATCCGTACCACCTTCAGCCCTTCACCTGGGACAGCGAACAACCGGAGACCATTGTCGAGTTTCGGCGGTTCCTGCAAACCCTCGAGGAGCTGCTGCCTCTGGCTGAGACCCTGCCCCTCACCACCGTTGATGTTGCCTGGCGTTGTTATGTGGCCTCGGATGGCTGCATGGCTTACCTCATGAACCTGGTACGGCGAGCGGCCCAACGTGCCATTGTGCTCGACCGTCCTGCACTGGCGATGGATCTACTCGCAGAAGCCTTCGACTACCGCCTGGCGGGGCAACGTCGTGGACTTGCCAATCCCTTTCTTGGTGAGCTACCGACACGTAAAGCCACTGCTCATGTCTGAGATACCTTTGACCTTTGTCTGTCGCCCTCGCCCTTATCCCGATGAATCACTGCTCTCCTATCTGCTACGGGTGCAGGTTGCCAACGGCTACAAGCTGTTGGGGTGGATAACGTGCTGGCTGCGCGATATAGCGGGTGTCCCGCTTCCTAACCGCCTGACGACGACCAACGATGTCACCTTCCTTCGGATATTAGCCGAGGCGACGGTTATTCCGGTTCAGGCTGTATACCGCATGACACTGAACCGGTATGCTGCCGTGTTGGCTGTTCCCGGCACGGTTCTAGAAACGGTTTGTCTGGCTTCGGGCGAGTGTCTCACCATGGCACCGACACCCAGATTGTCCAACCGCTGGGCACGTCCTGATGAGACAACAGCTTTCTGCCCGCAGTGCCTGGAAGAAGCCAGTTACCACCGCTTATCCTGGCTTCTGTATCCGGTTTTTGCCTGTATCCAGCACCAGAACTGGCTGCGTGACACCTGTGCGGACTGCGGTAAACCGACATCCGTACAGGAGGTTGTAGACGGATGTTGTCAGCAGTGTGGTGGCATCCTCACACAGATGCCTGCCATTCCCCTGTCACCGGAAGCGGGTCATGTTCAGTGCTGTCTGTTCGATCTGCTGGAGGGCAATCCCGTCTCAAGTGGGGACTTGCCACCACTGACACCACAGGCTGTTTTTCGTCTGTTGGATGGTCTGTGTGCGGCAATCCGACCCTTTATCCCGTCATGGCCGACGTTTTACTGGCCTGAACACATGCCATTGCAACCTTTTCCCAAACCCGGACAAGCAGCGATGTCGGTCTACCAGTTTGGTGCCCTTTACACCAGCGTATGGCCTGCTCTCGCCCACTGGCCACACGGTTTTCACGCTTTTCTCAGGCAGTATTGCGAGCAATCCCCAGCCCATGCGGTAACCATGACCCAACTCCTGGGCAATTTTTATGCGGTCTGGCTGGAACTTAACTGGCGGCATCCTGACCTGGAACCTGTTCAGTCGGCATTCAACGAGTATGTGGTCTCCCATTTCCCGGCGTCGCGGCAGATTCGCCATCTCAAACGCTTCGCTCGCTATCCAGAACTCCGTGAACGTTTCCAATTTGTGGATGTACGCAATGCTGCCCGATCTCTGGGGGTCTCGCCACCGATGATCCAGCGTCTGGTACGCGACGGCTATGTACGTGTTTATCCTCAGCGAGAACCTGACCGTCCCGGTTACTTCGTTTACCGTGCTGCCCTGAAAGATCCATAACACCCCCCCCCCACTCGGGTCTCATACAAAGATGTGGCCGAGACATTGGGCGTCAGCCAACCCGCCATTCCTGACTGGATTGCAGCGGGATTACTCCAGCCAACAGGTGTTCGCTACTTACATGGACAACCGCACCCTGTATTGACAGAGAAGGATGTCGATGCTTTCCGCCGACGCTTGATGCAAGTTGTCGACATCCAAACTCAACGACCTCAGCAAACAGCTAACTTAAGACAGCTGTGCTTTAACAACGGCAAGGTCGGCTTGACGGCAGCGATGGTGCTGCAACGTGTACTTGATGGGCGCCTCGCAGCTTACCATACCCACCCCCAACTCTCGCCGTTTAACCAACTCTGGTTTGAATGGCAAGATGTCACGGCACTGACCGCACAGGTGAAAGATGAGCATAACTGGATGGGCTTTTTGGAAGTCTGGCGTTTGCTGGACGTCAGTCGCAATGTGGTTCACCTGTGGATAGACCGGGGCTTGCTGGTTCCGGTAGCCACCTTTGCCCGTGCTCTGTACTTCGACCGCGACGCCGTGATGACCTTTCACCACCGACTACTGCGATCTCATGAGGTCGTTGATTGGTTGGAAACGAGCCGTAGTGCGCTCAGCATTTGGGTTCGGGCAGGTTATCTACCTGTACTCAGCGGCATGGAACTCGGCCAGGGGAAAGGTTATGTGTTCGACCGCGACGCCATTGCAGAGTGGCATACGCGCTATGTCACCTCTGGCGAGGTGCGTCGCCTCTTAGGACCAACACACTATTATGACTTCCTGACACAAGCCAGGCGTGGTGTGTATCCTACCCCGCAAGATGTTCTCCAAAAATTCTATCGGCGCTGTGATTTGCAGCATTTTCAGCAGGCATTAGAGCAATAACTTTGAGACAAGGAGCAACAACTATGACGTTATGTGCAAGAACTGTGAGACGTAACAA
>CAYWZS010000176.1:0-6886 GCA_964462905.1 uncultured Anaerolineaceae bacterium
AGGATTGGCTGGGGGTTGGGCTGGCAGCGGCGAGTGTGGTTGCCCTGGCAACTTATATGGTGATGGTGCGGCGGTCGGTCAAACACGCGATCAGCGGGGAGGCGCTGCTGCTGGTTCAGCTTGTTGGGATCATCATTGTCTCTGGCGGGATGAGCGTGGGGTTGGGCGAGGGATGGAAACGCTACCTGGAGATGGGGGGAATGGACTGGGCGGTACTGCTGTTCTTCACATTTGCGGTGTTTTTAGGGGCGAACCTGGGACAGATTCAGGCGATTCGGCATATTGGCGCACCGTTCGTGAGTAGCTTGTTGGCAAGCCGCTTGGTTAGTGCGTTGATCTTTGGGGCATTGTTGTTGGGCGAGAATTTGGAATCGGTATGGCAGGTGGTAGGCGCGGGGATCGTGTTGGTAACGATTACGTGGTACTTATGGCAACAGCGATAAACAAAACTGTTGCTGAAACTGACGTAGCCAAGTAAAGTTACGCGCTATTGTATGGTGAGGTGATAGAGGGACGGCAAGATGCCATCTGCAATTCTCTTGATTTCTAGCGAGGACCGACCAGGGTTGGTTGCGGCGGTAACAGCGTTTGTCTACGAGCACCAGGGCAATATCCTGGACCTGGAACAGCACGTTTACCGAGAGGAAAATGTGTTTTTCATGCGTGTGGAGTGGGACTTAGCGGGGTTCGCGCTGGAACGTGCGGCAATCGCGGTGGCGTTTGAGCCGATTGCGACGCGGTACAATATGACGTGGTCCGTGCGGTATTCTGACGAGAAGTTGCGGATGGGGTTATTTGTGTCGAAGCACGCCCACTGCCTGTATGACCTGTTGGCGCGGTGGCAGTCTGGCGAGCTAAGTGTGGATATTCCGTTGATTGTGAGCAATCACCCAAATATGGAGGCGGCAGCGGCGGCCTTCGGTATTCCATATTTCCACCTGCCAGTTACGAAGGAAAACAAAGGAGGGCAAGAGGTTGCGCAGTTGAACTTATTGGCACAGCATCAGGTGGATTTTGTGGTGTTGGCGCGGTACATGCAGATTCTGACGGAGAGTTTCGTGGCGGACTACTCCGACCGCATTATTAACATTCACCACTCGTCGCTGCCTGCTTTCCCTGGTGCGAGGCCGTATCAGCGGGCGTTTGCGCGAGGCGTGAAGTTGATCGGCGCGACGAGCCACTATGTAACGGCGGCATTAGACGAGGGGCCGATTATCGCGCAGAACGTGGCACAGGTGGATCACCGGGACTCAGTAAAGGATTTGATTCGCAAGGGGCGCGACCTGGAAAAGACGGTGTTGGCGCGGGCAGTGTATTTGCACACGCAGCATCGCATCCTGACGTACAACAATAAGACGGTTGTTTTTGGGTAGCGCCACCAGCCCAGCAGATTCTGGGTGGCGGTGGTCGTCATCAAACCCATTTAGCACGGTTTTAGTACATCCTATAACGGTCCTTAATGTTGCTGTGTTCCACTATTGTGGCGAATCACACGTTAAGGAGCAAACCCCCCTATGAAGCGTTTAACTTTAATTTTGGCCCTGCTGTCCCTGGTGGCGTTCCCGTTGCTGGCACAGGAGGGTAGCGGCGAGCTGAGCCTGACCGCGATCGGCACCTACGATGAGCAGGCTGTCTTTGATGAAGGCGTGGCCGAGATTGTGGCCTACTACCCTGAAGAGCAGACCCTGGTTGTTGTGAACAGCGGTGAGGGCAGCAACCTGGACTTTCTGGAGATCTCCGACCCGGCAAACCCGACCCTGATTACATCGGTGGACATGACACAGTATGGCGCTGGTGCGAACAGTGTGGCCGTTGCCAATGGCATCGTTGCCTCCGCTGTTGAGGCTGAGGACATTGACGCCAACGGTGTCGTTGTCTTCCTCGACGCCAGCACTCGCGAGGAGTTGGGTGTGGTTGAGGCGGGTGTGTTGCCGGACATGGTCGGGTTCACGCCGGACGGCAGCAAGGCTATTGTTGCCAACGAGGGCGAGCCGAGCGACGAGTACGACATTGACCCATTGGGGTCCGTGACGATCATCAACGTGGAAACCTTTGAGGGCAAGACGTTGACGTTTGAGGACGTGGAAATCCCAGAGGGTGTGCGTGTGTTTGGGCTGAACGCCACGGCTGCACAGGACCTGGAGCCGGAGTATGTGGCGGTTTCCCCAGACGGAAGTACGGCCTACGTCTCTATTCAGGAGAATAACGCCGTTGCTATTATTGACATGGAGGCTGAGGTCATCAGCGCCGTGGTGCCACTGGGCTTTAAGGACTACAGCCTGGAAGAGAACGCAATTGACGTTAGCAACGAGGACGGGATGATTAACATCCAGCCGTGGCCGATCTTCGGGATGTACCAGCCGGACACGCTGGCGACCTTCGAGATTGACGGTGAGGTCTTCGTGGTGACGGCAAACGAGGGCGACGCTCGCGACTACGACGGTTTCAGCGAGGAGGCCCGTGTGGCTGATGTAACGCTGGACGCGGAGGCGTTCCCGAACGCTGCGGAACTCCAGGCGGAGGACCAGTTGGGGCGCATTAATATGACGACGACGCTGGGTGACACGGACGGCGACGGCGACTACGATGAGTTGTACGTTTACGGTGGTCGTTCCTTCTCCATTCTGGATGCTGAGGGCAATATGATCTACGACAGCGCCAACGACTTCGAGGTTATCACGGCGGAACTGGCGGAGAGTTACTTCAATTCTAACGGCTTCAACGATGACTTCGACGGCCGCTCCGACGACAAGGGTGCGGAGCCGGAAGCCGCTGCGACGGGTGTGATTGGCGACCAGACATACGCGTTCATTGGCCTGGAGCGCACAGGCGGCGTGATGGTCTACAATGTGAGCGACCCGATGGCCCCGGTCTTTGTGACCTACGTTGCCAGCAACATCCCGGAGGGCAACTCGCAGGAACTGACGGCTGGCGACCAGTCCCCGGAGGGTATGGTCTTCATCAGCGCCGAGCAAAGCCCGACGGGCAACCCGTTGCTAGTTGTTTCCTTCGAGGTGAGCGGCACGGTAACGATCTTCGAGATCAGCGAAGACACGATGTAAGCGGCTGCTATTTATCAGCATAGGCTTATGGGACGGGGCGCAGCACTGCGCCCCGTTTTTGCACTTTGCACAAAGAAGTTCTGGTTATTTTCAATATCTTTCGCGTTGACAGAACCTCCGATCCGTGACAGAATGTTAATGTCGGTTAGAATACACAACTGAAAAGAACGATGTTCCAGACGACCCGCACAACCACCACTAATACCACGGAAGTCCGTTCGAAGAGGCGGTGAATTGGGGTTATCTGTAGAGATTGTGTACGACACACCCCGTTGGGGTGTTTTTTTTTGCCCATTGATCTAAAACACCTGGAGGCATTCCTTTGGTCAACCAACAAGTACCTGTCAGTTTAGACACGCCGGAGTTCGCGCAACCTGCCGAGCATCACATCCCGGTATCGGACTACCCGGCTCGGATGATGTCTATTCCACCGTCACGCATGTTTTTGATTAAGAACGCGCTCAAGACCTACAAAGATAAAGTCGGCGCGGATGCAGCCACGTATGATGCCTCACAGGGTGACGGTGGGGCGAGCCTGCCGGGTGTACCATTAGAGCTACTAGAGCGGGCGTTTGAACTCCAGTTGGATCACGGGACGGGCTACGACAAGCCGTGGGGCACGCCGTTGTTCCGGCAGGTGGCGTCCGAGCAGTATTGGAAGCTAGAGGCGGCGTCTGGCTGGAGTGGGGATAATATCGTATTTGCCCAGGGTGGCCGTGATGCGCTGGCGAAGATCTACAACGCGATTACGCGGTTGGGTACGGGCAATGTCGGCGACCTGTTGGTTGTCTCGCGTGTGCCGTGGATCAGCTACAACTGGGGGCCGTATGGGATGGCGCTGAACGTGTTGCGTGCGCCGGGACACCCGGAGGAGGGCTGGCGCTACACGCCGGAGAGCATCAAGGCGACGGCTGAGTTCGCGAAGGCACAGGGGCGACAGGTTTCCGGCCTGGTGATTACGTCCCCAGACAACCCGACTGGGCGCACGATGTCCACTGACGAGCAGATCAAGCTGGCCCAAGCGGCGCTGGAGGCTGGATACCCGTATGTGATCTTCGACTGGATTTACCACTGGGTGACGGACAGCGGCCCGACGAACATCAACGAGGTGTTGCAGGCGTTCGATGCTGAGGATCGTAAGAAGTTGATCTTCATGGACGGGATCACCAAGAGCCTGGGCGCGTCTAACATCCGTAGCGCACACCTGCTGGCGGACGAGGCGATTGTGGAGCATATCAGCAGCCAGGCATCGCACGGGGTGATCCCGAGCTTTTTTGCGCAGGGGGTGGCAATTGCGGCCTATGAGAAGGGCTTTGGGGTGGCTGCGAAGCCGATTATCGAGGCGTGTAGCCAAAGCCGGGCTGTGTTGACAGAGAAGCTGGAGGCATCCGGCCAGAAGTACGTGATCGGTGATGGTTACTACGCGTTTATCGACGTGGAGAAGTTCGTCCACGCGGGGAACTACGCGGACACGCACGAGCTACTCACTTACCTGGGCGAGAACTACGGTGTTGTGGTGGTACCGGGTGTGTACTTCTCCGACGCGGGCAAATACTGGGTGCGGTTCTCCTATGCGTTGCCGCCGGAGCGCACCGCGAAGGCATTTGATCGGCTGTGGGAGGGGTTGAACTCGTTGGTTTAAGTGGGAAAAGCCAAAAGCGATGTGCTATTGAGAAGTATTCAGGCACATTGCTTTCGGTTTTTCGTGAGCAGTGTGATTTAGATGTAGGGCAGGGTGCTTAAAGTCCATCCTGCCCTGTTTTCTTCTAGTCGGCGTCGGGTTCGTTTAGCGTGATGTTGGCGAGGGTTTCGTAGACGGCGACAACGGCGCTATTGTCAAGTTCGCGGTGGCCTTGTTCGAGCATGGCGGTGTATAGCTGCATAGTGAGGGCGGATAGCGGTTGGGGGACACCGTAGGTACGCCCGGTGTCTAGGACGATGCCGAGGTCTTTATGTTGCATGTAGGCTTTGAAGCCGGGTTCGCGGTTGCCTGCGAACAGGCGCGGCGGTTTCACGTCCAGTGACCACATTTGGGCGGCACCGTTTTGGATGGCTTCGACCATGCGTTGTGGGTCTACACCTGCTTTTTGGGCGGTGATGAGGGCCTCAGCCATGCCGACCATCTGTGCGCCGACGATGATTTGATTGCAGACCTTGGCAATTTGCCCGGCTCCGCTCTCCCCCACTAGCACGTACTTCTTGCCTATTGCTTCGAATAGGGGTGACGCCTTTTCGAAGGCATCGGTTGGCCCACCGACCATGATTGTGAGTGTTCCCTGGATGGCACCGATGTCGCCACCGCTGACGGGCGCATCCAGCGCGGCGACCCCGAACTCGGCCAGTTTTGCGGCGATGTGGCGGGCTGTCTCCGGCTTGATGGTGCTGTGGTCGATAAAAATGAGGCCGTTGTGCGCCCCGGCAATGATTCCGTTTTCCGGGTTGAGGGCGATACGCTCGACATCGGGTGAATCTGGCAGGTTTGTGAGCACGAACTCGACCTGTTCGGCGACTTCACGGGGCGAATTCGCGGGCGTTGCGCCCTCGCTTGCGAGTTGTCCTACGATTTCTTGGCTGCGATTGTGGACCACAAGTTCGTGGCCTGCCTTCATAAGGTTACGCGCCATTGGCGCACCCATTATCCCTAGACCGATGTAGCCAACTTTTGCCATATGTGTGCCTGCCCTTTCTTTGGTCAAACGCCCCCAATGTTGGTTGAGGACGATTTATGTAAATATGAAAATCGCACATAACGAAACATAGTGGTATAGTAGTTTAGCAAAATTCAAATGTTAAAACGAATGGTTCAGGCGCTGTGGTGCCGAATACGTAACTCGCTGAAAGGACGAACGGGGAACTACCGATGGTCGCACGTATTTTGATTGTAGAAGATGACCCCGACATGGCGCGTTCGCTTCAGATGGAACTGAAGCTCAACAGTTACGAGGTCATTTTAGCAGAGGACGGCCCCAAAGGGATTCAGTTGTTCCAGAATAGCAACCCGGATTTGGTCCTGTTGGACCTCTCGTTGCCGACGATGGATGGGATGGTGGTGTGCCAACGACTTCGTGAAATCTCAGATGTGCCCATATTGATGATGACGGGCAGAGAGGTCACGGAAACGCAGATTGCGGAGGGGCTGAATACCGGCGCGGATGAGTTTATGCGGAAGCCGTTGCCGACGATTGAGTTCCAGGCACGGATTCGGGCGTTGTTGCGACGCTCGAAGCTGTTCGACCAGGCCAAGCCGCAACCGCTCAACTACGAGGATGATTATCTCAAGGTAGACCTGAACGCTCGTCGGGTTTCGGTGGGCAGCAAGGAAATCCGATTAACGCCGACGGAGTTTAAGTTGTTGGCGACTTTTACGCGGCATCCGGGTGAGGTCTTGACGTTTCAGCAGTTGTTAGAGCAGGTGTGGGGTTTTGAGTACACGACGGAGCATCACTACCCACGCATTTATGTGTCGCATCTGCGGCGGAAGATTGAGCCAGACGCGAAAAACCCGACGTATATTCAGAACGAGTATGGGGTGGGGTATCGGTTTGTGGCGAAGGAGAGTAGCAACTAGAGGTGCTTGCCTTTAGAGTTGTTGGGGTTGTCTCGTTTGTAGGTTGTGAGTGCCTAGCTGGTGCTGCGAGGAGCAACGTGAAGAAAGCATCCCTGACAGCAGATACAGAGGGTAAGCGACCACAGTTTGAAGAATTGTCATTGCTGGAAACCCCCGCGTGACTCACGTCATTTCGTCCACCCATCGGATTATGGTATTGGCCGATTTTCAACGCGAACTTGTGAATAAATTTTCATAGGATTTTGCTTGACGCGTC
>CAYWZS010000177.1:0-6807 GCA_964462905.1 uncultured Anaerolineaceae bacterium
CGCTATTCCTTCTCGTAGGGTTGCCCGATAGCCTTGGGCGGGATCGCCCGGCCAACCAGCCCGGCCAACACCACAATCGTAATGAGGTAGGGCGTCATCTGCACAAACTGGTGCGGGATGTCCACGCCGAGCGTTTGGAACGTCAGGTCTAGCGCCTCGCTGAAGCCGAACAGCAGGCCACCCCCCGCCGCGCCGAAGGGCATCCACTTGCCGAAGATCATAGCCGCCAGCGCAATAAAACCCTTGCCGTTGGTCATGTTGTCGTCGAAGCTGCCCGTTGTCTCCAGTGAGAACCACGCCCCGGCCAGGCCCGCGATCAAGCCGCCGATGAACACGTTAATCCAGCGGGTGCGCGTGACGTTGATACCGAGCGTGTCCGCCGCGTGGGGATTCTCGCCAACAGAGCGCGTCCGTAACCCCCATTGTGTGTAGAACATCACCACATGTGTCACCACGACCAGGATCAACATCAGGTAGAAGATCGGTTTACCCTGGAAGAACACCTCACCCAGAATCGGCAAGTCCTTCAAGATCGGAATGTCGATCACGGGGAGCGTGGCGCGTCCGGCCTCGTTGCTGAGCAGCACCTCCCGCCGGAGGAAACTGGTGATCCCCACCGCCATGATGTTAATCACCGTGCCGGACACAATCTGGTCCGTCTTAAAGGTGATCGATAGCCAAGCGTGCAACAGGCTCATGAGGCCGCCCGCCAGCACCGCTACAATCACGCCGAAGAAAAGGCGTGCGCCGTTGTTCATGTCCAAGCTGAGCATGAGCGTGTACACCACGAAGCCGACCCCCGCCCCGGTGAGCATCATACCCTCAATCGCAATGTTAATCACGCCGCTGCGTTCCGTCCAGATACCCGCCAGGCTGCCCAGGATAATCGGCGTCGCGAGGCGCAGGCTCACCCGCAAGAGCGCCACCGCGTTAAATGTGTTGTTGGCCCCGGCCAGTACCAACGCCGTCGGGATGACCAGGATGCCGCTAACGATCATCACGGTTGAGCGCACACGCTCCGGCACCGGCAAGGGGGCCAGCCCGATGATTCCCGTGGCGAGGTACAGCAGCCCGACGATGATGCTGTAGGGAATTGTCCGCACGGGGAGCACGACGCGCTCGGTGGTGTTGAGCGCGTTTTGCATGTTCAGCCCCAGCCCAATGCCAGACACCGCCCCGGCCTCAATCGCTGCGGGGACCCAGAATGCAAGCATGGCCCCCACAATGAGGAAGAACACGCTGAACACACCGACGCGAGTCACGCGGAACTGAAAGCCCTTGCGTTCGGCCCCTTGTATACTTGGACTTGCAGTTGCCATCGTGGGTTAGCCTCCCCAACCACTCGAGAACATTTGCGCGGCCTTCTCCTCCGGCGTCGCCTCCGGCACACGCCACAGGTACCGGATGATTTCGTCCGCCGCGATAAACATGATAATCAACGCCTGGATGATCCGCACAAGGTCAATACTGATCTCGGCGCGGGTTTGCATCAACGGTGCGCCCGCCAACAGGCCACCCCACAACAGCCCCGCCGCGATCATGTTGCGCGGGTTGGTGCGGGCCAGTAGCGCGACCGCAATCGCATCAAAGCCGAGGCCGCTGAAGAAGGCGGGTTGCAGGTTGTACTGCACCGCGCTGACCTCAATCGTCCCGGCCAAGCCTGCCAGCGCACCACCAAGCGCCAACGCCAACACCAGGTTTAGCGGCACGCTCATCCCGGCATACTCCGCCGCGTTGGGGTTGCTGCCCACCGTGCGAATCTCAAAGCCGGTCGTCGTGCGGTTGATGAGCCAGTCCGTCAACCAAACGGCGATCAACATCAGGATGAAGCCGACGTGCAGGCTCCCGCGCACGGTGATCCAACTCAGGAACCAGCCGACCACGATCACAACAAGGCCGCCCACAACCGGGCTGACGGCTGCTTGTGTATTGGCGGCGATGCGTTCCCGCCGTTGGTAGAGCAGCAGCCCGGCGTAGATGCCCCCCGCCGCGATAAAAAACCACAGCGGCAGGTCGAAGCGGGGCAGGCGGGCGCTGTCGAGCACGTTGGGCGTCTGTGGGACGGACGCGCCCTCGGCTAGCATTAGCCCCTCGGTGCGGACGAGCCAGTCTACAAGGCGAATGGCGACGAAGTTCAGCATAATCGTCGTGATAACCTCATGCGCCCCGGTGTAGGCCCGTAGCGCCCCAGGTATCGCGCCCCACAACAACCCACCGAGAATCCCCGCGAAAATCACAAGCGGGATGTGTACCCAGAAGGGCAGCCCGATGAAGAAGCCGCTATAGCCAACCCACACGGCGAAGATCGCGCCCAGGTAAAGCTGGCCCTCCGCGCCGATGTTGAACAGCCCGGCCTGGAAGCCAAGCGCAACCGCCAGCCCCGCGATGATGAACGGGATGCTGCGGACGATCATGCCCTCTAGTTCACGCGGGAAGAACAGCAGCGCGCTGCTTCCCAGCCGCATCCAGACGGTGTCCGGCTGGTCGTCGGTGGTGTCCTCCGGCGTGTTCTGGTCGTCGTAGGTGATGCCAGACACACCCCGGCTCTCCACGATGAACACACGGTCCCCTGGACGGCGCACCAGCAGAAAGTCATCCTGGACGGCCTCAAGTTCGTCGTTGATGGCGTCGGCGACCACCTCGGACTCGAACGCGATCTCATCCGCGATCCCGCCAAACAAACGCAACTGTGCCTCTAGCTCTGGTGCTTGTGCCGGGGCAATCCCGGCAATTTCCATTGCCTGTGCGATCTCGTAGGCGTCGCTCACCTCCCGTAGCGATACATCAACCAGTTCTACCAACGTGTTGAAGTTCGTGCTGCCGGGGGCGGCGTCCAGTGCGGTGAGGGTGTCAACCGCCTCTAGTACCCGGCCCAGCGAGACAACCCCCTCTGTGTGGACAATCTGCATGTAGGCCATGAGGTCGGCGTCGGCAATCTCGGACGCAGACGGGGCGAGTGCCTCAATGTCCGCCCGTGCCTCGGCGCTTAGTTCGTCGGGAACAGCACGGTAGCTCTCCGCCAAGGCGCGGACATCTCCCCGGTCAGCCTCGCCCAACTCGTTGATGAGTGGGGTCATGGCAGTGAGCGTGTCCACGCCAATGGTCTGGATGTCTAGCGCCCGGCCTGCTAGTGCTTCGACTTCCTCGTTTTCGAGGTCAAGGCTCGCCACGAGTGCGCCGTAACGCAGGGCGCGTTCCACGCCCAGTTCGCTGACAGACGACACCTGTCGCCCGACCCGCCCGGCCTGGCTAACCTCTAAATCCTGGGGGGCGGCAAACTGGGCGACGAGGTCCAGGTTGTCCGGGCTAACGCGGTCATTGATGGCGATCCCCAGCGCCCCCTCCACCATCCCCGCGTAGGCACGCCCGGCGATGGACAGTCCCCCAGCGACACCGCCGCCCCCCGTGAGGGCCATTAGCGGGACCGTGAGAATCAACGCCGTGATAACGGCAAACACTGGCACGAGGCGCTTGGAAATCTGGCCCCAGCCCAGTCCCCCAGCGCGACGTTCGCTTACGGTCGCCTCGCTCATGCCATCACCCCCGTTTTCGGCTTGGCGTCACCCGTGATGCCCGCCATCAACAGGCCGACAGACTCACGATCCGCGTCGGCGGCGTCCAACGTGCCGACAACCCGCCCGGCGTACATCACGGCGATACGGTCGCTCAGCGAGAGAATTTCGTCCAACTCCGTGCTGACGAGCAACACCGCTGTCCCGGCATCCCGCATAGAGACAATCTGCTTGTGGATGAACTCAATACTGCCGACATCGACGCCGCGTGTGGGCTGGGCGACGATCAACAGCTTGCTCTTGCGGGAGAACTCACGGGCAATAATGGCCTTCTGCTGATTCCCGCCGGAGAGCGTGCTCATGTGCGCGTGGATACTGGGCGTGCGGACATCATACTCGCTCACGCGCTCACCGGCATTCTGGTCGATTGCACGGTCGTCGCGCACCAAGCCCCGGCTGTAGGGTTGTTTGTAGTAGGTCTGGAGCACCATATTGTCGGTAATGGGGAAGGCGGCAATCATGCCGTTCTTCTGGCGGTCCTCCGGGACGTGGGCCACGCCTGTTTCGGTCACCTGGCGCGGGTTTACCTGGGTGATGTCGCGGCCCATCATGCGGATGTGGCCGCTTTCCGCCTTGCGTAGCCCGGTCACGACCTCGACAAGTTCTGTCTGGCCGTTGCCCTGCACGCCCGCAACACCCAAGATTTCCCCGGCGCGAATTTCAAGCGTGAGATCACGAATGGCAGGGAGGCCCCGGTCGTCTGGCGCGTTTAGCCCGTTGATCTCCAGCACGACCTCGCCGGGGGTTGCCGGGGCCTTTTCCACCCGGAGCAATACCTCGCGCCCCACCATCATTGAGGCGAGTTCCGCCTGGGTTGCGGTTTTAGGGTCTGCCGAGCCGACGACCTTACCGCCACGCAACACGGTGACTGTATCGCAGATGCGTTTAATCTCTTTGAGCTTGTGGCTGATGAAAATGAGGCTCACACCACGCGCCACCAACGTCTTGATAATCTCGAACAGCCCTTCTGTCTCCTGGGGGGTGAGCACGGCTGTTGGCTCGTCTAAGATGAGCACCTCGGCCTCACGGTAGAGCGCCTTGATAATCTCCACGCGCTGCTGCACGCCCACGGGGAGGTCCTGTACGAGCGCATCGGGGTCCACGGACAGGCCGTACTGGTCGGCAATTTCCAGAATACGCGCACGGGCGCGGGGGCGGTCCAGAAAGCGAAAGAAACCGCCGCGCACGCTCTCATTGCCCAACATGATGTTCTCGGTCACGCTTAACACCGGGACAAGTTGGAAGTGCTGGTGCACCATGCCAATCCCCAGGCGGATCGCGTCGTTGGCGTCTTTGATCTTCACTGATTTCCCCTGCACGAAGATCTCGCCTTCGTCCGGGGCATACAGCCCGTAAATCATGTTCATCAGGGTGGATTTGCCCGCGCCGTTTTCCCCCAAAAGGCCCAACACCTGTCCCCGTTTGAGTTCGAGGTCAATGTGGTCATTGGCGAGTACGCCTGGGAAACGTTTGGTCAACCCGCGCACCTCCAGCACCGTTGGTGTGTCGGTCATGGCTAGTGAATAACCTCACAAGTCAAAAAAGTGTTAAATACCGTTTAAGCACAATACCCAGAGTATACCGTTGATGCTGCCTTGCACACAACGAAAAGCGAGGCGGGACGGAATATGTGGGATAAACTTGGGATATACCCCCTTTTTATCCCAAATTTGGGATATTTTTGGGATATATCCCGTTAGGCTCACTGGCGGACGGGGGGAAGCAGGGCCAGCGCGTTGCCGATCTGCTGTTGGACGACGTGCGGAGACACAGCAGCCGCCCGCCACAGCCAACGCCAGAACCACGGGTGTTGGTGGGCGTAGAGGTGCTTGGCGACATAGGCGCGACGAGACAGTAAGCGCCCCATGTGGCTATTGAGCAGGTTCTCGCGGTAGGTGCTGAAGCTGTAGTCCCCCGTGCGTTGCGCCTCCAAAATTGCGTCCGCCGCGTGGACACCGTACTCCAGCCCGAACGAAATCCCCTCGGCAAACAGGGGGTCTACCCCGGCGGCATCCCCGACGAGCAACACATGTGGCTTGGCGAAGGTGTTGTCTGGGTGAAACCAGCGCACAGGATGGCCGCGCAGCGTGAGCGCGTCCAGGTCCACATCGCGGGCGGCGAGTTCCACGTCGAAGATGTTCTTGAAGTGGCCGTGGCCGCCTGCGCGTTGTTGTAGGGGGACGGGGTCGAAGCGGCTGTCGAAGATGCCGTAGTTCATGGTGGGCTTTTCCGCCTTGTAACAAGGGAAATCCCACATGTAGCCCTGGATGCCGTGGAGAATGGGCGTGAAGTCGAAGATGGCGGCCCGTTCATCCCACAGGTGTTGATGTTGCGGCAGGATGTCCGTCAGTACGCGCAGCAGCCGCGCCACCCCCACCTTGCTGAACATGCCGAGCTTGTGACGCACGGTGCTGTTGGCTCCGTCCGCCGCAACCACCACATCCGCGCAGTAGTCGCCCTGGTCCGTAATGACCTTGTAGCCGCTCTCGGTGCGGTGCAGGTCTAGCACGCGATGATGGTCACGCAGGTGGACCCCGCGCTCGCACACCACCTTATACAGCGCCGAGTCGAACGCCTCCCGCTCAAAAATCCGCATGGAGTCTGGGAAGGGGACGGCGAACTCTAGCTGGCCGAGACGGAACAGCAGTTTATTTACGGAGAACACCGGTGCGTCAATCTTGGCACCCAGCGCCGCCAGTTGCTCCGCGCCGTGGTAGGTGACAGCCCCACCACACAACTTCATGCGGGGGTGGGCCTCACGCTCCAGGATCACGATCTCGTCGAGCAGGGATGGGTCGCGCCCAACGAGGTTTAAGGCGGTTGCCATGCCTGCTGGCCCACCGCCGATAATGAGAACCTTAAAGGTGTTTTTAGGATTATTCATCAGACTATAGCTAACTCACGGTCGAATTGCCCCTGAGTATACAAATTTCTACGATAAAACGCACTTATCATCGCCCCAGAGTCAATCCTAAAAGTTGCTGTCGTGCGTTGTCGCGGCGCGAGGATGAATAGGGCACAAACGAAAAATTATCCGAAGGGAGTAGGAAAGCCCCAACAATTTATGGACCTAATGGCCCCCTTATATTTCCCTTTCTGGTTCATGTACAGCTTACCGATGCAATTTTCTCATATTTGGTCCATAATGAGAAGCTGACACTGACACAAATTTGAGGATAGAAGCCATTATGCCGGGTGAACGTATACTTGTAATCGAAGATGAGGCCCGTATCGC
>CAYWZS010000178.1:0-6733 GCA_964462905.1 uncultured Anaerolineaceae bacterium
CTTGCCTCATCACAGTTCCACATCACCCCGAACAGAACTTTTTTAGCCCATCACAATAAATTTTTATTTTATTCGGAGCCAAACTGATGACCACGACGGCTGTCGTACAAAGCAATGTCGTTACCAACCATAACCCATTGGTTGCTAATCTATATGGTTTGTTTTTTGCGTTGTTGGGTTTAGCATCATTTAGTGTGTTGTTAGTGGCAGTGACAGGTAACACGGTTATCCAGGACGTGCTGAGCTGGAGCACCGCTGACGGCGAACCCCCCTCGCTGATCCTGGCCTTTCTCAGTGAGTTGGGCCTGGTGTTACCGGGGTTACTGGTCGTTGCGGGCGGGAGCTTTATTTCGCTGGGGTGGCGCTTAAGATCCGGGGACATCCTGGCTGCACGTTGGGCGCAGTTGTTTCTGATGTGGATGGCCGTGGGTGGCGTGTTGTTGGCGTTGCTGAATTTCTACCAGACGCTGCGCGGCCTACGGTCGGATGATCTGGCGGTTTTCCCGGCGGTGCTCCAGCCGATGTTACTGCCAGTTGTGGCTTCGGCGGTCTTGTTTGCGGCGTGGTTCTGGCTAAACCAGAATATCCGCGATGCTTTTCGTGGTCAGGAACCCCTCAACGCGCAGAGCACACGCTTTGCCTGGAATCTGCTCATTCCCAGCCTGGTGATCTTTGTGTTTGTGGCGGCGCGTCCGTTGGAGCAGACCTTTATCCGTAGCCTGACGGACAAGCGTTTCGGCAGCGCAGCGGTGCCGTCCTTCGTTGGCTTGCAAAATTACGCCAACCTGTTAAATATACGGCTGGACACCGTCACCTGCCGCCTGGACGACGATACGGGAGCCTGCCGTGTCCGCGATGACGGCTCAATTCGCTGGAAGTCTATCGACCGCGAGTATTTGGAGGCGGGTTATCGCACCTCATGGTTGATTCCAATGCCAGGTGGGGAGGTCCGTCGCGCCGTTGCGTTGAGTGGCCTGGATGATGACTTCCTGGAAGGGCTGGGGACGACCATCGTGTTTGCGGTCTCCTCCGTCACGTTGGAGTTGGTTATTGGCCTGTTTGTGGCACTGGTCGTCAACTCCAGGTTCACAGGCCGTGGGTTGATGCGGGCGGTCATGCTAATACCCTGGGCAATCCCAACAGTGGTTTCGGCGCGGTTGTGGGAGTTGATGCTAAAGGACACCAGCGCGGGCATTTTCAACCGCGTGCTGATGGACGTGGGCTGGATTGACACGCCTCAGGCGTGGCTTTCGGCCCCGGCGTTGCAACTCCCGACAGCGATTATGGTCGATGTATGGAAGACCTCGCCATTTATGGCGTTGTTGCTGCTGGCGGGCCTACAGACGATTCCTGAGTCGCTCTATGAGGCGGCAGCCGTGGACGGTGCATCTCGATTTCGGCGGTTTGTCTCCGTGACGTTGCCGCTGCTACGCCCGACGATTGCGGTGGCGCTGGTGTTTCGGATGTTGGACGCGCTCCGCATGTTCGACCTGTTCAATGTGCTTTTTGGCCGCAGTCAGCTTTCGCTGGCGACCTACAACTACGAAGTCCTGGTGAACAACCAGCGGGACGGTTACGCCTCAGCAGTGAGCATTATCATCTTCATTTTGATCGGTGCCTTTGCTGTTCTCTATGTCCGTATGTTGAACGTGGAGACTGACTGATGAAAATCCTCCAGAAGATCGTACTGTACCTGCTGGTGGCGATAGTTGCAGTCTATGCGCTGTTCCCGTTTTACTGGGCGCTCAACACCTCGTTTAAGACGGAAAACGAGATGTTCCAGCGGGCGACGTATTCGCCACAGGAACCGACGCTGGAGAACTACGGCTATGTGTTCCGCGACAATACGTTTGTTGATGCGCTTCGAAACTCGATTGTCGTTTCGACAGCAACCACGCTGCTTTCGTTGACGGTTGGCGCGTTTGCGGCCTATGCGCTCGGGCGCTTGCGCTTTCGTGGGCGGGTGCCGTTGTTGTACCTCATGTTGTCGATGACGATGTTCCCGCAGATTTCGATTCTCTCCGGGTTGTACACCATTGTCAATGAGGTGGGCGTGTTTGGGACGCCGTTCGCACTGATTCTGACATACCCGGTGTTCACGTTGCCCTTTACCGTCTGGGTGATGACTAGCTTCTTCCGGGGGTTGCCCGCTGAGATTGAGCAGGCGGCCATTGTGGACGGTGCAACTGCTTTCCAGGCGTTCCGGTTGATCTTGTTGCCGCTGACGGCCCCGGCCCTAGTGACAACCGGACTGCTGGCGTTTGTACGCTCGTGGAACGAATATCTATTCGCATTGAACTTCACCATCACAGAGCCGTCCGCGCAGACGGCCCCGGTCGCTATCGCGCAGTTTAGTGGGGCGGTGTCGCGCCAAGAGCCGATTGCGGAGATCATGGCGGCGGCAATGGTGGTGACGATTCCGTTGGTGGTTTTGGTGCTTATCTTCCAGAACCGAATTGTAGACGGACTTACTGCCGGAGCCGTGAAAGGTTAATGTCATGACCCATTTTGTAATGATCGATTGTCATGACTTGGGGCAACACCTGGCCTGCTACGGCTGGGACGGTGTGCCCTCCCCAAATCTGGACCGAATCGCGGCGACGGGCGTGCGCTTCAAGAACAGTTTCGGCACTGCACCGCAGTGTTGCTCTAGCCGTGCCGAGCGCTACGCCCACGCCAACGGGATGTTCGGGTTAGCACATCCCCCCTTTAACTGGCGAATGCACGATGGCGAGCTACATCTGTCGCGACTGCTACAGGAAGCAGGCTATCACATCGCCCAGATTGGGATGCAGCATGTGACGACACAAGCGGTCGAGCCAATCAAGCAGTTGGGGTTGACGCAGGAACGCCCCGACCTGCAAATGGACTCGGTCGAACGGGAGAATCTCGCGGGGCAAGCTGCCTATCACGATATCGAGCGCGACCTGCGCCAACGTCTACTTGCTTGGATGCAGGCTACAGGTGATCCGTTATTGGAGGGGCCGATTGCGTCACCATACTATGATGAGGCCAAGCGCTTGTTATTGGGGAACGATGGATGAGCTACGATGTGATTGTCTATGGACCGCTGTTTTGTGACCTGATTTTCACTGGATTGCCGGGAATGCCACAACTCGGCACAGAAATTTTCAGTGAGGACTTCACGATTACGATTGGTGGGACGGCGATTGTCGCGGCGGGTTTACGGCGGTTGGGCGCAAATGTCGGTTTTGTAGCGGATCTCGGCAATGATTTGGTGAGCCGCGCAATGGGCCAGATGCTAGACGACATGGACATTGACCGCACCCTGGTTCGGCAACACCCACATCCCTTGCCCCAGGTGACAGTCGTGCTGTCCTTCCCGCAGGATCGGTCGTTTGTTACGCGCTTCGAGCGACCAGAAGCCACGGTTGATCTGAGGGTGTTGCTGGCCCAACACAGTGCCAAGCACCTGCATATCTCGAGCTTTCTGGCGGCATTGGAAAATCCGAACGCGCCGCGCATCGCCCACGAGGCTGGGCTAACCGTCTCTATGGACCCGGGCTGGGACGAGGACGCATTACGCGACCCGCGCCTGCGGGCCATGATTGCCGAGTTGGATGTGTTCTTGCCCAGCGAGTCCGAGTTGTGTCACATCGCGGGGACGGATGATGTTGAGGTGGCCTTGGTGCAGGTGGCTTCAACTATGCAGCGGGGGCAGATTGTGCTCAAGCAGGGGAAACGAGGAGCCACTGCCTACAGCCGAACCCACCGTGAACAGGTCGCTGCGGTGCCTGTTACTCCGGTTGATACCACTGGGGCTGGAGACTCCTTTGATGCAGGGTTCCTGTTTCGTTACGCACAGGATGCGCCGCTCACCGAGTGCTTGCAGTATGGCGCGGTCTGTGGTGCGCTCTCTACAACCCGAGTTGGCGGGGCGACTGCCGCCCCCACAAACCAGGAGGTCCAACAATGGCTGTCAAAATTGCAATCATAGGTGGGGGTAGTGCCTACGCCCCCGGCTTGCTTCACGCCTTTATACAGAACGCAGATGCTTTCGTTGGTGCGGAATTGGCACTGATGGACATCGCCGAGCGTGAATTGGGGATTATTCATCGCTTAGGACAAAAACTCGTCGCTCATGCTGGCGTTGATTTAAACATTACCGCCACTACTGACCGCCGGGCTGCGATTGCCGACGCAGACTATGTGTTGACGACCTTTCGAGAAGGTGGCTTCGAAGCACGTTACCGGGACGAGGCGCTCCCGCTAGAACACGGTATCATCGGGCAGGAGACGATTGGTCCCGGTGGTTTCTTCTTTGCCATGCGAACTGTGCCGGTTATCAAGGCGATTGTCGCGGAAATTGAGGAACTGGCCCCGAATGCGGTTCTGGTTAACTATACCAACCCGACACAGATCGTCGCGGAGGCCGTCACGCACTTCAGCGATGTGCCTTGCATTAGTATCTGCGACCAGAGCAAGGACGATGCGAAGAAGCTCCAACATGCGCTGGACATGCCTGACGCTGTGATTGATCTGGAGTCCGTTGGCCTCAACCACGCCACCTGGAGCACACATTTTACGATCAACGGTACGGACGGGGTGAGTGTCCTGATGGACCACTACGATAGGGTGATGGCTCGAGAAGATGTGTCCAACCGCATAAAGCGTCAGTTTAAGCTCACCCGGGTGTATGGCCGCCTGCCCAACAGCTACCTGCAATACTATTACTACCGCGAGGAAACAGTTACGGAGGCCAAAGCTGCGCCGCAAACCCGCGCCCAGCAGATTATCTCGGCACTTCCGGGCTACTATCAGCACTTCAAAGAACAGATTGCTGCCGATGAACCGCGCCTGACGCATGTGCGTGGTGGGTCGCTGTTCGGGGATATGGCGGTGGAGGTATTGCGCGGGCTGGTCACGCAAGACTCAAGCATCCACACGCTAAATGTTCCCAATCGTGCGGCGTTGCCAGACTTTGCCCTAGACCGCGTGGTGGAAGTCCCGGCACGGCTGGAACAAGCGGGTGCAAAACCACTTGCTCAACCGTCGTTACCGGTTGAGGTTGTTGGCTTGCTTCAGATGTTGGCATCCTATCAATGGGTGTCAGCGGAGGCTATCTGGCATGAGGACCATGCAGGTATGGTTCGTGCACTGGCAACGAACCCGCTGGTGCTGTCGTTGACGGCGGCAGAGACATTGTTATCAGCATACACAGGCGCATGACGTGGATACCGCGTTCACGGCGCAGGGTCTTCATCAAAACAGCGTTAACAACACAAAATTCCAGACTGAACTTGTTGCGCATCTGGTCACGCAAGTGAAGTTGTAAACCAGCAGGACATACAATAGATCGACCGCATATCAACGCGATTACCCGCGAACACACCGAAACGCCGTTTGAGTCTGTCGAGGCGGCGGGCGATGGGGCGCACATCTTCATCTCGTACTCGCGGATGAACCTGCCGTTTGTACAGCAGCTCACCCGTGATTTGCAGGCACGGGATGTCAACGTGTGGATCGGCAAGATCGGCTTGAAGGCGGGAACACCCGACTGGGAAAACGCGCTGCGCGAGGCCACTCAGCGGTCGGATGGTGTGATATTGGTCGCCTCGCCCGATTCCCGCTAGCCCTCTGATGTCAACGGCGACGGTCTGGTCACGACCGCCGACGTAAACGCGGTTCTGGCAGAACTGGGGAACAGCTTTCCGTAGGTAGCGGGGATGTCGAGATGCAGGTGACGTTTTATCCGAGCAGCGGCGGTAATCCAGTGACGGGGGCGGCAGATCGCGCTGTTGCTGCTGTACGTGCACGATGCCGAGTGGTCTCGCCACGATGGACTTCTACCGTTATGAGGTGGAGATCGTCTGCCTCACGCATGAGGCGTGGAACACGCGCCACCGATAGCCACCCCTAACGCGAATCTGGCGAGATTTTTCCCAACCGGTGCAGCCTGACGGCTCCCGGCCATTTCATATGTCTGCCGCTCGACAACCGCGAATGCCGTGCATTTTTCGCCACAAAAACAGCCGACCAACTTCAACATGAGGGTTTCCACCGCCCGGTTATTTGTCTTTAGCCGGCTATGCGGATAGGTACGTGTACCCGTCGGGGCGGTGGATAACCCGACAATATCTGTGGCTGAACCCCTGAACGGTGCCGTTGACGGTTGTGATGTTGGAGCTATCAGATAAGCGCACCGCAACGCGACCCATATAGCGTCCCGCTTTTTTACCTTTGATCACAGGGGAGATGACCAAATCGCCTGTTTGAAAATCCTTCTGGAAGCGGCCCTTGGTTGGCTGTCGTTCTTGGAAAGCCGAACTTGTCCACACAGCACATCTGACGCGACTGACGTCCTGTGGCTTGAATGCAAATAGGTTGGTGGTTTGGTGCGACATAAACACTTTCGCCGCTTTCACCCACATACATACCGTCAAGCCAGTGTGTTTTCGGATCGCCCTGTTTGATGCGATTGTGCTTGGTCTGTCCACCTGTGCCGAGTTCCAACGGAAAACCGGGTTCGGCCATTATGTCATAGATGGCATGGCGCGTCGCGTTGACCGCCGCCGTGTCACGCAGCGGCTTTTTCGCCTGCGCTTGAATCGCGGGGGAAGTTATCATTAGCTCCGACAAGCGGTTGCTTATGCCAACTTTGGCAAGCTCCGGTTTCGCACCCCTTATGAACAAAATCTGTGGCAGGAATGCAGTCGTCTGCTCACCAATTGCATCATTGCCTACAATGCCACGCTTCTCTCCGATCTCCTTC
>CAYWZS010000179.1:0-6730 GCA_964462905.1 uncultured Anaerolineaceae bacterium
CACCCCAACACCCAACCCACCCTCTCCAACGACGGCACCCAGATCGCCTACCTCGAATCCCAAGCAGACGCCTATACCATTGTTTGGAGTAACCTCGATGGCACAGGCAAAACGACCCTGCACACCGTCAGCAGCGAACTCGGTGATCCAACCTGGTCGCCAAACGGTGAGCGCCTCGCCTTCTGGCAGCGCACCGCCAACGGCAGCGACATCTTCATGATTAACCGCGACGGCTCCAGCCTGCAACGCGTTACCAACGGCTCCGGCGACAACGTTGCCCCCGTCTGGTCGCCAGACGGCACCGAGATGGCCTATATCGCCGCCCCAGACAAAATTCGCGTCGTCACTATCGCCAACGGCAACGACCGCGAAGTCGCGAACCCGCCATACCTCATCGAACAACTCTCGTGGTCCCCAGACGGCAACTACCTCGCGTTCTTCGGCGATGTCGGTGGCGAACGCGCCATCTACATCGTAGATGTCGCGGGTGTCGGTGTTATCCAACAAATCACCAGCGAAAATATCCCCGCCAGCGACGGCAACCTCTTCTGGCTTCCCTAACGAAAAAACGGGCGGCGCTTTACACAAGCGCCGCCCATTCTGCTTTACTTCTGTTGTGCCGTAGGCCGAAACCGTTTAGTCCAGGCCGTCGCCGGTCCCCAGTCGGTCAAGCACAAACTGTACATCTCCCTCGTCCACGGTCCCATCAGCCGTAGCATCAGCTTTGACATCTGTCGTGCCCAGTCGGTTCGCAACGTAGACGAGGTCTATCGGGGTATAATAACCATCGCCATTGGTGTCACCTGGGCACCCCCCCGTCGTTACACTCTCAACATTACCCCACAACGACTCACGTCCCTCGTTCCTGGAGCGCACCTGGTAGTAATAAGTCGTGGCACATTCCAAACCCTCATCAACAGATGTCACTGTTGTCTCTCCAGCATTGGCGACCACCCCAAACTGGCGTACCGTCCACTCCTGGTCATCTCCCTCATCAGGCGCATCGTCCAGCCAATAGACACGATACGACTCCTCACCCACCACGTCCGGCCACTCAAGCCGAACTTGGTAATCGAACCCATTCGCCTGGTTCGAATCCCTGATGACGATATTTTCGGCTACATTCAGCCCCGTCACCTGTGGCGGGCGTTCCTGACCAATACCAACTTGATTCGTCACGTATACAGCAAAGGTGTCCCCGTTATCCGTGGACAGAATCTCAATTTTGATACCCCCATCAGGCAGGCTGGTGTCCGTAAACACATCACCCACCCCCCAGACTGCATTCGTCAGGTCCAAGTCGCTATCCGGGTCCACCACCTGCATCGCAACCCCTGTGCTACGTTGCGTGTCCACGTTGTGAATAATGACACCGGCACCCGGAAGGTTCTGGTCATACCCCTCCTGCTTACGGACCTCAACCGTGTAATACACCGTTCCCCCCACGTCCACAGGTATCCGAATAAAACGGTCCACCGCTGTCGCCACGCCGTTGATCTTCGTCAACTGAATTTCGCGTGATGTATCAATCTCAACGGTTTCCTCGTGAATATCAGGAATCCACCCCGTATCCTCTGCCAACACCCGCGCACTCATCCCCTGTGGCAAATCGCCATATGTCCCATCGGTCAGGGTACTTCCAACAGAGTTCCCATTTTTAAAGTCCCACCCGTTGAGAAAATCCCAGGGAGAAGGGTTATCCGTAGCTAACTGGGGATTCGTCGACGGGCCAGCAGAGGTCGAAACCAGGCCAAACGACGTAGCCAACTGCCTCGCAGCGTTCCGGGCAGACAACCACTCGTCTTCCGGGACAACGCTAATATTGTAGGGTTGTCCGCCTAGAGCCGTAAGCGGGAAATCCTTACCCGCTTGCATGAGGGTCGTGTTATCGTTCACCAGGAAAACTATCCCGTCGTAATTGGCGAAGGTCACCTCACTATCGGCCTCACCTGCGCAGTCCTCAGCGACATCAAGGGCAGTAGCATATGACCCCCTCGCCCCCGTGAGCGTAAACGTTCCCTCATAGGTCGAACCATCAAGGTTGAACTGCCCATAGGAGATATCACCGAAGAAGGTTGGCATTGCCGCGATTCCCGTACCGGTGTACAAACCCGTGACCTGGTCCACAACAGTCTGGGCGATGGTGTCCCCAGCATACTGACAGATCAAAACAGCATAGGCCAAACTGCCCGTTGGCCCAAGCTCGCCAGCCTGCGGGCCAACTGTAAACTCCCCATCTTGAGCCGTCACTTGCTCAAATCCATTCCCCATCATGCCAGGAATTGACATGGCACCAATCATTAAGAAAACAATGATAACGAAGCGTGTTTTTCGCATGGTGATTATCTCCAACCTATTTGAATACCCTTGTCCCAGGAGCAACAGAAACAGCCATCGATCACAACATTGAGCACCGTATTCTGATATCGCATCTAACTTTGGTTTATCGTTGATGTGCGACACATCGGCGCGTGCGTCACACTTTTATATTACAGGAGTAAACGATCGATAACCAGCGGGGGGCCACGCTACAAATGACATAGTTTTGTTAGGATTGAGGTTGAATGTTTACTTTCTTCATGTAAATGGTATCTTAAGTAATCACGGACATCAGCAATCCATCATCCCCCACGTCGGCTCAGACTACTGATCGATACCGCCAACAAGATAATGAAACCCGTCAACACCTGCTGGATATAAGAGTCTACCGCCATCAAACGCAACCCATTCGCCAACACCCCCAGGATAAACACACCCAACAGCGTCCCTGCCACATGCGGCTCCCCCTCCTCGCTCATCGTCATCCCCAGAAACACCGCTGCAATTGCCTGGAGCATTAGCCCGCTTCCCTGCGTCGGGTTCGCCGTTTCCAAACGGCTCACCAGCATCAACCCGGCAATAGCCGCCCCCAACCCACTAAACGCAAACGCCAACAACCGCAGCACTCGCACCCGAATCCCACTGAGCCGCGCCGCCTCGTAGTTTCCCCCCAGTGCATACAGCCGCCGCCCAAACACCGTCTGCTCCAACACCACCCAGATCACCGCGAACACCCCCAACGACAGCAACGTCAGGTTAGACAGCGTTACCAAACGCTCATTCACCGTCCCCACTGGGATCCCACTACTCGCAAACGCCCCAAAAGCATCGCCAATCGCCCGTCCAAAGATTGTCGTCCCATCGCTCACCAACAATGCCATCCCCGCGTACATCGTCAACGTGCCCAAAGTCGCCACAAACGGCGTAATCCGCACATACGACACAATCACCCCGTTGAACAGCCCACCCATCAAGCCCGCCGTAAGCGCGACCGCCAGCGCCAACGCCAACGGCTGTTCTGCCTGCACCAGCGCCGCCGCGATAATCCCAGACAAGCTCGCCATACTGCCCACACTCAGGTCAAAGTCCCCCACCACCATCACCACCGTACTGGTAAACGCCACCACCCCCAGAATACTCATCTGCTCGGCGATATTCAGCCAATTGCGTAACGTCAAAAAGGTATTTGGCCGCTGCGAGGCGAAAAACGCCACAATCAGTAGAAAGCCAACCAATGTCCCGGTGCGTCGTATCATGAAACGGTCCCAATCGTCTACATTACTTATCGAGAGATTCTACGCAGATTCCGCAGCGAACAAATGAGTATCTACTCATCTTACCGTGAGGGCCACCGTAGAGATGAGCGCGAGGCGCAAATTCTAGCGTTGCTAGAGATGCTCGACATCCTCTACACCGGCATCCAGGTACTAGCACTGTCGCTTGACAAGCCTATGCCCAAGCGACTGCTGTGGTATTATAGACTATTGATGTTGGAGTTCCAGGTGTTCAAGCGGGCGGACGACCCCATCGACGGGAACCTGATGACCGACACCGGTAAACTACGGTATTCGCTGTTCGTCAAGCCTAGCTGTGAGGGAACCCGTATTGGCGTCACCAGCATAGCATCGTGCAAACAGCGGATGCGTTGCGCCAACAGGTCGCGGCGCTGTTAACGCGCTACCGCCAGCCGATTCTGGTAGAGCACTTCATCGAAGGGCGCGAACTCATGGTCGGCCTCGTGGGTAAACTGGGACCGACGGCCTCCCGTCAGTTAAACGGGCGTACCCGCCACACTGCTATCCTTGCCGGGCTGACGTTCTTCCCGGTGCTAGAGGTGGCCGCAGACGCCGACATTTACGCCGAGGAAAAGGGGGTTTGCACCAACCCTATGAAAACCGTGTTGGTGGATGACCACCAGTACCACTGTCCAGCACCCCTGGATGACGCTCTGGAAAACGAGTTGAAACCGTTGACGGTTGCTGTATTCCGTGTGACGGGCTGCACAAGGACGTGGCCCGCGTGGACTTCCGGTTGGGTGTTGCCAACGGTAACAAGCCGTACATCCTGGAGGTGAAACCGTTGCCGGGGTTCAACCCCGGCATGAGTGACTTGTGCGTGCAAGCGCAGGCCATGGGCTGGACACATGACGAGCTTGTCAACGTGATCCTGACTGAAGCGATGTGGCATGATTTAACTTGGCGGTATACATCGGCGTCACATTCGCGCCTAGAACATAAAACCTGGATTTCAACAAGAAAGCAGAGAAACGTGATGAAACTCGAAAATGTCTCAAAAAAACATCTCAACGACATGGAAATAAAGGTTATTGGTCTGATCGAAATCATGCGACGGTCAAAGCTGAGCGACGACCCGGTGTTTGAGACGCTTCGCCAATTTGAAAAAGAGCTTGGTGACGTGCGGCGCAAACGGTTCGAAGAAACAACACCTGAGTACAAGGGCTATTGATTCGGTGAGGTGGGCAAGCGCAGCGTGACCCGTGTTCCCTGCCCCACAACGCTCTGCATGGCACCCCCTTGACCTGTGCCAGCCCGCGCTCGTCATCGCCTGCAACCGCATAACTAGAGCGCCCCAACAGCGGCGCGAGGTTCTCGGCGATGTCATCGTCTACAAGCAGGATTTTGGGATTTGCGGCACTCATCGGTGTTTCCGTAACAATCTTTTGGTTTGATTGTACCGCCTGAATACAAACAAGGGACACACTAAATTGGGTGTGTCCCCATAATCCGCTATCAAATGAGTGACCTTTACCCGCACCTGTGCGGAGAGCATTCCCTCCGCAATCAATGGGTATCACCACCGCCGCTGCTACCGTTACCATTTGTTGTGAAATGCGCGGTTACTTCCAGCTCACCTCGAATGTGGCCCCGACGTTGCCGCCGTCTTCGTAGCCGCTGATGGGACGCACGGCGAAAGATTCAATACTGTTGCGTAGTTCGGCCATAACGCCCCAGATGTAGCCATAAATCATGCTGTTGGGAACGATGGTGTTATTTGTTACCTCATATGTATGATTGTTGATTTTGTTGATGAGGAAACCGTATTCATCTGGGATATTACGCAAGGAGGCAACGAATGGCTCTCTACTGCGTTTGATGAAATCCTGCGGAGAGGTGAACTGCATCATTGCGACAACAGGTGGTGCGGAGGCTTTTCCCATCGCAACGAGTGCATTGGAGCCGTTGGGGCTGCCCTGAATAGCGGCGTAGAGTTGGGCGATGATGTCCAGCGAATACCAGCCTTTCGGGTTGATGTCGTTGGCATCCAGGTTGAAACGCTTGAAGATGGGACGGGTCATTTCGCCTTCGAGGTTGTTCACCCAGTCCAGTACAGCCTGCCCTACAATTTCTGCATTGGCTGGAGCGATGGTTGGTTTTGCGATGTATGACATTGATTTCACCTCACGAAAGTGTTGATACATATATGTTTACTTACGTTAAATCAATTATAAGGCGTTTTTTATCAGAAAACAAGTAAATTATATCAATCATGACGCCATCTTCTTCATTATATGACAATTTACCCAACGTTAACGAGCGTGTGCCCCATTATTTCACACGCTCGTTGGGACTTGCTACCACGCACCGATGACTAGCCAGCTATTCGGCTCATCCAGTAGAAAGCTAGTATCTGCGCCGCTTGAATTGGCGTTGCCTAGATAGACACGGTTTGCTGAGGGCCGATACACCCCCGGCGTATCAATACAATCCCCGTTCCAATCACCGATAATCGCTCTGTCCTCTGCGGGTCTACCAAAACTAAAGGTGGTATCTTGGCTGTCGGCGGCGTTGCGGTCGCGTAGGGTCCATGGGGCGGCGGTCGTATTGTAAAGGCCGACAGTGTCGATGCCGTCGCCGTCCCAGTCACCAGCGATGGGCGTGCCATCTAGCGGCGTCCCGAAGGTGAATGTGATCGTCGGTGCATCCGGTTCGTTGCTCTCGCGCAGGATCCACTCGGCGGTGGTTGGGCGGTATAGGCCGAGCGTATCTGTGCCGTCGCCATTCCAGTCACCGACTATCATCACGTCGCCAGCGGTGCCAAAGTTGAAAGTAGTGTCTGGCTCCCCCGCGCTGTTGCTATTGCGTAGCTGTACGATTAGGCCGCGCCGGATACCTGGTGTGTCTACACCGTCGCCGTCCCAGTCGCCGACGAATGCGATGTCGGATGGGTCCCCGAATTGGAAGGTGATTTCACCGATGGGACTACCCAGTAGCCAGTTGGCATCATTTAAACGGAAAATACCGACATGGTCCCTTGGGCATTGAGACGGCACTGCGTTAACTGCTGCGAGAACATCTAGGCGCGGGATGGCGTGGCCCCTGTCGTTGAGGATGCGCCCGGTGCTTGTTAGTAGTTCCAGGCCTGTTTCAACGTCGAGGGTTGCGCTCTGCTG